>CAJMLK010000004.1 GCA_905214305.1 uncultured bacterium
GCATGTGCGAGATGCAGTTCATGGGCTTGACGCCGTAGGCGTCTTCCTCGATCTGCGTAAAATACATGTTTTCACGGTAATGGTCGTAGTGGCCGGACTTCTGCCATGTTTCAACGCGCAGAAGCTGCGGCCCCTGAACTATGTCATAGCCGCGCTTGAGATGTTCCTTGCGCCAGAAGTCTTCAAGAATGGTGCGCACAAGCATGCCCTTGGGCAGCCAGAACACCATGCCGGGGGCCACGTCTTCCTTGAAGGTGAAAAGCGAAAGTTCGCGTCCGAGCTTGCGGTGGTCGCGGCGTTTGGCTTCTTCCATCTGCTTCAGGTGGGCGGCCAGAGCCTTTTCATCCGCAAAGGCTGTTCCGTAAATTCGGGACAGCATACGATTTTTTTCGTCACCGCGCCAGTAGGCTCCGGCAACGCTCATCAGTTTGGAGGCTTTGGCAAAGCCCGTGTGCGGGACATGCGGGCCGCGGCACAGGTCTGCAAAGCCGCTGCATGTGTAGACCGACACAGTGTCTGCATCAATGCCTTCAATAATTTCGACCTTATAGTCTTCGCCCATAGCCTTGAAGCGCTCCACGGCCTCGGCCTTGGAGAGCACTTCACGGGCAAACGGCTCGCGCGCATTGGCGATGCGCTGCATTTCCGCTTCAATGGCGGGGAAGTCTTCGCTGGAAAAGGGCTTTTCCACGTCAAAGTCGTAGTAAAAGCCGGATTCGATGGAAGGCCCGATGGTGACGCGGGCTTTGGGGAAAAGCTGTTTCACCGCCGCCGCCATGACGTGGGCGGTGGAGTGACGGAGTATCTGCAGGCCCTCGGGCGAGTCGGCGTACACCGGCTCCAGTCCGGTGCAACCGGCGGGAACCGGAGAGGAAAGGTCAAGCAGTTCTTCCGCGCCTTCAACAGCGCGGGCGGCCACAACGGCCTTGAACTTTTTGCCGCTCAAGGCTTTCTGGAGTACGGCAGCCACACTGTCGCCAGCCTGCCCCTCTACCATTTGCCCTTCCACACGGACTTCCATGACTATCTCCTTGCGTCGCCGGAGGCGCTGCCCGGCCAGACAAAAAAGCCAAAACAAAATGGGGAGGTAAACCTCCCCACTGCGCCGATACCGGTCATTCGGCCATCTTTCGATAACCTGTGCTATGGGCGGGGCCAAGGCCTTCCGCCGTTTAGGGGAACCATCCCCGAAGTTTCTTTTGGTAGGAACGAGCAGACTTGAACTGCTGACCCCTTCCGTGTCAAGGAAGTGCTCTAGCCACCTGAGCTACGCTCCTACATGAGGCAAGGGGTTATATAGCTACTCATGCCTGGCCCGTCAAGAAATTTTTGTGTCTTCCTGCATTTTATTTGATTTGCTCGCGAAGTTCTTTTTTATTGTTCTGGGGCTGACCTGCCGGATTTGTGTTTTATATTATGGAATAGCCCGCCTGAAACGCGGTGGGGCAGGGGAGACGTCCGCCGGGTGTTGAGGCTGTCGCCACCAGCAGAAACTGCTTTCAGCAGGCACGGCTGGTGAAGACTCATGCAGGCGTCTGAAGGTTCAAGACGTAAATGCTTTAACCATAGGGAAATAGTATGGGAATGATCAAGGCCATCTGTACCAGCCCCAAAAAGGGTACAGCCAAAACGACCGTTTCTTCGGCGGAACTTGTGGTGGACCACGGCATTGAGGGCGATGCCCATGCCGGAAAGTGGCATCGTCAGGTCAGCCTGCTTTCCTGGCAGGCCATTGAGGCATTCAGGGCCAGAGGAGCCGTGGTTACGCACGGGTGCTTCGGGGAAAACCTTGTTGTGGACGGCATTGACTTTGCGGCCCTGCCCGTGGGGACACGCCTGCGCTGTAATGACGTGCTTCTGGAAGTGTCGCAGATAGGCAAGGAGTGCCATAACCACTGCCAGATATTCCACACGATGGGAGATTGTATCATGCCCCGGCAAGGCGTGTTTGCCAGAGTCTTGCATGGCGGAGCTGTGCACTCGGGAGATGTGATGGAAGTGCTGCCCGCGGCTGGTGGGTGCTCCTGTCAGGGATCTGAAGGACAGGCCGAAAACGGCAGGCCGTAAGTCCGCGCGCGTTGGGCATTTTCGCTGCCGGATCATCAGGTGGATTATTTGCGAGACGTAAGTCCGCGCGCGTAGGGCATTTTCGGGTTCATGACGTCTGCGGGTCCACCGTTCCCGCAAGCCCGCATGCGTAGTGCGTTTTCGCCCATCCAGCGCCGCCGATGTGACCCACGCAGGCGCAAGTCCGCGCGCAGAGTGCGTTTTCTCCTTGTGGCCGCGCGGGTTGCGGGGCGAAAATCATGAGCCCGTGTACGAACCGGAGTCAGGGCCGCGCCGGTTGCGCTGGGAGGCGCTGTTCGTGCCTGTTCCCGGCTGGTGCGTCGAACGAGGTGTACTAGTTGGAAAATTTGTACGTTAAGGTTAGGGTGTCACGGCTTAACAATTTCAAATGGTGACACAAGTGGGAGGGGCGGATGCAGACGATAGAACGTGCTTTTTACCAAAATAGTCTTGACAGATTTCTTGCCGCATCACGCCAAAAAGTGCTCGGTGTCTTAGCACAAAATAATCACTTTGAGCTCTCTCAAGAGCAACGAACCGCATGGTTGACTGAAATTGAAATTTTGCAAAAAACGCTGGCTCCTTTTCGCGGGCACATTTACTTCGAGTATGCTATTCCAAGAATGGGAAAAAGGGCTGACGTAATCCTTCTTATCAAACAAGGAATATTCGTAGTAGAGTTTAAAGTTGGTTCTCGGTCCTATGATCGCCACGCACTGGACCAAGTAACAGATTATGCTCTAGACCTTAAAAACTTTCATGCTGGTAGCAGTACACAACCAGTTTATCCAATTCTTCTAGCAACTGCGGGCACTGATTATGTGCACCAAGAAGTTTTAGCGGGGTCTGATGGTGTATACTTTCCTCTGCTTGCGACACCTAACAATTTGACTGAGTTGCTCTCGCAATGCCTCGCTGAACTGGATGAAAATGACACAGCTTGGCAAAGTCGTTGGGAAAAGACCGGCTATCATCCCACGCCAACAATCATTGAGGCGGCACAAGCTTTATATGCTGGACATTCGGTTTCTGAGATCAGCCGTAGTGATGCTGGTGCTATTAATCTTTCACAAACGACAGTGGCTGTGAAAGATATTATCCACATGACTAAGGCGCACAATCAAAAAAGTATCTGTTTCATTACAGGAGTTCCCGGGGCAGGGAAAACTCTGGCCGGTTTAAATATCGCAAACGCATGGCAAGATCCGGAAAACGGACAGCACGCAGTGTTTTTGTCCGGGAACGGCCCACTTGTTAGTATTCTGCGTGAAGCACTCAGTCGCGATGAAGTTAGCCGGGCCAGATCAGCAGGCAAAAAGAGTAATAAAAAAGCGTGCGAAAGAAAAACTGCAGCTTTTATTCAAAATATTCATCATTTTCGTGACGATATGCTGCGGTCGAACCAAGCCCCTATTGAGCGCGTTGTAATTTTTGATGAAGCTCAAAGGGCGTGGGATAAGAAACAGGCAAGTTCGTTTATGCAGCGTAAGCGGGGTGTTTTGAGCTTTTCTATGTCAGAACCAGAGTTTTTGCTTTCTGCAATGGATAGACATCAAGGTTGGGCTGTTATTATATGCCTTATTGGTGGGGGGCAGGAAATTCATACAGGGGAAGCAGGAATAGGCGAATGGTATCAGGCTCTTGTTGGACGTTTTTCGAACTGGAAAGCCTGGGTATCACCCAACTTGCACGATAGCGAATACCTGACCGCAAATGCGGGAAGATCACTTGATCAGATTCAAAACAAGATTTGGAAACCAGAATTACATCTCGCAGCATCAATCCGCTCTTTCCGTTCGGAGAAGGTTTCTGCCCTTGTTAAGGCGATACTCGATATAGAGTGTTGTTTTGCAAAAGACCTGCTATGTGAGATAAATGAAAAATATTCGATAGTACTAACCAGAGATATTGATACAGCCCGTGATTGGCTAAGAAAACAAGCCCGCGGAACAGAACGTTATGGGCTTGTTGCTAGTTCAAGTGCACAGCGCTTAAAGCCGCTTGGGGTAGATGTTAAAAGTGGCATTGATGAAGTTAGTTGGTTTTTGAACGACAAAAATGATGTCCGATCGTCGTATTATCTTGAAGGCGTCGCAACAGAGTTTCAAACACAAGGGCTTGAGCTCGATTGGGTTGGGCTTGTTTGGGACGCTGATTTACGGTTAGTTGATGAGAGGTGGGAATATTGGCAGTTTAAAGGAACAAAATGGCAATCTGTTCATAACGAACCCAAACAGCGCTATTTAAAAAATGCATACAGAGTCCTTATGACCCGCGCAAGGCAAGGAATGGTCATCGTTGTTCCAGAAGGAAATGCAAATGACCATACTAGAATGCCTGAATTTTATGATAAAACGTATAATTTTTTAACTTCAATAGGTATTAAAAAGATATAATCTGGTAGATGTATGATGCCCATACGTCTATATTTTAGCAACGCGCGGTCTTACTTTTGTGAGCAAACTGTAGCTGCGTTAAATACTTTTCAATGAGCATGGTTTCGTACTACATAGTAAGCGTTTTATCGAGACCTTTGGCGGGAGCAGGGGAAAGAAGATGCAAATGCATAGAAATGTCTCCAGCAAAAAATTGGCATCAACCGGATTCGATTGATGCCAAATTTTTTATAACTTGGTACCCGGAGCGGGACTTGAACCCGCACACCTTGACGGCCAGGGATTTTAAGTCCCTTGTGTCTACCGATTCCACCATCCGGGCGTGAGTGCGTCTGGAAGCTGCGCGGGTTTGCTCTTTCCGCCCTGCGGGCGGGGCGCATGCGGGTTTATTCCGCTTCTTCGCCGCCCGCTGTGGCGCCAGCCCCGCCGGTGCGCCAGACCCTGAGGCCCGGCGGTGGCTCAAGAGGAACGGAACGTTCCTCTTCCTGCCATTGTCCTGCGCGCAGCCAGTATATATGCAGGGAATTGAAGTCCTTGTCCAGACACAACAGCTGCCCCCGCACGCCCGGAGGCAGCAATGCGGCGGTTTCCAAGGCGATTTTTCGGTAAACGTAGAGTTTGTGGGCCTCAAACGCGCACTGGAACATGAGCGCGTCGCCCAGTGGGGTAAAGTCCAGATGCGCGGCGTCAGCCCGCAGCAGCAGGGCCGTGAGGTCGGCTGTGAGATTTTCTTCTACGGCAAGCAGTGCCTCATAGGTCAGGCTGTCATCGTAGCTGAATCGGCCAAAAAGTTCGCTGCGATTTTTGTCCATGTCATGCCTATACGGTAAAGCTGTTTTTTAGGCAATAATGCGTTAACAGGGCATGGCTATGTGTCCTGGCGTGTGTACGGTGCATGCTTTTCAGAGGGTTGCACGTATTTTCATTCTGGCCCTGAAGGCGTAAAATGACTAGAATGCGTGCCGGAAAAGCTTTCGCCATGCCGGAACAGCGGTATCCGCGCTCCGGCTGCATGTGTCCTGTCCGCCGTCTGCTGACGGCTTTTGCCGCGTTGGCGGTGCTGCAACCTGCCCGGAGAAACAATGCGCCTGAAAGACCAGTTGGTTTTGTACTTTTGTCGCCTGGGGGTGGCCGGTCTGGACCCCAAGGCTCCTGGAACCTGGGGCACAGCCGTGGCCTGTCTGCTGGCGCCCTACATTTTTTTGCCGCTGAATATCTGGCTGCGTGCCGGGCTGCTGCTGGCGCTCTTTTTTCTGGGGGCCGTGGCTGCCACGCGTGCGGAAAAGCTGCTGGATCGCAAGGATCCGGGCGAAGTTGTCATCGACGAACTGGTGGGGGTATGGCTGGTGCTGCTGCCTTTTCCCGATCCGAGCTTTTTTATGATGCTGGCAGCGTTTGTGGCTTTTCGGATTTTTGATATTGCCAAGCCCTGGCCGGTCAAGGCTTCGGAAAACTGGCTGCCCGCCGGATACGGCATCATGATCGACGACGTGGTCGCCGGTTTGTGGGCCTTGCTGTGCGTGGGCGCGCTTGCCTGGATGGGGCTTTCGTAACGGAAGAAAGACGCAGCCGAACTGCGAAAAGAGAAGAGGGGGCGCGGCCAGGGGCGGTTCGGCCACAGCGTGGCTACAGAAAAGCCGCCGCGCCCGCTGCTACTTCATGCGGTAGGTGATGCGCCCGCGGGTCAGGTCGTAAGGGGAAAGCTCAACCTTTACACGGTCGCCGGGCAGGATGCGGATGTAGAATTTGCGCATTTTGCCGGAAATATGGGCCAGTACTTCGTGACCGTTTTCCAGCTCCACGCGGAACATGGCGTTGGGCAGGGCTTCCTGCACTACGCCGTCAACTTCAATGGAACCTTCTTTAGCCATGTGATCTCCATAAAAAATGATTAGGATAAACGGCGGTCAGCTTCACAAAAAAGCGGGCTGGTGTCAACTGCGCGGCCATTGACGCCAATACGTGAGGCGGCAGCCTGCGCAGGCAAGGCCACCGCCCAAAGATGTCATGATTCTGCCCGGTGTGCGCTGTGAGCGTGGCCGCACGGCCGGTATCCGCCGCTGCATGCGCCCGGATGGTTTCAGGTTTGAGTGCTGCTATTTTTTCTGCTTGCGTTTTTTATTGCCGTGGCCGCCAGAATTTTTAGATCCGGGCCGTTCCACAACCACATGCATGCCCTGTTGCATGATCGGCGCCTGTCGGCAGAGCAGCCACAGGCCGACAGCCATGAGCGGGATGCAGAGCACCTGCCCCATTGTGAGCCAGCCAAAAGCAAGGTAGCCAAGCTGGGCATCGGGAACGCGCACAAATTCAACCATAAAGCGGAACAGGCCATAGCCCAGGGCAAACAGCCCGGAAACAGCTCCGCGCTTGCGCGGCTTCAGCGAATATATCCAGACCAGGGCAAAAAGAACCAGTCCTTCCAGCAGTGCTTCATAAAGCTGACTGGGATGGCGCGGCAGCGGCCCGCCACCGGAAAAGACCACGCCCCAGGGGCCGTCCGTGACCTTGCCCCACAGTTCGCTGTTGATGTAGTTGCCCAGACGTCCGAAAAAGAGCCCCTGGGGAATCAGCGGGGCCACAAAGTCCGAAATATCCAGAAAAGAACGATGCCGCGTGCGGGCAAAGTACCAGAAAGCGCCAAGTACGCCAAGCAGGCCCCCGTGAAAGGACATGCCGCCGTTCCAGATGCGCAGGATTTCCATCGGGTCCGAGATGTAGACTGGCAGGTCATAAAACAGCACATAGCCCAGGCGTCCGCCCAGAATGATGCCGATCATGACGCAGGTGAGCAGGTCGTCCACATCGGCGGCCCGCCAGTCTGAACCGGGGCGCGAGGCGCGCCGGCGGCCCAGCCACCAGCCCAGGCCAAAGCCTGCAAGATACATGAGTCCATACCAGCGCAATTGCAGGTTGCCGATACTGAAGGCAACGGGATCAATATGAGGCAGCATCATTCTTCCATGTCCGGCGCGTTGAATTCGCCGCTTTTGCCGCCGCGCTTGTGCAGCAGACGCACCCGGCTGATGATGATGTCACGCTGCACGGCCTTGCACATGTCATAAATCACGGCGGCAGCGGTCTGCGCGGCCACAATGGCTTCCATTTCCACGCCGGTATTGCCCACGGTGCGCGTTTCGGCCTCAATACGGATACGCGGCGGGATTTCGCTCACATCAAAGCGGATGTCGGCATAGGTGAGGCTCAGGGGGTGGCACAGCGGGATAAGGTCGCCAACGCGCTTGGCGGCCATGATGCCGCCGATTTTGGCGCAGGTGAGCACGTCGCCCTTGGGCAGGGCCACCTTGAGCAAAAGCTCAAGGGTTGCCGGGCCAAGCTCCACCACCGCTTCGGCAATAGCCACACGTTCTGTGGCCTGCTTGTTGCCGACGTCCACCATGGTCACATTGCCCTGCCCGTCCAGATGCGAAAAACTGCTGTTCATAAACACCTCGTCGCCGTTGTTGTAGCGTGTATGGGCGATTGCGCCCGTCAGGCGGAGCAGCCTCAGCGCAGCCCGACCAGCCAGTCCAGAATGCCCGGTTCCGCGGGGGGCCGGGGAGCTTGCCACTGAGAATCCCTGCCGCTGTCGGAAAAGCGCAGCCGCTCCTGCAAAAGGCGAACGTCCGTCTGTTTTTCCGCCTCTGGCGTCGGGGCTTCCCCGGCTGCGGGCATTTCCAGCCTTGTCATGTACTGGAAGGGAATGTCCGCATTGGGGCGGCTGGCCATGGCGGCGCGCACCAGCTTCAGGCTGCTGCCGAAGCGCAGGTCATGAAAAAGTACGTACGTGGCGTTGCGCTTCGGGGCTTCGGCCGCAGTGTCTGACGGGCTGGCTGTATCGGCTGTGCCGGACGCAGCGGAAGAAGCGGGCACGCCGGACATCCCGTGCGGCATGTCGCTGGCGGGCAGGGAAGTCATGACCGGCAGCAGGGTAAAGTCGAAAAAGGCGTCCGCCGCCACTGACTGACGGGCCAGAGCTGCCATGAGTTCCGGGGGCGCGGCCGTATGGGCAACCGGGTCGTCATGGGGGCGGCCCAGTACATCAAGCCCCTGACTGTACACAAGGCGGCCCCCGGGGCCGTCCTCTTCATACAATGTACGCCAGAACAGGGGGCCGAAGCCATCGGGAAGCACCACAATCTGGCCGGCAGCACGGCCTTCGCTCGCCAGACGCTGCTGCGTCTGCGCGGTGTGCCAGGCGTTAAGCCCGACGCACAGGAGCGGATATGCAATAATCCAGGCCAGGGTCAGCCGCATGAGGCCCCGCCGCGCGCGCCACCGCCAGACCGCCCAGAGCAGGGGCAGGGTCAGCAGCAGGTCTATGATAAAGACCGCATTCAGGCGTACCCGTTCATACGAAAAGGGCAGATAGATCATGGTTCCGTAGGTGGTGATGATATCCAGCCAGATGTGCAGCAACACCATGCAAACCATAAACAGCCAGACTTTGGCAAAGCTCCAGCATCCCGGCGTGTTCGACCGCCACAGGGGGCGCGCCAGAAGGGCCAGCAGCAGCCCCATCAGCGGTGCTGCCGCCAGTGAATGGGTAATGCCCCGGTGTAGCTGGAGGAATTGCAGGGGAGTATGGCAAAAAAGCACATCTATGTCAGGCGAGGCCGCTGCGATGGCGGCCAGAGGCACGGCCCAGCGGGTGGCGGGGCGGTGCGGTAAGGCCAGCATGGCAACTGCGCCGCTGGCGGCATGCGTAATGGGGTCCATAGGTTACTGCTTGAAAGGGCTGCGTTGTTTGGGAAAAGCCCTGTATTCCGGATGTTCCGGGTTTTGGTCGCGGTCAAGGCCGTGCGCGCGGTTGAACTGCTGCAACCGCCATTGCTGCGTATTGGCCATGACATCGGGCCTGTTTTGCATATAAAGCAATTGCTGTGTCCGGCTGGAGCCCATGATGGGATAGCGCAACTGGTCTTCGGCCGCTACGCCCTGTGCCGTGGCAGCCGCGTCGCCGGAGCTTCCCGCGCCGATATCTTTGGGGCCGCACCCGGTCAGCAGGCTTGCCAGGGCAAGACTGCACAGGGCGGCCCGGACCGGAAAACGGCGGTTGAATATGCTGCTCATGGTGCACAGTATAGTCCCGGTGGCGGCATACGGCAAGAGGGGCGTGCCGCTGGCCTGCTTTTGCCCGGCGGCCGGGCGCCATGCCTTCATGCTGTCATGCGGCAAGGCTGCCTGTGCCAAAAACGCCCGATTTACGGCGCTCTGCGGCCTGAAAACCGTACGCCTGACGGCCCGCCTTTTTACTTCCGCTTGCCATGCGGATCACATCAGTCTATGCTGTTGCATTGATTGCGCAACCGTGCGGCCTTGCCGCGCATTACGTACAGGAGTTGCCATGCGCCCCGCCCATTGCGGCATTACCCCCGAAGGCTGGCCCTGCATTGGCCTGACCGGATTTTCGGCCCTTGTTTTTGCCGCCCTTGGCTGGTGGCCTCTGGCCCTTGTTTTTCTGGCCCTGTGCTGGTTCAGCATGCATTTTTTCCGCGATCCCGAGCGTGTGACGCCTCAGGGCAAAGGGCTTGCCATCAGCCCCGCCGACGGAAAAGTTATACGAATTGAAGAAAAGGCCGATCCTTTCAGCGGCGAAAAGCGCCTGTGCATCAGCATTTTCATGAATGTTTTCAGCGTTCATGTGAACCGTTCGCCCGTGGCCGCAACGGTGGAAGACATTCGCTATTTTCCCGGTGCTTTTGTCAATGCCGCCTTTGACAAGGCCGCTACCGACAACGAGCGTTGCGCCTACAGCCTGCGCGATACCGAGGGAAAACAGTGGAGCATGGTGCAGATCGCGGGGCTTGTGGCCCGGCGCATTGTCTGCCGCACCGATGTGGGCGACACCCTTGAGCGCGGGCAGAAGTACGGCATGATTCGCTTTGGCTCACGTGTTGACCTTTACCTCCCTGAGGGATATGTTGCGGCTGCGCAGTTGGGGCAGCAGGTTTTTGCCGGGCAGTGTGTTGTGGCCCGCGCAAGGCAAAGCTAGCTTTTTACAGCGCTATAACGGCCCTCTGGGCCATATTGGTGAAGCATGACCACAGAAGCCAAAAAGCCGCGCAAAGGAGTATACCTCCTGCCGAACATGATCACGACGTTGAGCATGTTTCTCGGCTTTTTGTCTATGGTATGGGCCGGGCAGGGGCGCTTTGAAGCCGCCTGCATGGCCATTCTGCTTTCTGCCGTCATGGACGGGCTTGACGGCAAGGTGGCCCGCCTGACCAATACGGCCAGCGAGTTCGGCGTACAGTACGATTCGCTTTCCGACCTTGTGGCCTTTGGCCTTGCGCCCGCCATGCTGCTCTGGCAGTGGCAGTTGCAAAGCTTTAACCGCGTGGGCATTGCCGCGGCCTTTATCTATGCCGCATGCGGAGCCTTGCGCCTTGCACGTTTCAACGTCAGCACGGCTGCTGCGGGCAAGCGCTTTTTCATCGGCCTGCCCATCCCTGCCGGCGGCTGCACCATCGTGACCTTCGTGTTCTTTGCCGCTCTGTTCCCTGAAGTGTTGCAGCCCGTTACGCCCTATGTGGCCCTTTTGCTGGCCTTGGGCGTGGGCACATTGATGGTGAGCCGGGTGCGGTATTTTTCCTTCAAGGAATACGACTTTTTGCGCGCGCACCCTGTTCGCGCCATGCTTGCCTTTCTGCTCATTCTTGCCACCGTCATTTCCTTTCCCCGCGTCATGGGCTTTGTGCTCTGTGCGGTGTATATTGCCGGTGGTCTCATCTACACCTTCGTGATCCTTCCCCGTCGCGACCGGCAGCTACTACGCGCCCTATCGCCCCAGAGCGATTAAGGTTGCGTAACGGCTCGCCGCCCCTATGGGCGGAATGCCTCCCTCCCTGGAACCGCCGCCCCGTCGGTGGCCGTTATGCAAGATACATTACTTGTCATACCCAGAGGAGTCTCTCATGAATAATCGTGTATATTTTTTCGATACCACCTTGCGCGATGGCGAGCAGTCGCCCGGCGCCACCATGAATTTGCAGGAAAAATTGCGCCTGGCGCATCAGCTTGAAGTGCTCGGCGTTGATATTATGGAAGCCGGTTTTCCCGCTTCCAGCCCCGGCGATTTCGAGTCTGTGCAGCGCATTGCCGCGCAGGCCGGTGATATACAGGTGGCCGGTCTTGCCCGCTGCGTTGCGGGAGATATTGACCGCTGCTGGGAAGCCATCAAGCTGGCGCGCAACCCGCGCATTCACATCTTTCTTTCCACTTCGCCGCTGCATATGCGCCACAAGTTGCGCAAAGATCCCGATGACGTGCTCAGGATGGCCGTGGAGGGAGTGAAGCGTTGCGCCATGTATACAAACAACGTGGAATTTTCCTGCGAGGATTTTTCGCGATCCGAACCGGAATTTCTCTGCCGTGTGGTGGAAGCCGTCATCAATGCCGGAGCCACCACGGTCAACCTGCCGGACACTGTGGGCTATGCCCAGCCCGCCGAATACGCGGCGCGCATCGAGCATGTCATCACCAATACGCCCAACAGCGACAAGGCCATTTTCAGCGTGCACTGCCATAACGACCTGGGCCTTGCCGTGGCCAACACGCTGGCGGCCTTCAAGGTGGGGGTGCGGCAGGCCGAGGTGACGCTCAACGGCATCGGCGAGCGCGCGGGCAATGCCTCGCTGGAAGAGGTTGTCATGAACCTGCGGGTGCGGCAGGATTATTTTGGCCTGGAGCACAATATCATCACCGAGCAGCTCTATCCTTCGTGCCGCCTGCTTTCGATGACCATCGGCCAGCCCATACCCAACAACAAGGCCATCGTGGGGGCCAACGCCTTTGCGCACGAGTCCGGAATTCATCAGGACGGCATGCTTAAAAACCGCGAAACCTACGAAATCATGACGCCGCAGTCGGTGGGCCGTACCGAGAGCAATCTTGTTATCGGCAAGCATTCGGGCCGCAATGCCGTGCGCAACAAGTTTGAAGCCATGGGCTACAAGCTTGAAGATGAGCAGCTCAACCTGCTTTTCGAGGCTGTAAAGCAGTTGGCCGACCGCAAGAAAAGCCTGCATGATGATGACCTTATGGCGCTTGTGCAGGAAGAGATATACCGCGCGCCCGACCGTTTCCGTCTGCGCCATGTGAGTGTGCAAAGCTCGGACGCTGGCGGCGTGCCGCCCACGGCCGCCGTTATTATGGATGTGGACGGCAAGGAAAGCAGCGGTGCGGGATTTGGCGTCGGCCCGGTGGACGCGCTCTTCAATGTCATTGCGGACATGGTGGGTCGCGAGGCCGAGCTTGAGCAGTACGCCATCAACGCCATTACCGGAGGAACCGACGCTCTGGGCGAAGTGACTGTACGCCTGCGCGACGGGGATTACAGCGCCGTGGGGCGTGGAACGCATCCCGATATTTTTGTGGCCAGCGCCCGAGCCTATGTCAACGCTTTGAACCATCTTTCCAAAAAGGAAGAAGAAGGCCCGCGTCTGCATTGTCAGCATGACGGATAGGCGTTTTTTCCCTGCATGGATGACCGGCGGCATGGCGTCGGCGTTAATCGGAACCCCATCGGCCAGGCCGAAATGCCCGTGCACGGCGGATTCCTTTTCGGGGCGGCACAGGCCCCGGGGGATGTCGGCAGCAACCGATCCCGTGGGCATACCGCAGGGGTTCAAGCTTCAAAGGAGAACAGATCATGGCTCAGACGCTTGCGCAAAAAATATTGCAAGCCCATACGGACGATGCGGTGGAACAGGACGGCCAGATCGTCCAGTGCCGGGTGTCAATGGTGCTTGCCAATGATATTACCGGCCCGCTGGCTATCAAATCCTTTTACGGCATGGGCGCGAAAAAGGTTTTTGACCGCACCCGGATTGCCCTTGTGATGGACCATTTTACCCCGCAGAAAGACATTGATTCAGCCAATCAGGTGCTTATCAGCCGCCGGTTTGCCGAAGAGCAGGGCATTGTGCACTATTACGAGGGCGGCGATTGCGGCGTGGAGCATACCCTGCTGCCGGAACAGGGGCTGGTGGGCCCCGGCGACCTTGTCATCGGGGCAGACAGCCACACCTGCACCTATGGCGGCATTGGCGCATTTGCCACGGGCATGGGTTCGACAGACATTGCGGCGGGCATGGCCCTGGGCGAAACCTGGCTCAAGGTCCCGCCCACCATCCGCGTCAATATCCGTGGCGACATGCCCCGCTGGCTGCGTGGCAAGGATCTGATGCTCATGCTTATCGGCGCCATCGGTGTGGACGGCGCTCTGTACAAGGCGCTGGAATTCGGTGGCCCCGTGGTGGACGCCCTTTCCGTCGAGGGCCGCCTGAGCATGGCAAACATGGCTATCGAGGCTGGCGGCAAGGTGGGGCTTTTTGCCGTGGACGCCAAGACACGCACCTATTGCGCCGAGCACAAGCGCCCCGGCGTGCTGGATAATATGGCTGCCGATCCCGGTGCTGCCTATGAGCGGGTGGTGGACATGAATGTGACGGACAAGGAGCCTGTGGTGGCCTGTCCGCATCTGCCGTCCAATGTGAAGCCAGTTTCCGAGGTGCGTGATACGGCCATCCAGCAGGTTGTTATAGGCTCCTGCACCAACGGGCGCATCAGCGACATGCGCGATGCCGCCGAGATTCTGCGTGGCCGCAAGGTGGACAGACACGTGCGCTGCATCGTGCTGCCTTCCACGCCCACAGTGTGGAAACAGTGCCTCCGCGAAGGACTTGTCGAAGTATTCATGGAGGCGGGATGCATTGTGGGGCCAAGCACGTGCGGGCCTTGCCTCGGTGGGCATATGGGGATTCTGGGCGATGGCGAGCGAGCCGTAGCCACCACCAACCGCAACTTCAGGGGCCGCATGGGCAGCCTGAGTTCCGAGGTGTATCTGGCAAGCCCTCTGGTGGCCGCCGCCTCGGCTGTCACCGGATATGTGGCCGGGCCTGACCAGCTGTAAAGCCGGGCTTTCTTCGCCGTTGATCCGCAGCCGGGCATCCGCCCGGACGGACTGCGAAACGCAGGATGCCGCCAGCAGGGCCGTGACAGCAATTGCATGCGTCCAGCAGGCAGGCAAAAAGGATTATGATCATGAACTACAAGGGCAAGGCCCACAAGGTGGGCGAACATATTGATACGGATGCCATTATCCCCGCGCGCTTTCTTGTAACCACTGACGCGCAAAAGCTTGGCGAAAACTGCATGTCCGGGCTTGAACCCGGCTGGGCGAAGCGTGTGGCTCCCGGCGACATCATGGTGGCCGGGCGCAACTTCGGCTGCGGCTCATCGCGTGAGCATGCCCCCATAGCCATTCTGGGCGCGGGCATGCCCGTGGTCATCGGCCACAGCTTTGCACGCATTTTCTACCGCAATGCCTTTAATATGGGGCTGTTGCTCATGGAAGTGGGGGATGAGGTGGACAAAATCAGTGACGGGGACGAGCTGGAAATAGACGCCTCCACAGGCGCTATCCGCAATCTGACCACCGGTGCTGAAATCACCTGCCCGCCTTTGCCCGCATCCATGTCTGCCATTCTCGCCAAGGGTGGGCTTGTGGGTTATGTGAAGGAGCGGCTCGCCTAGAGCAATTTCACTTTGAAATTGCTCTGGCGGCTGCGTGAGCAGACGTTCGCTACGGAGGCGTAAGCGCAGTTTATCTGCGCGGTTAAACGCCGAAGTGAGCGTGCCTTGAACTTTGAGAATGTATATTCTCAAAGTTAATCTGCTCTAGATTGTAAAGGCTGTTGCCCGAGCAGATGCCCGCCACGAGCGGCACGCAGTCTGCCTGCGCAGACAGGTGCGCAGACAGGTGCGCAGACAGATGGCAGGCAGGTGCGCAGTGTGCGCTGATTGAGGGGAATATTTCTCTCACAGGCAGCAGGCGGCGCGCCCGGTGCGTAACCCCGGTGCGTAACCCCGGAACCGCAGCCACGCGGGCAGCCGCCGGGCAGGGGAAGAGCCTGCATCAGGAAAAAAGCCGTGCCCTGGGCCGGGCGTTCCTGAAGATGACCAAATATATTGAAGGATGTTTCATGAAAAAGACTATCTGCCTGTTACCCGGCGACGGTATTGGCCCGGAAATAGTAGCTCAGGGCGTCAAGGTGCTGGAAGCCACGGCTGAAAAGTTCGGCCACGGCTTTGTTTTTGAAACAGCCCTTATCGGCGGTGCGGCCATTGACGCCGAGGGCGATCCCCTGCCCGAGGCCACGGTGCGGCTGTGCCGCAATGCCGATGCCGTGTATCTGGGCGCAGTGGGCGGTCCCAAATGGGATGGCATGAGTCAGGACCTGCGCCCTGAAAAGGGCCTGCTGCGCATCCGCAAAGAGCTTGGCCTGTTTGCCAATCTGCGTCCGGCCATGCTTTTGCCCGAGCTTGCTGGGGCCTGCCTGTTGCGGGCCGACATCGCGGCCAGAGGTCTTGATCTTGTGGTGGTGCGCGAACTGACGGGGGATGTATACTTCGGTGAACCTCGCGGCATTGAAGTGCGCGAAGGGCTGCGCACCGGCTACAATACCATGCTGTATAATGAGGAAGAAATCCGCCGCATCGCCACGGTTGCCTTTGAAACGGCCCGCAGGCGCAGGCGCAGGGTGTGCTCTGTGGAAAAGAGCAATGTGCTGGAGTGCTCGCGCCTGTGGAAAGAAGTGGTCATGGAAGTTCACCGGGAATACAGCGATGTGGAACTGAGCCACATGTATGTGGACAATGCCGCCATGCAGCTTGTGCGCGACCCTTCACAGTTTGACGTGATCCTGACGGGCAATATCTTTGGCGACATCCTGTCGGACGAAGCATCGGTAATCACCGGTTCGCTGGGCATGCTGCCTTCCGCCTCCACCGGTGCTGCCGGGCCGGGCCTGTTTGAACCCATACACGGTTCCGCCCCGGATATCGCGGGGCATGACGTGGCCAATCCCTTGGCGACCATCCTTTCGGCAGCCATGATGCTGCGTCTGGGTTTTGATATGGCCGAGGAGGCGGATCATGTTGAAAGGGCCGTGCGCAAGGCTCTGGCCGACGGTTTCCGCACTGCCGACATTATGGAACCCGGCAAGGAACT
Organism: uncultured bacterium; assembly: GCA_905214305.1. Lineage (GTDB taxonomy): Bacteria > Desulfobacterota > Desulfovibrionia > Desulfovibrionales > Desulfovibrionaceae > Desulfovibrio. Next base: position 16,480 of record CAJMLK010000004.1, read on the forward strand.
GCTGGGCTGCAAAGCCATGGGCGATAAAGTGGTGGAACGCCTGTAGGGCAAGTTCTGCGCAAAAGATTCCGGTTTTCGGTATTCCATCAGAAAAGCCCGCATTTCGCGGGCTTTTCTGATGGAATATACCTGTCGGCATGCTTTTGGGCCTGCGGGCAGCGGGGTGTTGTCACTCTTCAGCAGGGAAAAGGGTGTCACGCGCGCTCTTCTGCTCGCCGGCGGTCAGTTCCGCATAAAAAACGCACTGGTTGCGGCCACGCCTTTTGGCTTCATAGGTAGCCATGTCGGCATGCTGGTACAGCTCAAGAAAATCGTGTCCGTCAGTGGGGTGACAGGATACGCCCACACTGGCGGTCAGGGGCTGGTCGTCTTCGGCCTGACCACACTGGAGGCGCAACTGTCTGACAAGGGTCGCGGCTCTTTCATGTATCTTTGAAAGGGGCATGGTTTCGGTGCAGAAAACAAGAAATTCATCGCCGCCCACACGGCCCACAATATCACTGCTGCGGAAGTTGCGGCGGATGATCTGGGCCATCTGGTAAATGGCCTTGTCGCCCACGGTATGACCAAACCTGTCGTTGATGCTTTTGAAGTTGTCAAAATCTATCATGAACATGGCGTAGATGCCGATGTTCGAGCCATTGTGCAAACTCAGAAAGCGCGAGATGGCCTGTTCTGTGGCGCGCTTGTTGAACATGCCCGTGGCGCTGTCGCGCGTGGCCTGGGTGCGCAGGCGCAGTTCCAGGGTTTTTTGCCGGTCGATGTCGGTAATGATGCCGATAAAGTATATGGGCTTGCCCTGAGCACTGATGAGGCTTGAAGCTTCGATACGATACCAGTGGTACAGGCCGCTGGTATCGCGCAGGCGCAGCTCGACCTGCTTTTTGTGCTCGTACATGTCCTTGTGAACGCGCTTCTGAAAGTCTTCAAGCAGGTCCTGATCATCGGCATGCACGGGAATTTTGCCCTGTTCGGGGTCCGATTCAAGAACATTGAACACATGGCCGAAGGTCTGCATCCATTTTGCGGAACAGGAGAAGTTGCCGGTAATAAGATTCTGCTCAAAAATAATAATGTCGTGCTGCTCCAGAATGAACTGGTAACGCTCGTCAGAAATGCGTTTGGCCTGTGCGGCTTCTTTGTTGTGGGTAATATCAAAGACTATGCTCTGTATATACGTCTGGCCCGGACCGGCCTGTACCGGCGATCCTTTATGATACAGCCAGATAAGGGAGCCGTTTTTGGCGCTGGTGCGGTATTCCACATCAATGGGAATGCCTTCTTCCAGTTGCTGCTGCATGGTGCGGAGGGCGTTTTCCCTGTCACCTTCAAAAATGGACAGGGCAAAGTCGTTGCCAAATCGCTGATCAAACTCGTCTTTGCGGTAGCCGAGCATTTTGAGAAAGTTGGGACTGATAAACTGGAATTTGCCATGCAGCCCGCCGAACTTGATGACGCCGCCGGATATGCTTGCGATAATGGAGCGGTAGTCTTCCTGCTGATGGTGGATGGTGCGGTGATAGCTTTGCATGACGCCGATGATAAGGATCAGCAGCAGCCCTGCCAGAATGGAAAGCCGCCAGGCCAGAGTGGTGGTAATGTCGTTCTGTCTGTCCACCAGATCGTTGACCACTTCTTCAGGCAGCAGCGAGACCACCTGCCAGCCGTACGATGACAGCGGCACATGCGTGACGTAGTAGGCGTGCTGGTCGTCCTTGACAAGGCTGTCGGCTCTTGGCGCGGTGGCGGAAAAAATGGGCTGCAGGTGTTCACGCAACGAAGCGGGCAGGCCCTTTCCGGCCATTTGGGGGAACAGCCTGTCAAGGCTGCCCGGCGGCGCGGCCGAAAACAGCAGGCGACCGCTGCCGTCAAAGACCATATTGCAGACTTTGTCGTTAAATGCCCTTGTAAACAGGCTTTTTTTCATAGGCCCGTCTTCAAGTTCACCAATAAGCACCGCCACAATGGTTCCATTGCGCTGAATGGGCAGCGCCACGGCAAGTTTGCTGCCCTTGCCGTCCGGCACGGCGGCTATGTTGGCTGTGCCCGCAAGTGCCCGCTCGAAAAGGCTTTTTTTGCTGTTTTGTTCAATGTCAATGGAAAGGCCCGTCATGGAGCAAAAGCCCTGACCATCCGGGCTGATGATGGCAAATCTTTTCAGACCGGCGGCACGCAACAGCGGCGCATAGTGCAGCACGCAGTCCTTGCGGGGCAGGCAGTCTTCCTGAGCAAGAAAGCTGGTAATCTCCTGTAATTCATTGAGCTTGTTTTCAATGCTGTGTTCAAAGTCATCGGCAACGCGCAGGCTTACTTCAGCAAGGCGGGTGGTGAGGTCCTGCGAGAGGTGGCGTGTTGTTTCCACGGCGTATTCGCGCACCACTATGAGCAGCGCGGTGAAAAGCGCCGTAAGAACAACGATAGCTATGAGGGTTTTGGACGACTTGACCATGCATTTACCCGTGTTAGAATAACCCCGCGACAATACGCATTTTAAATGACGATGGGAAGAGCGCCCGGGGCATGCAAAAAAGGCAGCCGTACCGTGGCGAACTTGTGAATATGAATTTCGATATAAAAAATAACGTGTTATTGATTATTGCTCTCATGCTTGCCAGAAGCCTTTTTTTCTTACAATCTGCCCGCAGAGGAGAATATATGCAAAAATTGTCCATAGCCGTGGTGGGCGGCGGCCTTGCCGGTTGCGAATGCGCCTTGCGTCTGGCCCGCTCCGGACATGCGGTAGAGCTTTTTGAGCAAAAGCCCCTGTTTCGCTCGCCGGCACATGTGAGCGACCATCTGGCGGAGCTTGTGTGCTCCAATTCCCTGCGTTCCGACGAGCCAACTTCGGGCGTTGGGCTGCTCAAGGCCGAAATGCGTGCTCTGGGCAGCCAGTTTATGGAAGCTGCCGATGCCTGCCGTGTGCCTGCGGGCAAGGCTCTTGCCGTAGACCGCGAGGCTTTTGCCCGCAACATGAGCCAGCGCGTGGACGCCGAGCCGAATATCCGGCTTGTGCGGCAGCAGGTGCAGTCGCTGGACGATGCGGCGCTGGAACCGTTCAAGGGAGAAGGGCGCGCTGTCGTCGTGGCTGCCGGGCCGATGGCCTCTGACGGGCTTTCGGCCTCTCTGGCCGGTGCGCTGGGCGAAAAGCACTGCTATTTTTATGATGCCATCGCTCCTATCATCTGGACGCATTCACTGAATATGGACATTGTTTTTCGTGCGTCGCGCTATGGGCAGGAAAACGGCGAGGCCGAAGGCGAGGGGGATTACCTGAATTGCCCCATGAGCCGCGAGGAATACGAAGTTTTCTATCAGGCCCTGCTTGACGCTCAAAAAGTTGCCGCGCACGAATTCGAGCAGGAAAAGCATTTTGAAGGGTGCATGCCGGTGGAAACGCTGGCCGAGCGCGGGCAGCGCACGCTGACCTTCGGCCCTCTCAAGCCGGTGGGCTTTGTGGACCCGCGCACTGGCCGTCGCCCCTGGGCCATTCTGCAACTAAGGGCTGAAAATGCCAATAGTGACACCTGCAACCTCGTGGGCTGTCAGACCAAGCTGACACAGAGCGAGCAGGCGCGGGTCTTCCGTCTGGTTCCGGGGCTGGAAAAGGTGGAGTTTGCCCGCTTTGGCAGCATGCACCGTAACACGTATGTAAACGCACCGCACGTGCTGGATGCCGACCTTTCCCTCAAGGCGCGGCCGGGCGTGTATCTTGCCGGGCAGATTACCGGCGTGGAAGGCTATGTGGAATCCGCCGCCAGTGGCCTGTGGCTTGCCATCCTGCTGGACGCGCGCGCCCGCGGGCTGAATCTTGTTCGCCCCCCGGTGGAAAGCGCCCTTGGTGCGCTGCTTGGTCATCTGCAAACGCCGGTCAAGCGCTTTCAGCCCTCCAATGCCCATTTTGGCCTGATGCCGGAACTTGGAGAAAGGGCCCGCAAAAAGGACCGCAAGGCGCTGTATTCGGCCCGCGCGCAAGAAGCGTTTGCACCCTGGTTGCAGGATATCAAAACTGCCGGACTGGCCTGAGCAGCCCGCACGCAGCGTTCTGTCCTCACGGGGCCAGCCGCAGCGGAGCCGCTGTGGTTCCCTTGGCGGGCCGGACCTGAAGAAGCCGCCTGATCCGCAGGCGCACTGCACTGTGTTGCCGGTGTTTTCACGCCCGGATGCCGTATGGCATCCGGGCTTTTTTGTTTTGTCTGCCTGATGGGGCATGGCACTATGCCGGGGAGCTTTTTGTTCTGGCAGCGAATCTGTCAGGGCCGCCTGCGGCGCTGCCAAAGACGGCGACCGGATGCGCGGTGGCTGTGCCACAGAACGGGCACGGACAAGGCGGCCAAAGGCCGGGCGACAACTCTGGCAGGCTGCACGGCCGCACGACGATGGCCGGGGGATGCGATACGGTGCGGGCAGTGCCGGGCGCAGTGTCAGGGGGCAATGCCGGGGGCAGTGCCAGGGCAGTGTCAGGGGGCAGGCGGCAGCGTTGCCTTGCGCCGGGTCAGCAGGTGGCGGATGTGCCCGCCAAGCATGACGAGAACTACCGAAACCGCAATAAGCGCCAGCCCCGTAAGCAGTGACAGGCTGAACGGCTCGTTGAATACCAGAATGCCCACGACCACCGCGGTGACAGGTTCCAGCACGCCCATTACTGCCGCAAGAGTAGAACCGATGCGCTGTACGGCAAGAATAAGGGTGTAGTTGGAAAGCACGGCGGTCACGAGGGCCAGCAGGACGGCCAGCGCCAGTTCCTGCCAGCTTTGCAGCATCTGGAAGCTGTTTGTTGCCAGCGAGTTTGCCAGTGAGCAGAGCGCGCCAAAAGCCATGACATAGAAGGTGAGCACAAGCCCCGTCATGTTGCTGATGCGGGCTGCGTAGAGGCTGGTGATGTAGATGGCGTTGCACAGGGCCGAGGCCAGAGCCAGCGTCAGGCCGAGCACGCTCATGTCTGCCACGCTGCCGGGCTGTGAACCGCCGCTCAGCAGGTAGACGCCACTGATGGCAAGAACCACGGCCAGAGCGGTAATTGATGAAAAGCGCTCATGAAAGAACACGATCATCATGAGCATGACCATCACCGGGTAGGAGAAGTGCAGGGTGGCAGCCACACCGCTTGGCATGTACTTGAATGCCTGCATGAACAGCAGGGCCGCCATGGCGTACATGAGGCTCATGCCCGTAAGCTTGGCAAGGTTGCGGCGCGAGGTGTGCAGGCGCTCGCCCCGCAGCAGGATAAGTATCCCCAGCACAATGGAAGCAATGAGAAAACGGTAAAAAAGCACGGTAGCCGGAGAAAGCCCCCTGGCCATGAGCGGCAGGCTGAAAAGGGGGATAAGCCCGAAGGCTGCCGAAGAGAGCATACTGTAGAAAAAGCCCATGACATCCTTCTTTGAACATGAGGTGCAAGAGGCTGCATACAGAATAAGCACTGGAGTGGCAAGGCCCGGCCGGCAGGGGGGATGCCCGCTCTCTCGCCGCACCGCAGAAAAGCTTGCCAGACCGGGCGCAGGGCCAGTGCCCGGGCGTGCCCGTGCCAGCCGCCAGCCGTCAGTCGCCGCGTGATCAGCCGCTTCGTGATCAGCCGCCGGGAAGGAGCAGGGGCAGCGCCCGCCCGACCGCCAGCCCGGCAGTCAGGCTGACCGCCCCACCGACACAGCCAGCTCGGCAGCCAGATAGACCGGGGCCGGTAGCCTGATCAGCACCGCGCGAACGCCGGGCGCGTACTGTGCAGCCGCAATCAGGCCGGAAAGCATCGGGAAGTGTTTTTGTCGGCTGCCTATCTGTGATCATGAGCACATGATTTTTTATGTTCAGGGGCAGGGCGGCCATATGCAGTTTTTGGAAAAAAGCAGGCTTGACGGATAGAAGCCGATTGGATATTCAAAAAAATTAATTTTCATTTTCAATTTCAACTGTGATGGTTACAAACGCAGGGGCCAGCCTGCCGTCAGCAGCAGGCTGGCGCTGGTTGGCGGAGGGACTCATTGGACTCCATAATTCAGGCCGTTTTGCAGGCAACGCTTGTCAACAAGCTTGTTCTTGTGCTGTTGCTGGGCATGTCTGTTTCCAGCTGGGCGTATATGGGAGCAAAGTGGCTGACCCTGCGGGCCGCACAACGGCGCGCAAGTGACGGTCTGGCGGCTTTTGACGCTGCTGAAAGGCTGGAAGATGCGCTGCTGGTGGTGGGGCGCGATGAGCAGTCGCCGCTTTACGGCATCACAAGGCGTGGCCTGGGGGAATATGACCGTATTGCCCGCACCGGCGATGCCGTGCGCCTGCTCAGCGACAATGTGCGCCGGTCACTGCATTTCGGCATAGCCGAAGAGATCGCGCAGCTTAAATCTTCATTGTCGCTGTTGGCGACAACAGCCAACACGGCTCCATTTATCGGTCTGTTCGGCACGGTCTGGGGTATTATGCATTCTTTTACAGCCATTGCGCAGATGCGAAGCGTCTCGCTTGCCACCGTGGCCCCGGGCATTGCCGAGGCACTCATCGCCACGGCCGTGGGCCTTTTTGTGGCAATACCCGCTGTGTGCGGCTTCAACGTTTTTCGCGCCCGGCTCAACCGCCTTGAAGGTGTGTGCATAAATTACGCGGGGCAGTTGCTCAACAGGTTGCAGCACGAGGCGGAAGAGAACACCGGCGGCTTCAGTTTTGCCGAGGAAGGTTAAGCGGGGCACGTGCTGCCCTGGCGGATGCTTTCGCCATGCGTGCCCACGGTTTTTCTTTGGGGTCGGCTGCCGGTTTCGCCCTGATGCCGGGCCGTAGCACTGACGGAGCTTGCGGGTCAGGCATGAAGGCGCGCACGGGCGGGCAGCGGTCATGCTGCACGGACTTTTCATGCAATGCCGGGCGTGACACCGGTAAAGCCGCTTGAGGGCGCACAGAGCCTGGGATGTGGGGATGCAGGCTCGTGCTGATTTTTTGTGCCTTGATACGTTGATTGTGGTGATGGCGGAGTTGTGTTCGGGAAGCCCACGAAGGTTTTTCTTTTGAAATAGAAATTTGATTTCGATGGCGTGAACGGCAAATTTCAGGCCTGCTGTTCCTCTTCGTTGTGGTCTGTCGGCCTGTACAAAAGGTGATCATATGCTTTCCCTATATCGCATGATGATTGTTGCAATGGCATTGGCTGTGTACTTTATCGGCAACCCCATGCAGCTTTATGCCACAGGTCTTTTATCAGACGGAGAAAAAGAAGCCTTTTGGTATGATGGCAAATGGGCACATGAGCATTCAGACCTCCCGCCTGATCCTTCCATTGTCTTTGGACGCCTCTCCAACGGTTTCAGATATGCCGTGATACCCAATGCCAATCATAATGGCCGGGTGTCGCTGTACCTCGATGTTCAGGCCGGTTCCCTCATGGAAAAGGACGACGAGCTTGGCTACGCCCACTATGTGGAGCACATGGCCTTTAACGGCACGCGCAATTTTCCTCCCGGTTCGCTTATCCCCTTTTTCCAGAAGCACGGCATGAGCTTTGGCGGCGATACCAATGCCCATACGGGCTGGGTGGAAACCGTTTACAAGCTGAATCTCGCCGGGGCCGACAGGGAATCCCTGAGCATGGGGCTGACCATCCTGCGTGATTTTGCCGACGGCATGCTGTTTGACCCCACGGAGGTCGAAGAGGAGCGGGGAGTCATACTGGCAGAAAAAAACAAGCGCGACAGCGAGGCCATGCAGAGCCGCCGCCAGCGCACCGCCGAGATGTATGCCGGTACGGCCTTTGTCAATCAGCCCATAGGCACTGAGGCGGGGATCATGTCGGCAACGTCTGAGCGTTTGGCGGCGTTTTACCACAAGTGGTATCACCCCGAACGCATGATTCTGGTTGCTGTGGGGGCGGTGTCGGCTCCTGAAGTGGAAGCTCTGGCAAAAAAGATTTTTGGCGACATGAAAAACCCCGGCCCCGCGCCTTCGCCCGAACAGTGGGGCAGCCCCAAGCTTGACGGGGTGAAGGTCATCAGCCAGCAGCGCGCCATCAGTGGCGAAGAAGTGTCGGTAACACTGCAGTTCCCCCGCGTGCACGCTCGGGATACCCGGCAAAAGCAGCTGGAGCAGCTCGTAGATGCGGTGGTGGAATATTGCATGCAGCGACGCCTGCTTGAGCGCGACCAGCGTGATGCGCTCTGGAACAGCGGGCGCTTTGTCAACAGGTGGCGTCAGGGCTTTCTGCCTTCCGGCACGCTGGCAGTGGAAACACACGCCACCGGCTGGCGCGACGCCCTTGAAGCCATGGCCGAAGAGATTCGTCTGGCTGACAGGCACGGCTTTACTGCGCAGGAAATCGCCCGCGCGCTGGAAGCGCTGGAAAAGACCTTTGCGCGGCGTGCCGCGCAGCGTTCCGGCATGAGCAATACGGATGTGGCCGATGAATTCGTGCGCACGGCCAATGCGGATTTTGTGCAGACTTCTTCCGTCTTCGACCAGAAGCTTTTCCAGCAGCTGCGCAGGGAAGTAACGCCCGAGGCCGTGAATGCCGTTGCGCGCACGGTTTTGGGCGGCGAAAACGTCACGCTTGTGGTGGGCGCGGCTGTTCCTCCCACCCAAAAGGAAATTTTGCAGGCCTGGCAGGACGGCAAAGGCAGAGAGCTGGAGCGTGTGGCTTTGCGTGAAAGTGCCCCGTTCCCGTATCTTCCGCTTCCTCCGGCGCTGTCCACGGGCGACCTGCCCAGGATGGAAAGCCGCCTGCTGTCGTTGCCTGACGAACAGGAAGTGCGGCTTTATGAGGGCCGCCTCAAGGGTGGTGCGCAGCTCTACATCCTGCCCCTGCCTTTTGAGTCCGGCAAGGCCGCCGTGCAGATACTGTACGGGACGGGCTACGCCGCCGGGTCAGACGGAGAAATATCTCTGGCCCAGACTGCCGGGGCTGTGATGGCAGAAGGTGGGATTGGTCGCCTCTCGCGTCTGGATGCGCAAAAGATCGCAGAAACCATGGGCGGCGCTGTAAAAGAAAACTTTGGCGTGAACGGGGCCACCGTCACGGTTGAAGGCGAGGCCCGTCAGCTGGAGCTGCTCGTGCAGGCGGCCTGGGTGCAGTTTGCTGATCCGCAGCCCGATGCCGCGGGCCTGCAGAAGGCGCGGCGCAAGCTTGAGGCGCAGGGAAGAAAAAAGCGCGAAACCATAGAAGAAGTCGCCAAGACTGATGGGCAGAATTTCTTTTATGGCGGCGCACGCCGATACCGCTCTTTGGAAGCGGAAGAAGCGGGCCGGTTCAGCATTGAGGATGTGCGCGATTTTGTTTCTGCCAGCCGCAGGAAAGGGCCGCTGCGCGTGGTCATCAGCGGTGATGTGAATGTGCAGCAAAGCCTTGCCCTTGCTGCGCGCTATTTCAGCAGTGTCACGCCTGTGCAGGAGGCCCGTGCCGCCTCCGCGCCATCGCTTGTGTTTCCTGCGGGCGACGTGTCGCTGGTCAAGGTTCCGGATGCCGTGGATCAGACAACGCTGCGCAAGGTGTGGCGGCTGGACTTTCCCCCGGACGGAGACCGTGCCGTTCTGGCTGCGCGGCAGGTAGCCGCGGCCGTATTGCGCGACAGGTTGCGCCGCGACCTGCGCGAGCGCATGGGGGCCAGCTATAGCCCCGTGGCTTTTTATCGCACCATGCCCGCTGAAAACGGCTATTCGCTGTTGCAGGTTGAGGTTGCCACAGACAATGCCCAGTTTGAGGCCGTGGCCGCATATCTTGAAACGCTTGCACCCTGGGAAATCACCGGGGCCGAATTGAACCGCCTGCGCCCGCCCATGCTCACCCGATGGAAAAGCGGACGTGCAAGCCCCCAGTACTGGCAGCGCCTGCTTGTTTCGGAGCTGGTTATGGGGCAGCCCTTCCTGCACTGGGGCAACTTGGGCGGCACGGAGCTGGAGCAGGTGACACCCGAAGCAGCCACTGCGGCTCTGCGCGAGATGCTTGAAGCTCCTTGCGCCTCGTGGCGTGCGGTATCCACCGGTTTTGAGGGCAAGGGCACTGCAAGCCCCGAGGAGAGCTTCTGATGGATGAGATAGTTTGCTGCCAGGCCCTGCGCCACAGTTACCACGGCGTTGAGGTGCTGCACGGCATTGATTTCTGCGTAAGGCGTGGAGAAGTGGTGGGCTTGCTGGGCAAGAACGGTGCGGGAAAAAGCACCAGCATCAATATCCTGATGGGTTTTCTGCGGCCTGACTCCGGCCGGTGCACCGTCATGGGGCATCCGAGCCACGCCATCCCCCGGCAGGTACGCGCGCGCATCGGGCTGCTGCACGAAGGATTTACGCAGTACAACTTCATGACCATCGGTGAGATAGAGCGCTTTTACGCCGCGTTTTATCCGCAGTGGGACAGCACGGTCTATTATGACCTTGTGGACCGCATGGGCATGCCCGTCAACAGGCGCATCACACGTCTTTCCTGCGGGCAGCGTTCACAGGTTACCCTGGGGCTTATTCTTGCCCAGCAGGCAGACCTCATGATTCTTGACGACTATTCGCTGGGGTTGGATGTGGGCTACAGGCGTCTGTTCCTTGAATTTTTGCGCGACTATGTCCATCGCCGCGAAACCACCGTGCTGCTGACGTCGCATGTTGTTCAGGAACTGGAGAACCTTCTGGATTCACTGATTGTTATCCACAGGGGAACCGTGATCGCCAACGAGCGCTATGACGATTTCATGCAGTCCTTTTATTGCTATGAGCTGCCCCTGAGCGCTGCCGGTGACGCCTTGCGCGCTGATGACGGGCCTTTGCTGCGCGTGGAGAAGCGGGTGGACCGCACCATGCTGTTCAGCCGCGCCGCGCCGCAAGAGATGTCTTCTTTTCTTGACGCGCGCGGGCTTGTCGGGCCGGACGGCCCGCCCGTACCCGTGGTGATGTCGTTTGAAGATGCTTTTGTGGGTCTGACCGGAAGATATTGAAAGGAACGCGGCAATACTATGATCAAGGCACTGTTTTTTAAGGAATGGCTCAAGCTCCGCTATTTTTTATGGATACCTTTCATCATGGCAGGGGCGGCTCTGGGCGATTATTGCCTTACCCTCAAGGGGGTACTGGCCATGCACGGGGCCGTGGATACGTGGAACGGCATTATAGCCAAGGAAACCATCTATTTCACGTCGCTTCAATGGACGTTTATCCTGGGGGGCATATGGATTGCCGCCGTGCAGATGGTTCCGGAATGCGTGAATAAGCGCCTGCGTCTCCTGTTCCACCTGCCGGTGCAGCCCGGTACTGCTCTGGGAGTACAGGTGGTCACCGGCTTGAGCATCATGCTGGTGCTGTTTGGGGTTGTTTCCTGCGGCTTTTTTGTGGCAGGCATGTATTTCGGCTTTCCATCGGAGCTGACCATGCCCATGTTTCGTACCATGCTGCCCTGGGGATTGGCCGGAGCGGTCGCATGGTGCGCCACTGCGGCCGCCGTTGCCGACCCGTCTTTCAAACGCAAGGTAGCTGTTGTCTTGATAGGAATCGGGTATATGACCATGCTTACCGGCGGACGAGGGTATGCTTCAATGGACGCAAGCTTCTGGCTTTATTGCCTTGTCTGCCTGCCCTGGCCGTTGGCTTTCGGGGCTGCGGCCCTGCGTGTGAAGGAAGGTGCGTGATGCGTATTTACTGGCTGCGCCTCGCGCCCGTATTTTTGGGTATTCTTGTACTGGCCTGGTTTGTGCCGCAAACATATCTGCGTACAACCCGTGCGGATTATTTTCAGGTCAGCGCCACCTACAGCCCCCTGCGCAAAGAGTTCATTCTCTGGGAAACCGGGCCGTCCTTTTTTGTCTTCAAGACTGAAGCGGGCGCTCCCCTGAGCCAGCGCGAAGGGCGCATGGCAACCCCCTTTTCCTTTCCCAAGGACGTGGAAAAATGGGGCGGTTTTCCCTTTGAGCTGGATGGCCGGGTCATTACCTACGCCGACGCGCAGGAAAGCGGCTGGACTCGGGTCAGCCCCAGGGCCGTCATGCCGCCCATGCCGCGCATCCATGTGCTGATGGAGTCCTCGCCCGAAACGTCCTCCTTCAAGCTGCCCCCGGACATCATGCTGGTGGATGACAACGGGCTGCGCTTTGTGGAATGCGGCACAGGCAAGCAGAATGCCGCAAAAAGCCATGAGTTTACCCAGGCCCTGCGCGATGCGGGGGTGCGTTTTCCCTTGCGTGTGGCCGCCAGCAATGCGGACCCTTTCAAGAGCCATGACGAGGGCATGTTCTTTGTGGACTCCGCCGGAGCGCTTTTCCAGCTCCTGATGGTCAAGGGCAGGCCTGTCTGCAGGAATACCGGCCACACCGTTGCCGGCAACGCCCTGTATATCGAGGTCAAGGAAAACAGAAATAGCGAATTTTTAGGGGCCATAGTTACAAGCGAAGGTTTTTTTCTCAACCTGCGCCACAAGGCTCCCTTGCGTCTGCCTTTTGAGTATCAGCCCGAAGCGCAGTCTGTGTCGCTGTGGATGACGCCTTTGGATACCACCATCAACGTCAGAAATCTTGTGCCGGAAAAACAGCGTGAAGCTTTTGCCACGGTAATGGACAGTGACTTTACGGTCATGCGCACGTTGCAGCTGGAAACGCCACCGGCGATTCTTGCGCGGCTGCAAAACCTGCAGCGTGGGCTGTCTCTGCTGTCGCCGTTTTCCATCGTGCAGTTTGAGCCGCACATTTACGGCACGGTTCTGCATGTGCGCCCGGCGCAGTATCCCCTGTGGGCACTGGCAGGCACACTGGCGAGCAGTATTGTTCTGCTGTTCGTGCGGCGTCGCATGCAGGGCGAACGCTCGCTTTTTTCCGCGCTGCAACGCAACTGGCCAGAATTTCTCGTTACGCTGATCTTCGGCCTGCCCGCCTTGCTGATGATCCTTGTCATGGGGCCGTTGACGCGCCCCGTCTGCTCCCGCTGTTCTTCGGCGGGGCAGATGCGAAAATAGCCCCACACGCGCCTGCGGCGCGTGCCGGGGCTTGACGGCAAAACCATCGCTAACAGGTTGTCCAAACAAATAAATGTCAAGGCAGAAAGGTGGCACATTTAAATGAAAATGAAAGTAGATTTTCCTTTCATGTTGAAGCGGGCGTTTCTTTATCTTGTCCTGCTGGTGGGCGCGCCTCTGGCAGTCATGCCCGGCAACGCCCTTGCCGATGGGGCAGGGGCAGCCACAAGTGCGGCCACCAACGCTGCCATTGAAGAGGCCCTGCGCGTTGACGCCCCTGCGGCCGAGGGGCCTGCCGCCAGTGGCGGGCAGGCTGAAGAGTCTGGCAAGGCGGCGCGTGGCGGCGATGGTGCTGTGCACCGCGTTGAGGGGGTGGAGGTGCGCGGGGTTACAGTGCAGCCCGGAGAGATTGTCATCAATCAGGCCACCATTGAAATGACGCCCGCGGCTACCAATACGGTCAACGATCTGCTGCGCGGCCAGTCCAGCGTGCAATTCGACTCCAGCTCGCGCAGCGGGATGCTCGGCGGCGAAATAACCCCGCCCAAGATATCTATCCGCGGGGCCAAGCATAACGAAAACAATTTCATGATCAACGGCATGAGCAACAACAGCCGTATCAATCCCGGCGGGTATGACAGGGTTGACGCCGGCGGCATTCCCAAGGGCGATTCGCAGGCGCTCATCATTGACCCTGATATACTGAAAGAAGTTAACGTGTTTACAGAAAACGTGCCTGCGAAATACGGCAGCTTTCTTGGCGGCGTCGTTGATGCCAGGCTGCGTGACGCTGCCACGGATGCGTGGCACGGCATGGCTGCTTTTCGGTATACCACCAGCGACTGGACAAACTTTCACTATACCGAAGCAGATCAGGAAAAGGCAGACCGCCCGGCCCGGGCTGGCGAGGGGTATCAGCCAGAGTTTTACAAGTATAACAGCTCGTTCCGGCTCGAAGGCCCCCTGTGGGAAAACGGGCCGGGGCTTATGCTGACCTATACCAACATAACGTCCATCATCCCCCTGACCATTGTTCCCCAGGATGCCTCCGTGACGGAGCGCCGTGTAAACCAGAACTTCATGGCAAAGATCAACACCCCGCCCAGCAGCCCGCTGTATCTGAGCATTGCCGCAATATACGCGCCCTACAAGGCGAAGCTGTACAGCCGGGACCTGTTTGACGGCGGAAAGTACAGTGTGGACGGCGGCGGCATCAACCTGCTGATCAACAGCCACTATGACACGCCCGTGGGACGGTGGAGCAACGACATTTCCTACAGCAGGTCAGACCTTTCCCGCAATAACGACAAGGACCGTCTCTATTCCTGGCTGGGCACTGGCGCGTCAATGGCCGGAAAAACCTACAACGGCAAGCTCGCCACCGAAGGGGGCATGGGGAACTACAAGCAGCAGCAGACAGAGCTTGGCTGGAAAAGTGATCTGGACCTGAAAGCCTTTGGCCCGGAGCTTTTCTCCAACCAGTTTTCAATGGGCTTTGAGCTGAAAAAGATCATGCTTGAGGCGGAAAGGGGAGGCTACACCTCCTACCTTAACGCGGCCTTGTCCCCCACTGCTGTTGGCTCCCGCGAGGACGGGATCATCACCGGCGAGCAGTTCGCCAGAAGCAAGATGGTGTATGACGGGCGCGACCGCTATGTAAGCATCTTTATGCCGTCACTGTACTTGCAGGATACCGTCGAGATCGAGCGGGTCACGCTTCGGCCGGGCGTGCGCGTTTCCAATGATTCGCTGACCAGCAATACGGACGTTGCCCCAAGGCTTTTTGCCAATGTGGATATTCTTCATGACGGCCGCTTCAATGTCTTTGGCGGATACAGCCGCTATTACGGAACGCAGGCTGTTTTCAAGGCATTGACAGCCCCTTCAACCAATACGCTCTATACCCGCACGGCCTACAATCAGGCATGGAAAGCCGGAAAGCCCACCTCTCCCAACTTTTTCAGGCTCGGCGACCTCAAAACGCCCTATACGGATGAATATTCGGTGGGCGCTTCCGCTGAAGTGTGGGAAACCCTGTTCAAGCTGACCTTTGTCAAGCGTGACTACCGCGATCAGATAAAGTCCGCGCCTGTGGAAGAGAATATCAAGATTGCCGAATACACAAACCGCGGTAAAACCGACTACAAAGGGGTGACCCTTTCCGCGGAGCGCACGTTTGATTTCGGTGACTGGGGCAGGCACGTGGGCGAATTGTCCGCCACATGGTCTGCGACCAAGGGCAACTTTACTGACTGGACAGATGCCACCTTCGAAAACAGCGATAACATTATAAAATTTGATCCGGATTACGTTCTTTATAACGGAACGGTTACACCTGCTTCAGACTTGCCCGCCAACAACTTCAACTCGCCCTGGGTGATAACCTACACGCAGCGTTCCTATTTCTGGGAAGACCGCGTCCGGCTTATGGGGCAGGTGCGCTGGGAACAGGGCGGAAAGCGCATTTATACCGACAGCGCCAGAAGCAACAAGACTCCGGGACCGTCGGGCTTGAACCTGCTTGCCTACAAGACAGCGCATCAGGAAGACACGCTCAACGTGGACGCCAAGCTCAGCGTTGATGCCATCAAATACAAGGATCATACCCTCACGTTTGAACTGGAAGCCCTGAACCTGCTGGACAGAAAGAATCTTTCCAACTTCAGCACCACGGAAAGTTCGCAAGGCTCCTATTCTTTGGGGCGTCAGTTCTACGTGGGCGTCAAGTACACCTTCTAGAGCGTTTTACCAATGAAATGAGTTAACTGTTCACAGGCATCTTCAGGAAAATCCTTGCCACGAAAAGCGGACGGGCAGGCTTTTTTTCTGCCGTGAGCATGCATTTTACGTATTAAATTCTGTAACCGTCTGGGAGCAGCGGCATGACATCGGATGTTGTTGGTTTGCATTCTTTGCATACAGGGCGGCGCTTTGCGGGCTTGCTGGCCGGAACGCGCGTGGGCCTGCTCGTCCTGCTTGCCGCTGCTTTTTCCCTTCCTGCCTGGGGCGCGCCCAAGCCCGTACTGGGGCTTTGGGATGACGTGTCCGAAACTGAAGCAGAATCCCATTTTGCCCATGTCAACCCGGCCGCGCCCAAGGCAGGAAGGCTGCGCCTCAGCGCCCTGGGAACGTTTGACAGTTTCAATCCCTTCAGCCCACGCGGGATCAGCGCGGCCCAGATGGCCCTGACCTATGAATCGCTGGGCGTAGAACAGCGCGGAACGCAGGACTTCATCATGCGCGGGCTGCTGGCAGAAAGCTTTGATCTCGCGCCGGATCGCACGTCTCTGCGCGTGCGTCTGCGCCCCCAGGCCCGCTTTGCCGATGGCGCGCCCGTAACCGCACAGGACGTGGTGTATACGTTCAATGCGCTTGTCAGGGAGGCTTCGCCCGTATACCGCTCGTATTACGAACAGGTGAAAAGTGCCGAGGCCGTCGGGGAGCATGAGGTGCTGTTCCGTTTCGCTTCCGGCACGAGCCGGGAATTGCCGCTTATAGTTTGCCAGATGCCGGTTCTGCCTGCCCACTGGTGGAAAGGGCGCAGCCTTGGCGAGCCACAGACTGAAGCCATGCCCGGCAGCGGCCCCTACCGCCTTGCGCGCAGCACCATGGGGTCGCGAGTCGTGTACGAGCGCCGCAAGGACTGGTGGGGTGCGACCTTGCCGGTAAATATCGGGCGCTACAACTTTGACCATGTACAGGTAGACTATTACCGAGACGCCGCCGTGTCGCGTGAGGCTTTTTTTGCCGGAGAAGCGGATTTTTACAGCGAAAGCAATATCAAGGACTGGACCAATTCCTATAATGTGCCCCCCGTGCGCGAGGGGCGCATCACGCGGCTGACGCAGGAATACGTACGGCCTATGGGCATGGGCGGCATATTCATGAACACCCGGCGTCCTGCCCTGGCTGACAGGAATGTGCGCCGCGCCCTGTCGCTCCTGTTTGACTTTGACTGGATGAACAGCGCCTTTTTTTACGATTCCTACACGCGCTTCAACAGCTTTTTTACCAATTCCCCCTTTGCGGCCGCCTCCCTTCCCACACCTGAAGAGCAGGCTGTTCTTGAACGCTGGCGGCACAAGGTCGATCCTGAGGTTTTCGGCCCCTTGCCGACGCTGCCTCAGGGGGGGCAGGCGACCCAGCGTGACCGGCTGCGGGCTGCGCTGGCACTTTTTGAAGAGGCCGGGTGGCACGTGCAGGATGGGCAGATGGTCAATGCGCAGGGGCAGCCTCTGGTTCTGACCATTCTGACCACGTCGCCTTCGCTGCAACGGGTCTACATTCCTTTTCGCAACAGCCTCAAGCGGCTTGGCGTTACCCTCAACGTCAGGCTGGTGGATCAGACCCAGTATGTAAGCCGTGTGCGCGCGTTTGATTTTGACCTGGTGCACAGCACGGTGCGGCAGTCATCCAATCCCGGCAACGAGCAGCGCAACTACTGGTCGTCGGTGGCGGCAAAAGCGCAGGGGTCGCGCAACTATGCGGGCATTCAGGATCAGGTTCTGGACGAACTGGTGGACGAACTGGTGGCAGCCCCTGACCGGCAATACCTTTACACGCGCGTCGCACTGCTGGACAGGCTCCTGCAGCACGGCTGCTACGTCATCCCTGCATGGTACAGCCGTGACATGCGCGTGGCCTGGTGGAAAGACCGCATCGCGCCGCCTCCGGGCATGGATACTGCCGGGGTGGATATAATGGCCTGGCACAGCGCCTCCGCCGCGCTGCCTGTTGAACCTCTCGCCGGGCTGTCCCGTCAGGAGCATCGCTGATGCTGCGCTATACAATACGCCGCTTGCTGTTCGTGCTGCCCACGCTTCTGGGCATTCTGACCATCAATTTCTTTATGGTGCAGACCGCCCCCGGCGGGCCTGTGGAGCAGTTTATCGCCACGCTTGAGGGCAGTGGCAGCGCCTTTATGGAGCGGGTGGGCACGGCCGGGCCGGACATGGCGGGGCTGGCGGTTCAGGACGGGGGCGAAAGCGCCTACGTGGGCGCGCAGGGCCTCAGCCCCAAAACCCTTGAGGCCGTGCGCAAGCTCTACGGTTTCGACAAGCCCATTTTTACCCGTTATCTGGGCATGCTGCGCGATTTTTTCTGTTTTGATTTTGGCAGAAGCCTTTTCAAGGCCGACAAGGTTTCGGACCTGCTCATCAATGCCTTGCCGGTGTCCATGAGTATCGGCATCTGGAGCACGCTGCTCATCTATATGGTGTCCATTCCCCTTGGCATAGCGCGTGCCGTGCGGCAGGGCAGCACGTTCGACGCTGTCACAGGAACAGTGCTTGTGACAGCCAGCGCCATCCCCGGCTTTCTGTTCGCAGTGCTGCTTATCGTGCTGTTTGCGGGCGGGTCGTACTGGCAGATATTTCCGCTCCGGGGCCTGCATTCGCTCGGTTATGAGAATCTTCCTTTCTGGCGGCAGGTGCTGGACTACATGCATCACATGGTGCTGCCCGTGATCTCCATGACAGTTGGCGGCTTTGCAGCCCTGACCATGCTCACCCGCAACTCGTTTCTGGACGAACTGAGCAAGCAGTATGTGGAAACGGCCCGATCAAAAGGCCTGAGCCAGCGCAGCGTGCTGTATGGGCATGTTTTCCGCAATGCCATGCTGATTGTCATCGCCGGGCTGCCCGGAACCTTTGTGCGCATGTTTTTTGCCGGTTCGCTGCTCATAGAAACCATATTTTCCCTTAACGGACTCGGGCTGCTGGGCTTTGAGGCCGCCATGCAAAGAGATTATCCGGTCATGTTCGCCACCCTCTATATCTTTACCCTTATCGGGCTGGTTACTTCCATCATCGGTGACCTGAGCATGACAAAGGTTGATCCCCGCATTGATTTTGCCGGGAGGAGCAAGGCATGAATCCCGTTACGCGCCGCCGGTGGCAGACTTTCAAGAGTAATCGCCGCGCCTTTTACTGTTTGTGGTTTTTTGGCCTGTGCTTTGCGCTCAGCCTCTGTGCGGAATTTATCGCCAACGACAGGCCGCTGGTTGTGAGCTATGACAGCAGGCTTTATTTCCCCATTTTCCAGAATCTGGACGAGCGCACGTTCGGGGGCGACATGCCCATTGCCACAGACTTTACCGACCCGCTCATCGAGCGTGCCGTTGAAAAAAACGGTTGGGCCGTCTGGCCCCCCATCCGTTATTCCTTCAGCACCATTTCACGGCAGGAGGGGGTGACGTTTCCGGCTCCGCCAGGCTCCGCAAACTGGCTGGGCACGGATGATCAGGGGCGTGATATTGTGGCGCGCCTTTTATACGGTTTTCGCATTTCCGTTCTGTTCGGCCTGTGCCTTTCCTTCTTTGGCTGTGCGGTCGGCATGATGGCCGGGGTAATGCAGGGCTATTACGGCGGGTTGCCGGACCTGCTGTTTCAGCGCTTTATGGAGATATGGTCCGGTATTCCCGTGCTCTATCTCATCATTATCATTTCCAGTGTCATCACCATGGGCTTTTGGGCATTGCTGGCCCTGATGCTGGCCTTTAGCTGGATGCGCGTGGTGGGGGTTGTGCGGGCAGAGAGCCTGCGCGCCCGCAATATGGAATATGTGTGCGCGGCCCGCGCCCTTGGCGTGCCGGACAGGGGCATCATGCTGCGCCATGTGCTGCCCAATGCCGTGGTGGCGCTTATTTCCATTCTGCCGTTTTTGGTCAATTCATCCATCGTCACGCTTACATCTCTGGATTTTCTGGGTTTTGGCCTGCCCCCGGAATACCCCTCACTGGGCGAACTGGTCGTGCAGGGCAAAAACAATCTTTTTGCCCCCTGGATAGGTCTTTCGGCCTTTTTTACCCTGGCGGGCATGCTGACCTGTCTTGTCTTTATCGGTGAAGGGCTGAGAGACGCCTTTGACCCGCGCATCTTTATCAGCAGCAGCGACCAGTGGGAGGAACAGGCATGAGCCTTCTGGATGTTCACGGGCTGAGTGTGGCCTTTGCCGGTGCGGGCATGCGTCAACACGGCGCGTCCAGAGATCGGCGCGTGGTGCATGATGTTTCCTTTATGGTGGAACGTGGGCAGTGCGTGGCCCTTGTGGGCGAAAGCGGGGCAGGCAAGACACTGACTTCGCGTTCCATCGTGCGCCTTTTGCCGCGCGGGGCCTTTATCCAGAGCGGAAAAATCCTTTATGAGGGCGTGGACATCGCCGCCCTGCCGGAAAAGGACGTGGCCGCCCTGCGGGGCAAAAAAATAGGCATGGTCTTTCAGGACCCGCTGGCCGCCCTGAACCCGCTGCACCGCGTGGGCGATCAGGTGGCCGAGTGCCTGCGCGTGCACAAAGGTTTGACCGACAGGCAGTTGCGTGCCCGCGTTATGGATCTGTTTGATCTGGTGCGCCTTGACCGGCCGGAAGAACGCTACAGGGCGTATCCGCACGAGCTGTCCGGGGGCCAGCGCCAGCGCATCATGCTGGCTCTGGCCGCAGCCAACGATCCTGATCTGCTCATAGCCGACGAGCCGACCACGGCGCTGGACGCCACCGTGCAGCAGGCCATTTTGCGCCTGCTGGGCGACCTGCGCAGGGAGCTGGGCATGAGCCTGCTGCTTATCAGCCATGATCTCGGCATGGTACGGCGTTTCGCAGACACGGTGCATGTCATGCGGCACGGCAGAATTCTGGAATCGTCCTCCACGCTGTTTGCCAATCCTGAGCACGAGTATACACGTACGCTGCTCCGTGCCGGAGGAAATGACTGGGCGCAGCCCGTTCTGTCCGAAGAAGCCGGGCCGGTGCTGACCGTAAAAGATTTATGCGTGCGCTTTCCACGGCACAAAACGCGGCTTTTTCAGCGCAAGCCAAGCCCCTTTACGGCTCTGGAAGGTGTGGACCTTGTTTTGCGGCCCGGTGAATGCCTCGGCATTGTGGGCGAGAGCGGTTCCGGAAAATCCACACTGGCTATGGCCGTGCTGCGCCTTATTGCCAGCAGCGGCAGCATCAGTTTTATGGGGCAGGATATCCAGCGGCTGAACCATGCAGAAATGGCCCCTCTGCGCAGCAGGATTCAGGTCGTGTTTCAGAATCCCTTTCTTTCGCTCAATCCACGCATGTGCGTGCGCGATCTGGTGGAAGAAGGCTTGCGCGTGCACGGTTTTCAGGCGGACCAGTGCGCCGCGCGCGTCAATGAGGTTCTGGTGGATGTGGGGCTGACGCCTGCCTATGCGGAGCGTTTTCCGCATGAGCTTTCGGGCGGTGAACGCCAGCGGGTCGCCATTGCCCGGTCACTGGCACTGCGCCCTGAGGTCTTGCTGCTGGACGAGCCTACCTCTTCTCTGGACAGGGCCTTGCAGTTCCAGATCATAGACCTGCTGCGCGGCCTTCAGGCCCGTTACGGCATGGCCTTTATCTATATCAGCCATGATCTGGCGCTGGTAAAGGGCTTTTGCCAGCGTGTGCTTGTGCTGCACAAAGGGCAGTGCGTCGAGCAGGGGAACGTACGTGAAGTCTTTGCCGCGCCACAGTCCGCGCATTTGCAGGCTCTGCTTGAAGCGGCCCTGCCCGGAGACGCGGCGGGCTGCTCCGGCGAACGCCCCGCCCGGGACAATGCACCGGCACGGCAGGTCGTGGCCCGGCGCAGGCGGCAGGTTGGACGTGCCGTGCGCCTGCAGCAGGAACGCAGCAAACGACAGAAAAAAAGTTTGATTTATTCTGTGCTCATGCATGTCTGCCTGCTTGGGGCGCTTTGGGGGATACCGCTTCAGGCCTCCGGCGGCGGGGAGTCGTCCATGCAGGTGTCACTGGTGGGCATGGGTATGGGCACGGCCGTGTCCGGCACAAGCAGGGCCTCGAATACCGACGGCACAGACCCTGAAGCCCCGGTGACCGAAGCGCAGGAAACTCCTCCTCAGGATCAAAAACATGTCTGCAAGAAAAAGCAGGCCCAGGTTGAAGAAAAACCTGACCTGATACTGAAAGAAAAGCGCAAGCCCAGGCAACAGGTGGCGGAACAGGAAGAAACCGACAAAACACGCAGGGAAGAAACAAAAAAGAAGCCATCCCGCCAAACGCCGCCCCGGTCGTTGGGCAGCCAGTCGGCGCAGGGTACGGATGCGGAGTCGGCAGGCAGCGCTGCCGATAGTCAGGGCAGCGGGAGGAATGACGGTGGTCAGGGTGGTGGCAGCGGCGGCGGACTGGGCCTGCACCGGGGCAAAAGTCAGGGGGCCGGGTCTGTATACGGCGTGAACCAGTGGGACAAGCCGCCGGTGGTTATCCAGCGCGTCAAGCCCAACTATCCTGAAGAAGCCAAACGCGCCCGCAAGGAAGGCATTGTGACAGTGCGCGCAGTCATAGACGCTGAAGGCCGTGTGTTGCGCGCCGTGGCGCTGCCCGGCAACGATGTTCACCTTTTTGCGCAGGAGACCCTTACTGCCGTCAAGCGGTGGCGCTTTGCTCCGGGCAAGGTGGGGGGCAATCCCGTGATGTGCGTTGTGGAGATTCCTGTGATTTTCAGGCTGGATAGATAGATATTTTCAGGATCAGGCTTTTGAGCCTGCGGGCTTGCGTCTGGGGCCTGCGTCTGCGGGCCTGCGTCTGCGGGGCTGCTTCTGGGGGACTGCGTCGGCGGCTTTCATGCAACCTTGCGTGCTGCGTGGTGTTTTCGCCTTTGCGGGCAGTCGTCCTGAAAGTATCGGGAATGGACATTTTCAATGCGAAAATGCTCCAGATGCATGTGAAGCCGTGGCCTGCGAGTGCCCGGTTATCAATGCTGCCGGAGCAAGCCGTTCTGCCCCCTTGGCGGGCATGAGACAGCCCCCGGTTCTGTGCTTTTGCAGAACCGGGGGCTGATCGTTTGTGGCCTGTGCGAACCCGTGTGGCGCGGGCCGTGGCCTGAAGTATTGCGGCCATGACAAGGCCGTGCTGGTCTATGCCGCGTGCGCTGCCCTTAAGGTGGGCGCGCCGGGCGGCTGCAAAGAGTGCCGAAAAATCGGACGTGCGTGTGTCACGCTACGGGAGCGGGCAGCTGGAGCTGTAACTCCTGAAATGCTCACTGGCGCAGGCAAAAGCCTGCCTGCTCGCAAGGGGGACAGGGATTTTCATGAAATCCTTGCAGAGCCGTTGGCGTATTGTATCCGTAAACTGCTCTAGCGAGAATGCCCCAGCACAACTTCCGCTTCGGGGTGCGCCTGACGCAGTGCCTCATGCATGGCGGCTGCGTCCGCAAACGCGCGGAAGGGGCCGATGCGTTCGTCACCCATGGCGGCATTGTAGCGCACGTAATATGCCTGATCTGCCTGCAGAGGGGTGCCGCTTTCGTCGCTGACCACCTCAAGTTCCACCTTGCCCACGCCGCGCTTGCCAAGGTCAAGTTGCTGGGCAGCGGCAAAAGAAAGGTCGATGATGCGACCACGCACAAAGGGGCCCCGGTCAGTCACGCAAACCATGACACTCTTGCCGTTTTCCTGATCGGTCACGCGGACGACAGTGCCCATGGGCAGAGTGCGGTGGGCGGCTGTGAAGGTATACATGTCGTAGTTCAGACCGCTGGCAGTGGCGCCACCGTGAAAGTCACGGCCGTACCACGAGGCCTTGCCGCTGAAAACTTCGCTCTGCTGGGCGCGTTTGAGCCATATGTCGCGGCTGTCGACGCTTTGTTCAGAGACGGTTTTGCTTTTGGAAGACTTTGCCGCCTTGCCGCCTTTGGCGTTTCTGGTCGCCTTGTCGGACTTGGCTGTTTTGCCTGATTGGCTGCCTGACGCAGCTTTTTTGCTTTTTTCAGACTTGGTCTGGCGTGCGTCAGCTGATTTTTTTCCAGCTTTGGAGGCGGCGGAAGCGGATGCGTTTGAAGAGAGTTCAGCGGAAGGAGCGCTTGCAGAAGCCGCGTCGGCTTTCATGGGGGCGGCCAATAGCATACATGCGACCGCAACCGCCAGCATGGAAGGCCAGCGTGAATACTTCATGATCATTCCTTGGTTACAGTTCGAGGCTGTCCGGCGGATGCCGGGCGGACCACGCCCGTGGCCCTGACCCCGGAGACTCTCCAGTGACGGCGAAAGCGCCTTGCGCTCCTGACCAGTCCGTCTCGTTGGGGGATGCCTTTTCTTGATGGGGCAATATACCGTAATAAAAACTTCGGTGTCAAACTGACAAAAGTATTTAATTCAATATGTTATCATCAATTTTTTTCTAGACAAATGCTAGAGAGGCGCAAACAGGACATTGCATATTGCCTGGCATATTTACGGGGCGCGGTAAAAAAGTCCGTCATGGTGAACGAAAACAGCGGTCTGCAGCCAGAAAACACGAACAAAAAAAGAGCAATGTCTGATCAACATTGCTCTGACGTCTAGAGCATTTAACACTTGAAATGCTCGATTACGGCAGGCAAAAGCCTGCCTTCTCGCATTTCGTGGCAAGGATTTTCAAGAAAATCCTTGCAGAGCAGTTAACTCATTTCATTCGTTAACTGCTCTATTGGGCCGAGGGTGCGCAGGGGCCTGCTGCCGCTTGGCCCCGAGCGTGTGGAAACGCTGTTTGGTCTGCGGCTGTGCATCTTTGCAGTCTTGCCCCGTGGGTTGTCTGCCTCGTTTGGCTCTGGCCGGGCCAGCTTCGTCTTGCTTGGGGCTGTCCGGCCTGCTCGGACCCGTGTACTGGTGCGTGCGGCAGCAACCAGAGGGCGGTGTCGTGGCGGCGGTGCTTCATATATCGCTGCGCGGCGGCCGACGCAGCAGCAGTTCCAGAGCGGCGGTGGCCGTTTCGCTTGTAAGCCCCTGCCGTGGAGCCAGCTGGGGCAGGTTTTCCACCGCGTCACAGGGGCGCACATAAAAAGGTTCGGGGTCGGTGTTGGTGTATTCGCCGTGTCTGGCAAGCAGGCACAGGGACTGGATGTCAGGATTTACCAGATCATCCAGCGCTGTCACCGGCGCGGCCTCGGTGGCGACATCATAGTGGCTGCCATCCGGGGAAGGGCGCAGGGGGTCCAGCGGAGAAAAGGCGGCGGCGTTGCGGGCAAGGCCGCTGCCACAGGCCCAGACAATGCGGCTGCCTGCCGGAACACCCTGGGGCAGGGGCGCTGTGCGGCTGTCCAGAATGCGGGCAAGGGCTTCCTGCGGCGTGCACAGCTCGACCGGAGCCAGCGGCTGTGCCGGAATCATGGGGCCATAGGATAAGAAAAGCTGACAGTGTACAAGATTGCGCCGGGCATGGGTGATGGCCCATACGGGCGCACCGAAAAGAAGCTGGCGTCGCTGCACGGCGGTAGTGGCAAGGGCCTGCATGTAGTCCAGCCCGGCTACGCCGGCTTTTCCGGCCCTGCGCAAGGCGGCCGCCGTGGCCAGCACAAGCCGTATGCCCGTGAAGGAGCCTGGCCCGCGCACGCAGGCCAGACGCCTGAAATCGGCGGGGCGTATATCAAGAGCCGTGCAGATATTGTCCAGCGCCGGAGCGAGAATTTCCGTGGCGCGGTCAGCCCTGCGCCACTCCTGAGCGCAGAGCAGCTTTTCGTCATCGGTGACGATGATCTGCAGCACGCCCTCGGCAGCATTGAGAACAAGTTCAAGCCCGGTGGAATATGCGCTCATGATCCGCTCCCGAACCAGCCGGCCCCCTTCACGATACGCCAGATGTCATTATAGGTTGCCAGCAGCATGAGTGTTACCAGCAGGGCCAGACCGACCCGCATGGCATAGTCCTGCACCCTGGCGTTGACCGGGCGGCGGAAGATCATTTCCCACAGGCAAAAGACGATCTGGCCGCCGTCAAGCACGGGAATGGGCAGGAGGTTGAGTACCCCCAGGTTGATGCTGATAAGCGCGGCCAGAGCCAGCAGCCCGGCCATGCCTTCATGGGCCTGTTTGCCCACCATCTGCATGATCATGATGGGGCCACCCACCTGATCAAGGGGAACCACCCGTTCAATCAGCTTTACAAAACTTTTCCACGTCAGTGCAAGCATGTTTGATGTCTGGCTGGCCCCGGCCACGGCAGCGCCCCAGAAGCCGTGTTCCACAAGGCGCGCGGCTCCGGTGTTGCGTATGCCCACAAGCCAGGCTTTTTCGTCTTCACCGAAAATGGTTTTGCGTACGGCCATTTCGGGCGTGATTTCTACGGTCAGCAGGCTCGGGGGCATGTCGCCGGTCTTGTCGAGGGCCTTGTCCGCTGCCTGAGCGGCACTGTCCTGCCCAGCAGCGGCACTGTCCCCGGTGGGGGTGACGGCGCCTTGCGACCTGTGGGGGCGCTTCAGCTCCACGCGCAGGGGCTGGCCGTCGCTGGCGGCAATGGCATGGGTCATGTCTTCCCAGTCCACAATGGGCTGGCCGTTGATGCTCACGATGGTGTCGCCAGCCTCAACGCCCGCCCTTGCAGCCGGGCCGTTTTCCACAAGGCCGCCGACCTGGGGCAGCAACTGGGGTGTGCCCCACGCAAAAGCCAGTATCCAGCACAGCAGCCAGGCCAGCAGCATATTGGCAACAGGCCCGGCAGCCACCACCAGAAGGCGTTGCCAAGCGGGGCGCAGGGAAAAACTTTCTTCGCGGGTAAAGCCTTCGGGCAGTTCGCTGTCGTCCTGTTCGCCCACCAGAGCCACGTAGCCGCCCAGGGGGATCAGGGACAGAGCGTATTCGGTTTTGCCCCATTTGCGTTTGAGAATTTTGGGGCCGAAGCCAAGGGAAAAGGTGGAAACACCCATGCCGAATCCACGGGCCACGGCAAAATGCCCCAGTTCGTGAAAAAAGATGAGGCCGCCAAGAACAAGGGTGACTGCAATGATGGTCGTCAGCATGCGGATTCTCCGTCGCGGGCCAGTTTGCGCACCAGCTCGCGGCTCTGGCGGTCAAGCTGCGTAATGCGCTCTGCCAGGGTATGGGCCTCGCTGTGCAGGACGGCCATACCGGTGGAAGCCGGGGCCGAATCCTGATGCAGCGGGGCGCAGAAAGACTGATTTCCCGGTTCTGTGGCGCTGTGCGCCGCCAGAGCGGCCTCTATCAGCCGGGGGATGTCAAGAAAGGCGCAACTGCCTTCAAGAAAAAGTTCCACGGCGGCCTCATTGGCCGCATTCATGACCACGCAACGTCCTCCGCGCAGGGCAAGAGAGCGCCGGGCCAGCTCAAGACAGGGAAAAACACCGCTGTCCGGTTCATGAAAAGTGAGGGGGGCGGCTGTGAGGTCAAGGGGCGGCACGCCCACGGGCAGGCAGCGCGGCCACAGCAGGCAGTTGGCAATGGCAAGGCGCATGTCCGCAGTGCCAAGCTGTGCCAGCTGTGTGCCGTCTTCCAGTTCCACCAGCGAATGGATGACGGACTGGGGGTGAACCAGTACCTTGATGCGGTCGGGTGCTGCGCCGTAAAGATGGTATGCCTCGATGACCTCAAGCCCCTTGTTCATGAGGGTGGCCGAATCGATGCTTATCTTGGCGCCCATGCTCCAGTTGGGATGCTTGAGGGCCTGGGCCGGGGTGATGTGGCGCAGCTCCTCAAGGGACCGGCCCCGGAACGGGCCGCCGCTGGCTGTGAGAATGAGGCGGCGCACTTCCTGTCCGCGCCCTGCCAGGCACTGAAATATGGCATTGTGTTCGGAATCCACAGGCAGAATCACGGCTCCGGAGCGCGCGCAGATGCGGCGCACCAGATCGCCCGCCAGCACAAGGGATTCCTTGTTGGCAAGGCAGATCACCTTGCCTGCCAGAGCCGCGGCCAGTGTTCCGGCAAGCCCGGCCGCGCCCACCTGTGCCGAAAGCACGGTGCGCGCCTCAGGCAGGGCAGCCAGCTCGGCGTAGCCTTCACGTCCGGTCAGGATGCGGGGCGAATAGCCCGACGGCAGCAGACCTTTGAGCCTGACGGCGGCTTCTTCATCAAGCACTGCCAGATGGGAGGGCCGCCAGCGGTCAGCCTGCTTTGCCAGCAGTTCCACCTGACGGGCACAGGCCAGACCTTCCACGCGAAAGGCCTGCGAATGGCTTTCAACAACAGCAAGGGCACTGCAGCCGATGGACCCCGTGGAACCGAGGATGACCAGACCGCGCGGCCATGTGTCGCGCCATGCTTCGTCCGGGGAGCCGGAGATATAGTCTGTGGAAGGGCCGCCCTGACCCGGCCAGAGATGTGCCATGTCTGCATCCTGTGCGTGCCGCCGTGTACGGTGGCTGTTTTATGGGCAGGCGACTTGCCCATAAGAAAAGATAGGTCTGGTGGCAAAAAAATCAAGCGGCCCCGTGCGGGGGCCGCCCGAAATGGCGCGGCCAGAGCCGGAAACCACAAAACACACGTTGCGAAGCCGGGCATCAGCCCGGAAAATCTGTCGCTCTTTCGGGCCGGAGCGGACGTGTCGCAAACTTTGAGAATGTACATTCTCAAAGTTCAAGCCACGCTCGCTTTGATGCTTGACCGCGCAAGCAGGCAGTTCTGCTGTCATCATCCGTAACTTCCCTTGTCGTAAGGGCTGAAGCTGCGCTTGCATTTTTGCGGCGGGCCACTGCTCACGCAGCCGCCAGAGCAATTTCAAAGTGTTAAATGCTCTAAAAGAAGAAAAACCACTGGTCAACGACGGCCACCATCGGCATGGCAAAGAGCAGGCTGTCTGCCCGGTCCAGCACGCCGCCGTGCCCCGGCAGCAGATGGCCGGAGTCTTTTACGTTGACCGAACGCTTGAGGGCTGACTCAAACAGGTCGCCCACCTGAGCAAAGGCGTTGACGGCGATGCCCAGAAGGGCAAAGGACAGCCAGCCTGTCTTGCCGTAGACCTCGCCGTAGATGGCGCAAAAAATCACGCAGGCCACCAGACTGCCCACGGCGCCTTCGGAGCTTTTCTTGGGGCTGACGCGGGGCCACAGCTTGTGATGGCCGAAGCGCGTGCCCACAAAATAGGCGGCGGTATCGGAAATTGCCACGGCGGCAATGACGAAGATGAGCTTGGTGGTGGAAAGATAGGTGGCCGGCAGGAGCAGCAGCGGCACATAGGCCAGCCCGGCCATGAAAATGCCGCTGGAAACAAAGGCATTGTCTTCTTCAACAACGTCCCAGCGGAAGAGAAAACTCATGGCCGAAAGAACAAAGCCCGCGCCAAGGCACACCAGAGCGTCCTGCGGGCGGTTCATCCAGGTGAGGCAAAGCATGCCCCAGCCCAGGCCGATGGCGCACACGCGACTGGTAATACGCTCTCCGGGACCCCAGAAGAGAGAATAGAATTCCCAAAGGCCCAGAGCCGATACCAGCAGAATGACGAACAGCAGGGGCCAGCCCCGCAGCCAGAGCACCAGCAACAGCACTGCGGCCAGCAATATGCCGGTTATGATGCGGCGGATGTCGATGGGATTGGCGGTGGGTTCAATGGGCATCTATTTGCTCCTGTGTTTTGCCATAGCGGCGCGACCGCGCGGCGTATGCTTCCAGTGCCAGGCGCAGCTGCGCGGCGTCAAAATCGGGCCATGCCACCTGGGTGAAATACAGTTCACTGTAAGCGCACTGGTACAGCAGGTAGTTGCTCAGGCGCTGCTCGCCGCTGGTACGGATGAGCAGGTCCGGGTCGGGCTGACCTGCGGTGTACAGACGCTGTGCCAGACTTTCTTCAGTGATGTCTTCGGGCCGTGCGCCGTCATGCAGAAAGGACCGCATGGCGCGCACCAGTTCGGCCCGCGAGCCGTAGTTGAGAGCCAGGTTCAAAACCATATGCGGGCCGTCAGCCGTGCGCTTTATGGCATGGCGCAGGGCCGTGCGCTGCGCCAGCGGCAGGCCGTCCAGATCGCCCAGCACCTTGAGGGCTATGCCCTGTTCTTCAAGGCGGGGCAGTTCGCGGCGCAAAAATTCCAGCAGCAGTGAAAAGAGGGCGCTTATTTCCGCCTTGGGGCGGTTCCAGTTTTCGCTGGAAAACGTATACAGCGTCAGGTGGCGTATGCCCAGCCTGCGGCATTCGGTCACCACCGCCCGCACGGCCTCGGCCCCGGCCTTGTGCCCTGCCTCGCGGGGCAGGCCGCGCGCCTGCGCCCAGCGACCGTTGCCGTCCATGATAATTGCAAGATGGACGGGCAGTTGCGCGACCGGAAGGTCATCGGCGCGGGCAAATTCCCGGCCGTCCTCGGCTGCGGGCTTGGCAGCGGACGTTCCGGCGGCTGCGTCGTCCGCCTGTATGCAGGGCTTCTGCCCCGGCAGGAGCGTGTCGTGTGGGGTCATTGCTGCTCAGCCTGTATAAAAATGCTGCCCGGCCCTGCGGTGTGGATTTTCAGATAAAAACACACCAGCGCCGGAACGCGCCGCCCCCGCCCCGCTGTAGCAGAAACGCGACGGGCGCGGCTCGTGGCGGATAGCCGCCACGGCTAGATTTCCATGATTTCCTTTTCTTTGCCGGCGCAGCGCTTGTCCACTTCGGCGACGTACCTGTCGGTAAGCTTCTGCACATCGTCAGTGGCCCGCTTTTGCTCGTCTTCGGTAATGGTCTTTTCTTTTTCCAGCTTTTTCAGGCTGTCATTGGCGTCGCGGCGCACGTTGCGCACGGCCACCTTGGCCTCTTCGCTGTACTTGCGCGCAACCTTGCCCAGTTCTTTGCGGCGCTCTTCGGTGAGGGGGGGCATGACAATGCGGATGAGCTTGCCATCGTTGACGGGCGTAAGGCCAAGGTCAGACTTGAGGATGGCTTTTTCGATCAGGGCAATGCCGCCCTTGTCCCAGGGCTGGATGGTCAGGGTGCGGCTGTCGGGCACAGCTATGGAGGCCATCTGGCTGATGGGCGTGGGCGTTCCATAGTAGTCGGCCTTTATGCCGTCCACAAGGGCTGTGGTGGCGCGGCCGGTGCGCAGTTTGGCAAAGTCGCGGTCAAGAGCGGCAAGGGCTTTTTCCATGCGGTCTTCGGCATCAAGAAGGATGCTGTCGATATCCATAAATTATTCTCCTTGGGGCTGCGGCCTGCGGCCTGTTCCTTTGGGGATGGCGCTGCGCCTCCCTTTGCAAAAAAATCCGGGACGGTCTGATGTTCAAAAATCCAGACCGCCCGGCACGGTTGCATATTCACGCCTTCTGACATTTGCGCAAAGTCTGGCCACCGGCTCGGGCAGATATGCCTGACCGGAGGCCGGAGCCTCTCGCTTTGGTGTCACAGGCTCATGCGCGTCTGCCTCAGCAGTTGCGCACGATGGTTCCCACGGGTTCACCCATGACGGCACGCTGGATGTCGCCGCCGAACATGCGGCAGACAATGATGGGCACATTGTTGTCGCGCACCAGAGCAAAGGCCGTGGCATCCATGACGCCCAGATGGCGGGCCAGTGTTTCATCGTAGCTTATGGTATCAAACTTGACGGCATCGCTGTGCTTGGTGGGGTCCTTGTCGTAGATGCCGTCGACCTTGGTGGCCTTGATGATGGCATCGCACTTGAGTTCCATGCCACGCAGCACCGCCGTGGTGTCGGTGGTGAAATAGGGATTGCCCGTACCGGCGGCGCAGATGACCACACGGCCTTTTTCCATATGGCGCAGAGCGCGGCGGCGAATGAACGGCTCGCACACTTCCTGCATGGTGATGGCCGAAAGCACGCGCGTGGGATAGCCCTGCTTTTCCAGCATGTCCTGCACGGCCAGAGCATTCAGCACCGTGGCCAGCATGCCCATATAGTCAGCCGATGAACGCTCCATGCCTTTGGCCGAGCCGGAAAGGCCGCGAAAAATATTGCCGCCGCCGATAACCAGAGCCATTTCCACGCCCATTGCGAGCACAGTGCCTATTTCGCGGCATATTTCGGCCACGGTATCGGGGTTGATGCCGGTCTTGTTGGAGCCTGCAAGGGCTTCGCCGCTCAGTTTGAGCAGAACTCGCTTGTATGTCAGTGACATGTATCCGCCTTCGTCTGGATGGGGGGCCCGTATGAGGGCCGTTTTGCTGTGGAGTGCCCGCAGTGCGCGGGCGTGAAAAAACGGGACCGGGCCTCCCCGGGCCCGTTCTCCCGCAACAGGGCTTTCATAACAGAAAATGTGGCTATCTCAAAGCATTTTTGCGCCCCTGCGGCCGGTGTCAAAGGGCCATTCAAGCAGCTCAAAGGGCAGGCTGGCGGACATTTCGGCAAGAAGCAGACGTGTTTCTTTTTCCAGATGTGGTGAAAAAATGATTTTAAGCAGGGCGGTTTTTGGCTCGATCACGGTGAAGTAGGCCGTGTGGTCGTAAGCTTCGAGCAAAAAACGAAAAAGAGCCGTGTGCTGCGGGGCCAGACGCACAAGCAGACGCCCGCTGTATTCGGGCGGCGGCAGGGCCGGAGCCGTTCTGCGGCGTTTGCGCAGGGCAGGAAGGCTGTGCGCCGGGCTGTGCGACGGCATGGCTGTTGCCATTTGCGTGTTCGTCGTGCCCGGTGTGTCCGTCGTGCCCAATGTGTCGTGGCCCGCATGCGCGGCGGGCGTGTGTGTATCCATCAGTACAGTCCCGAATAGCGGGCCAGAACAACCAGACCAATGCCCACAACAATGGTGAGAAAGTAGTTTTTGCTCCACCACGCCACCACCAGTGCCGGCAGGGCTGCCATGAGAAAGAGGTTGGACGGCCCGGCATTGAACGAACCTTCGTAGATGAAGATGTCCGGGCCTACCAGCGCGGCCATGACCGCCACGGGAACAAGGGAGAGCCAGTGCCTGAGCAGTGGGGGCAGGTTGTCGCCCTTGAGAAAGGTGACGGGCAGAATTTTGGGCAGCAGAGTGACGAGCGTGCTGCCCAGAATGCACAGGATGAGCCCCGTGTGGGTATCAAGCCAGCCGGATTCGTTCATGAGCGCACCTCGTCGGATTGTGCGGACGCGCGCGGGCGCGCGTGTTCCTTTTTCTCCCGGTACAGCAGCAGGGCCGTGCCAAGGCTTGCGCCCGCCACGGTGGCGACAGCGATGTTCCATTGGCTCATGCCCGCGCTTTTGAGGGCAATGGACAGGGTCATGGTAAAAAGGGCCACCAGAACATGCAGGCGGCTCACGCACTGCGGCACCAGCAGGGCCAGAAACATGGCCGTAAGCGCATAGTCAAGGCCGAGCGGTTTTACATCGCTGACCAGTTCGCCGCAAAAGGCGCCAATGGCGCTGCCGCCCACCCATGCAAGCTGCGTGGTCTGGTTGCACACAAAAAGCGTGGTCAGGTTGCGTTTCCAGCCGTTCTGAAAGGCCGTGATGTGGACGGCAAACGTTTCGTCCGTGAGGCCAAGCCCCAGCAGAAAACGCTGCATGCGCGGCAGCCCTGCCAGCCAGGGCGATTCTGCGGCCGACTGGAGCAGGTAGCGCAGGTTCACGATAAAGACCGCCGCCATGATGGACAGCGTTCCCGCACCTGCTCCCCACATGCTCGCAAAGACAAACTGTCCCGAGCCGGAAAACATGAGCACCGCCATGGCAACAGCCAGGGAAGGGGGAATATTGTTTTTGACCGCCAGAACGCCAAAGGCAAAGCCCACCGGGGTATACCCGAGAACAATGGGCAGTGCGCGGCGCAGTCCCTCCGCCAGGGGGGACGCGGGGGAAATGCTCGACATGTTGCAAATCTCGCCGGATACCGGAAAAGAAAATGGCTACCCTTTTTGATGCGGCGTGGCAAGTCGGCGCTTCACCACCAGAATGTGGGATACTTTTTTCCGGCGGCCAGATTGTTGGCAACAAGGGCCAGCAAAAGCATGCATACGGCTCCCGCGGCACAGGGCAGCAACACATACCAGTAGCCCATGCCGTGGATGCCCGGCCCGCCGATGACGGCAATAAGGGCCGTGGCCCCGCCCGGAGGGTGCAGGGTCTGGGTCATGTGCATGAGGGCGATGGCTGTGGAAACGGCCAGTGCCGCAGCAAGAACAGGCTCTGCGCCCAGCATGGCCTGACTGCTTACGCCCACAATGGCCGAAAGCACATGACCGCCCACGAGGTTGCGCGGCTGGGCCAGCGGGCTGTGCGGCGCGCCGAAGGCCAGAACCGCCGAAGCCCCGAACGAGCCGATCAGCAAGGGCAGGTTCCATTCCTGGGCGCAGACTTTTTCCAGCAGGGCCAGGCAGGCCACTGAAAGGCTGCTCCCGGCCCATGCCCAGAAAATTTCGTTCCAGCCAACGCGGGGCTGGGACTGACTTGAGCCGATGCGTTTCAGAAGGCGTGTCATTGGTTATCCTTGAAGCGAGTTGATTCTGAACATCTGTTCATAATATTTTCGGCGCGGGCCTTGGCGACATTTCGGCGCGGGCCTTGTCGTTGCGCCTCGGTCCTGAGCCGTGCGGGCAGCGCTGCTGTTTCATCCACAGGTTTTTCGGGCTACGGCTCAAGCTGGCGTACGCCCGTGTT
Source organism: uncultured bacterium (assembly GCA_905214305.1). Lineage (GTDB taxonomy): Bacteria > Desulfobacterota > Desulfovibrionia > Desulfovibrionales > Desulfovibrionaceae > Desulfovibrio. The sequence goes on from CAJMLK010000004.1 coordinate 50,583, forward strand.
GCGGGCCTTTGCCCGGACAGGACTCAGGGCAAGGCCCTGTAGCTGCTCCGCCCGGCATGTCAGATGCGGGCCATGAACAGAAAGGCCGCGTGCAGCCCGGCCAGCAGGGCAATAAAGACTGTTCCGGCCCAGGCATGGCTGCCGGTTTTGCCAAGCCATGTCAGTGACAGAGCGCCCTTGGGGCAGGCATGAATGCAGTCCCGGCACAGGTGGCAGGCGCTGCCGGGAATGCCGTCTTCAAGCGCGTCTTCTGTCATGGCGTCCTGCCCGCACGCGCGCACGCAGGCCCTGCAGCCGCAGCAGTCGCCCACACGGCGTACGCGCCAGGGTGCAATGCGTCCAAACCATTGCGCCAGAAGTCCCAGCGGGCACAGGCCCCGGCAATAGGCCGCATAGCCACGGGCGCGGCTGAACAGCAGGGCGCAGGGAACAAGCAGCAGGCCCAGCAGCAGTCCGCAGGCCAGAGCGGCGGTCGCGGGCGCGCCCGCAAGGCGCAGGGTCAGTGCGGTCAGCAGGCTAAGGGCAAGCATGCCCAGACGCAGGCGGGGCAGCCAGTACGGGGCCGGGCGGTTTTTTGCCCTGTCTGCCGCAGTGGCGTCCCAAACGCCGAAATAGCAGAGCTGGCTGCACCATGCCGCGCCCACCAGCAGGGTGGACAGGCCGAAAAGGCCCAGCATGAACCAGCCGCCGCCCCGGTAGACAGGTCCCGCCGCGATAAGGCCGGGAACAGGCAGGTGAAGGCTGCCTGAAAGCAGAAAACGGCTTTCCACGGCCAGCCCGAGCACAAGCTGGCCAAAAAATACCAGTGAAAACAGCCGCCACAACCGCATGCGGGCCTGTACCGCCATGCTCCTGTCGCCAAGCCATCCCGCCGCCAGCGTGGCCCAAAAAGCGGCCAGCGTGATCTGCACCAGTCCCCCCTGAGGGATAAAGCGCTCCAGCAGCAAAAGTTGCGGATTCATGAACCAGACCGGCAGCAGCAGGGCCAGACATGTGCCCATTGCACCAAGCTGGGCCGTGGCGGAATCTTCCCGGCGTGAGTAACGGCGTCGAGCCTTCCGGCCCAGAAGAAGCAGGGCCGCCAGAACCGTAAACAGCGCCACGGAAAGCAGAATGACGGCCAGACGCTGCCACGGCTGCTCCAGCATCTGCCGGATCTGGACAAACTGCCCGGTAGTCCATATCCAGCGGGCGGCCAGAAGGGGCAGTCCCAGAAGCAGGAATTGCCGCACCCACGCAAGGCGCGTCCAGGACAGCAGCGCTGCAAGCACACAGGCCGCAGCCAGAGATGCCCAGCCCGCACGCCAGAAATGCGCCGCGGCCAGGGCAAGGGCCAGAAAACTTGGCAATGGGATAAGACGGGAAGCTCCGCTCATGTCAGACTTCCTTTAAAATCAATGTGTTGAAAATTCGGCTATGTTTCAGGCTCAGGAGAGGCACGGGCAGCGCGTGTCGCTCGCCGGGGTCTGTTTGCCGTGCCGGGCATGACCGGCTGTGGCCCGCAAATTCGTGGTTTGCGTTTTACTCCGCGCCGGGCGGCAGCCTGCGTCTGCCCACCAGTTCTTCAATATCAATGCGTACAATACAGGTACGGCGTACGCTTGCAGGCGGTGTGGGCTGCGGGCAAAGAGCCGCATAGCGGGCGGCGATGGCGTCAAGCGCCCGCCCTTTTTCGGCATCGTCTTCAATAATGCGGGCCTGCCCCCTGCCGCAGAGCGACTTGAAGTAGGTGGTTGATTTTTCGCGACTTATGCTTATGTCCGCCATGACGGTAAAGGCCACCCGCGGGTTCTGGCGAATACAGTCCAGCTTGCGCCCTGCAAGGGCACAGTGGATATAGATGGCCTGCCCCTGACGAACAAAGTTCAGCGGCAGTACATAGGGATAGTCACCGTCATGCATGGCGAGGCAAAGCTCGTCAGCAGCGGCAAAAACTTCATCAAAAAAAGCCGGATCGTTACATTCGCTATTTTTCTTGCGCACAGATGGCTCCTTGTTGGCAAAAGGCGGCTGCCGCCTCCAGGCAGCGCCGCCAGGACTGTCCGGCGGCCTGCAAATCTTCCTTGTCGGGATGGCGGGCGGCTTCCTGCAGACGAGCCAGCCGCGCCGGGGTCATAGGGTGGGTTCCCTTGCGCTGCGAAGCGGCAATGACCCGGGGATTAACCTTGCCCTGACATAAAAAACCGTCCAGTACCGTATTGCCGTTTTCTTGCAGCAGGGCTTCGGCAGCCTGCGCGCAGCGCAAGGCGTGTGCCGACTGGGGCCAGGCCCCGAGCGTGCCGAAATAGAAAACAGGCTTGGCATGGATGCGGCGCATATAGCGCTGGGCGCGGGCATCGGGCTGGCCTTTGCGCACCCAGAAACCCACGGCCAGAAAGTCGTATTCCGCCGGATCCGGGGCATGCCCCACGGCATGGCAGGGCAGGCCGGCAGTCGCGCCAAGGGCCTCGGCCACCCGGCGGGTATTGCCCGTGCAGGAAGAATAGACAATGCAGATGCGCATAAGTACCTTTTGAAAATTTCAGCTTTGAGAACGGGTATTCTCAAGGTGTACAGGGTTATTGCCCCGGGGTTTGCCCGCAAGCATGTATTGCCTTAGCCCCGGGCCCGCAGCTTGAGGGCTTCATGATCCAGCAGGGTGATGCTGCGCCGCTGGTGTTCAATGATGCCTGCGGCGGAAAGGGCCGAAAGCTCGCGGCTGAGGCTCTCCCGACTGATGCCCATGAGGCGGGCCAGAATCTCCTGTGTAACGCCAAGGCGCAGGGTGGCGCTTTTTTCCATCTTGGCCCGGTGCAGAAGCCATGCGGCCACGCGGCCGGCCACGGATATGCGCCCCTGCGAACCGGCGATCTTGGTAATAAGCAGGCGCTGGCGCAGGCTCATGGCCCCCAGAAGACTGACAGCCAGCGGGGCGTTGTTTTCAAGCGTATGCAAAAATGCGCGCCTGTTCAGGCTCAGCACGGTGGTGTGCTGCAGGGCCACGGCCGAAATGGGCAGGCCCCCTTCATAGAAAAGCACGCCAGCGTCGATAAATTTTCCGGAATGCACGAGGTGGAGCACACATTCTTTGCCCTGACTGCTGTGACGGCACAGTTTGACAAGGCCGGAAAGCAGCAGCATGGCGTCAGCGCTTTCGTCCCCCTCCTGAAAAAGCGCCACACCCGGAGCAAAGCTTTGCAGGCGGGCGTGGCGGGCAAGCACATCCCTTTCATGCGGGTTCAGCCCGGCCAGCAACCCGGTACACAGGGCGTCGGCCACGGAGGGAGCAACCTGCAGGCTTTCTTCATTCATAAGCGAATCCGTGTTGGCGGCATACTGTCGGTTTGTCATAATGCACTCTCCCGGGCTTTCGGCTTCAGGACTGCCGGACTTCGGGATGGTTCGGCCATCACGGCCGCAACCTTCCGGTTTACACGAGGGACTGCGGCAGTGTACCGGCCGCAGGTTTAGTGTACAACACAAAAACCCCCCGCAATCTGTGACTGTAGTCACAATTGCGGGGGGATATGTCTTTTATGTGTCGGGCGTCTGCTCACGCATCCGCCAGAGCAGCTTCAAAGTGAAATTGCTCTATTCCTGATGCGTGGTTTTGCCGTAGGCTCCCGGCAGACGGCCCGGGGCAAAGCCTGCGGCAGCGGTGGGCATCTGGCTCATGGCCTGATCAAACGACTGCACATGCGCACGGGGCATGGCCGCAGGCAGGTTCGGGGCCGCTGCGTGCGTTACCGGGGCCGTGGCTGCCGCAGCAGGAGGCGCAGCCGGGGGAGTCGAAGCCAGCGGAGCCGCAGCCGCCACGGGAGCCTGCACAGCTTCCGGGGCAGGTGAATAGCCGGGAATGCCGGACTGCGCTGCGCCCTGCGGCTGGAAGGACATGGCATTGCGCCCGTAGGCGGCCTGTGCCTGAGCGCGCGGAACCGGCGAACCCTGATGCTGCATGAGGGGCTGGGCGGTTTTGGTCACCGAGCCTGAGGGCTGCATGCGGTTGGCAATATCTGCTGCGGCCTTGCGCGCCTCGGGGGTTTCGATGATCTGGGCGTAGGCCCCGCGCAGTCCTGAAAGGATGCTTTCCACGCTGTCGAGCGATTCCATGTCCATTTTCAGGTTGGCGCGCAACAGGCGCGCGGTGCAGAGCAGGTAGAGATTGTTAAGGTTGACGGCCAGACTGCCGCCTTTGTCCATATTAAGCGAGGCGGCAAGCTCGTTTACGATGTCGATCACCTTTGAAATCATGATGCCCTTGCCCGCAAAGTCTTTGGCGATCATTTTTGTGCGGGCCTGCTGGATGTATTTGAGGGCGCCATCGTAGAGCATGAGCAGAAGTTGCCCCTGGTCAGTGGTGCCGATCTTGGTCTGAAAGTAGGCGTGCGCCGCTTTATTCATGTTTCTGTCCTTGTGGCATGCGTGTTTTTATAGCGTACCGCGCTTTAAACGTGCTAGCTCTTGCTGCTGCTTAGCTTGTCAATCTGCGACTCAAGCTGCTTTTGCATGGTTCCATAGTTATTCAGCAAGGTCTCAAGATTGGCGAAATATTTTTTTTGCCGCGCTTCCCAGAGGGCCAGCCGGCTTTGTTCATTGCTGATCTTTTTGTCAATGTTTTCCATGATGGATTTATAGTTATTGCGCAAAACCATCAATGCGCCGTTCTGCGACTTGAGGGCAATGGCGTCGGCGTTTTTGCTCGGGTCTGTGCCGGACATGTTGACGTCGTTAAACACCAGTTCGCTTTTCAGGAAGGTGTTTACCGATTGCACCAGCCCTTCCTTGATGCGCACCTGCCCCGTGTGTTCGCCTTCGCTCAGGTCGTCGATCAGAATGGCAAGGCCGCGCCCGTCGCCCGAGCCGACGCTGTAATAGTAGCCGGGCATGCTTGTGTCGCGCGTGGCCTCCACGCCGCCCACCATGACTTTTTCAATATTGCCGTGCGCGTCTACCGTATAGGAAACGTCATACGAACCGGCCTTGGTGATGCCCGCCACATGACTGCCGTAGCGGAAGTCCGGCGAGGTGGTCGTACCTGTGCCCTCGGTGCAGAAAAAGTCCACCACGGCTTCCAGGTTGTCGGTGATCATCTTGTTATAGTTTTCCTGGTCCATTTGCTGCAATGCGGCAATGGAGGACGAGGGCGCTATTTCCAGCAGGCCGAATTTGTCGCTGGCTTCATTATTGTTCACCTTGATGCCAAGGTTGGCAAGGTTGGCAAGCACATCGCCGGAAAGCACGTCTTCGGCGCTGGTGCGGCTTTTAAAGCCTGGAGGCGACCCGCCCAGCATGCTGTTGAAACGTGATTTGAAAAGCTGCACCCCGTAGTTGCCCTGCAAGAGTCCGCCTTTTTCAGCGGTAAGCTGCGAGGGGCTGTAGTTGTCGTTGTCGGCCAGCTTGGGGTCGTTGGTTGTGGTGGCCTTGTCTTTGTCAAAGCTTGTGAACTCGCGAATGGTCAGCAGGACGGAGTTCACCGCGTCCAGAAATGTCTGGATGGATTTTTCCACCGAGGTGATGTCGGTACTGATGCTGATGCGTGCCTGCCCCTTGTCCTGAAGGGTAAAGACCACGCCTTCAATGACATCGCTGACCGTATTGGTGGCGGACTCCATCTCAACGGGCCAGTTGTCCACGGTAAAGCGGGCATTGGTGGCCCGCTGGATGTTCCAGTTGGACGATGTGGCTACCTGCCCCTTGATGCCCGGCCCGCTGACGCCCTGCGCATTGGTGACCTCGAGGTAGGCCGGGCCGTCGGCATCGCCGGTCCAGGGGGTTCCGTCAGCTTTTACAAGCTGGGCCGTGGCCCCGGCAGCCTGTGCGGCCGGATCGTTTGCCAGTGTCTGTTTGATGGCGTCCACCACATCCTGCATGGAAGAGCCGCTGGCTATGGGCCCGACGTTGATGGCCGTGCCGTCATTGAGGGTGACTGTATAGCTGAGGTCCGGCTGCGGATTTTGAATTGTGCCGGACGGCAGCATGCCCGTGGCGGTAGTGGTGGTGGCGGTGCTTGCGGTGAGGCCGTCCATGCCGCCGCCAGTGCCGTGGCTGAGATAGAATTTTGTGGTGTCGGCCAGTGACAGGGAAGGGTTGGCATTACTTGTGTCGAGGGTTGCGCCGGTTTCAGCGGCAATCTTGTCGGCCAGATCCTGATAGGTGGCGGTATTTGCAATTTCTATGTTTTTTGCAACGCCATCCTTGCCTACAATCGTGTAGGTGAAATTGCTGCCGTCGGGGCTGTTGCCGCCAATGGCCTTGTTCAGCATGTCGGCCTTGAAAACCAGTGCGGTGGAGGCGGACGCAAGGTCGCCCACGCGGGTTCCCATCTGCGCCGCGGTGTAGGTGGGCGTATAGGAAGCCGCTTCAGTGCCGCTGAAGCTGATATTTGTAATATTTTCAAGATTGACAGACCACATGCCGTGCGCATCCATGCTCAGGTCCGCCGACTTCATGCCCGAAGCCTGGGCCATCTGGGCCAGAGCATCGCGCATGGTGGTTCCCGCCTTGATGGTGACCGTGCGCGTGCCGGCAGGCGTGATGCCGTCATCATATTGCATGGTGACGGTAAGGTCGCTGGTCAGGACATCATTGGCCCCGCCGGACGTAAGGGCAACCTTGGCGCTGGCGGGCACGGACTTTTCGGTGGTTGTGGTGTCGCGCTGGTACATGCCCGCAACGCCCGTAAGGGTCAGGTTGCCGCTGCTGTCCAGACTGGCGACGTTGCGGCCTGTCTGCGCGTTTATCTGGTCAGCCAGATTCTGGTTGGTCTTGTCGCCGGTGATGGCAATCTTGAATTTTGCGCCGTCCTCCATGATCAGGTCATAGGAGTACTTTGTGGGATTGGTGAGTGTTTCCCCAAGATTGAGGGCGTTATTCGTTTTCCATGTGGAAATGCTGCCCGCAGAGCTCATGCCCACAAGGCCGCTGTCGTGGATGATGAGGTCGTTGGCCGCGCCGGTGCTTTTGCCCGCCACCTGAAAAACGTAGCCCGAGCCGGTCTGCACCATGCTCACTTTTATGCCGGGGTTATCGGTAGAGTTGTTGACCATGCTGACGAAAGATTCCAGCGTGGTCTTGGGAGGAACCTTGATTTCTTTGGTAACGCCCGCATAGGTGAACTTGAAGTACTGATCCGTACCCGAATCGTTGATGATGTCGTTCTTGGAGCTGAATACATGGCCGGTATTGGCCCAAACGGCATTATTGGCTGTTTGCAGCACATTGATGTTGTGTTGCACATCCTGAGCCGAGGCGCTGGCTACAGCGGTAAGAATGTGCTCATTGCTGGTGGCGACATTCTTGGTGACAAAATTGTTCCGGTTACTCAGGGTTCCGAGCACGTTGCTGGCGATCTGGACCTGCTCAATGATGGAACCGAACGCCTCGTAGCGCAGATTCCAGTCAGACTTCCACGCGGTCAGACGGTTGAGCGGTATGGACTCCACCTTTTTGAGCTTGGCAAGCACGGTATCAAAGTCGGTCCCCATGTTGCTGAGGCCGGATATGGAGTTTGAGCCGGATATACTGATAGCCATAAGCGCCTCTCATAGAAAATTTCGGCCCGGCACGGAGGGGCATATGTGCCGGACACAGCCCCTGTTGCAAAATGCGTGCAACTTTCAGGGGCACTTTTTGCCTCTCCCCGGGAAGGGCAGGCTGGGACAAGCGGCATGTCCGTAATGGAAATAACGGACGTTCGGCAAAAAGGTTTAGCCGATCAAACAGGTTCGACCGGCTGCGCACGAAAAAACTGAGAAAAAAAGTATGAAATTGATGCGGGATACATCCCCGTGATGCCAGAAAAAATGTTCTCCCCCGTTTCGTCCTGCGCGGCAGTCGCTGACGCAGCCATGCTGCTTGATCCGATTGTTTTTATTTCATGTAATTATAGCGTGTTAGTGCGTTTATGTAACGGCAGGGCATGCTGCCGGTTTTTTACGCAAGACCGTTGACAGGGCCAACGTAATGTCTTACTTAGCGGCGCATGCAGACTCAAGGAGTTTGTCGTAAGCGTTAACGTCACACAACGCATCACCTCCCGCAACAGCGGCAGGGGATGCGTTTTTTTGTGTCCTCAGCCAGTTTGCGACAAACTACAGGATTTTTTTTATGCAAAAGGATACCCGTTGCCTGTTATGGAACACTGCGGCATTGCTTGTTTCGTATATGGCTGTTGCCATGCCCCTGCCCGTCATTTCTGTTTTTGTAACAGGGCGGCTTGGCCTTTCCAACGTTTTGAGCGGGCTTGCCGTGGGCATAGCTTTTTTGACGACCATTCTTTCACGGGGCTTTTCCGGAAGAGTTGCCGACCGTAGCGGCGGCAAGGTCTGCATGATGCGCGGTCTGCTGCTTTACGCCGTGGCAAGCGCCATCTGCCTTGCCGCAGGAGCAGTGGGCGACCCCGCGGTGGCCTTTGGCCTGCTGATCGCCGGACGCCTCGTTCTCGGCCTTGGTGAAAGCATGACCCTTGTGGGCATGCTCAGCTGGAACATCGGCCTTCTTGGCCCGCAGCGATCCGGCACGGTATTTTCACTGGTGGGGGCAAGTCTTTATGGCGCGTTTGCCCTTGGCGGGCCGCTGGGGCTGATGTGTCAGGCGCACTTTGGCTTTGCCGGGCTTATGCTGCTGTGCAGCCCGCTTCCCTTGCTGGGCTGGCTTATGGTGCTGCGCATGCCCGCTGTTGTGCCCGCATCGGCCAAGCCCGGCGTGTCATTTTTCCGCATTCTCGGCTCCATCTGGCGCCAGGGGGCCATTGTTGGCTTTCAGGGTGTGGGCTTTGCCGCCATTGGCGCCTTTATTTCGCTCTATTTTTCCGACAGGGGCTGGCAGCATGCGGGCCTTGCCCTGACCTGCTTCGGCATCGGCTTTGTGCTGGTGCGGCTGTTTTTCGGCCATTTGCCCGACAGGCTCGGCGGCATGCGGGTTGCTGCGGTTTCCCTGGTTGTTGCCGCAGCCGGGCAGCTGGCGCTCTGGCTTGCGCCCTCGGGGGAGGTTGCTCTGGTGGGCGCGTTTCTGACAGGAACCGGCTGCTCTCTGGTGTACCCGTCAATGGGGGTTGAGGTTATCAGAAAGGTGCAACCCGAACTGCGCGGCACTGCCGTGGGGGGATTTGCCATTTTTCAGGACGTGGCCTATGGCGCAACCGCTCCTGTTGCGGGCCTGTTTGCCGACCATTTCGGCTATGCCGTGGTGTTCATGATCGGCCTGATCGCTGCGGTGCTCGGCCTGCTGATCGCGCTTGCTGCGGCAATGCAGAAAAGCGCCGCGCGGCCATAGGTTTTTTTACCCGGCGATGCACGGTGGCTGCGTGAGCAGCCGCCAGAGCAATTTCAATGCGAAATTGCTCTAAAAAAAGCGGGTGTACGCTTGCGTACACCCGCTTTTGGTAAATGGAAACGTGCAGGCTCTGCCGTGAGCGCATGGCTCCCGGCGGCCGCAGTCGGCATGGTCTGCAGAGACCCTGGAGCAGATTAACTTTGAGAATATACATTATCAAAGTTTAAGGCACGCTCACTTCGGCGTTTAACCGCGCAGATAAACTGCGCTTACGCCTCCGTAGCGAACGTCTGCTCACGCAGCCGCCAGAGCAATTTCAAAGTGAAATTGCTCTAGTGCAGCACCTGCGACTTGCGGAAGTTTGCATAGGCTTCACGCATGGCAATATAGGGGTCCACGGCGGCGCTGTTCAGGTCTTCATACAGGGGCAGCACATCGCCGAGGTCGTTAAAGCGAAAGCCAGCCGCCAGCCCCGTGCCCAGTTCCCAGGGCTTGAGGTAGAAGAGGGGGTCGGCAAAGACGTCGCCCACGCGGCCAACAGTGTCACGCGCCGAGCTTGGGCCAAGGATGGGCCATACCAGATAAAAACCCTGGCCTATGCCCCAGCGCCCCAGGGTCTGCCCGAAGTCTTCGCCTGTGGGGTCAACCGGCACAATGGTGCGCTTGCCCTTGGCGACATCGGCAAAACCGGCGCTTGACGTGGTGTTCATGATAAAGCGGCCAAACTCCACCCCGGCTTCCATAAAGCGGAACTGAAGAACGTTGTTCACAAAGCGTACGGGGAAAAGCAGGTTGGAAAAGAAGTTTTTCAGCCCGCCGCGCAGCTGGTGCGGTGTGATGAACACCCATGCATCGTAGGCCGGTCTGGCAATATAAAGATAGAAAATGTCGTTGAAATGAAACCAGAAGCGGTTCCACGGCTCAAAGGGGTCGGCAATGCTGGCATCGGCGGTGTCGTAGTCGTCAAGGTCGTCAGCCGCGCGCAATGAGCCGTAGGGCGTCACCGTGATGGCTCCGGCCGGCAGCATGGGGGCGGCCCCGTAGACTGTGGAGGGCGTTGGCTCCTGCCGCCCGCCCCGGGCTGCCACGGCCTCCTCGGCAAAGGCACATGCAAGGCCCGTCAGCAGCAGAAGGTTCAGGGCCAGCAGGCGCATACGGCGCAAACAGTGATTATTTGTCATGTTCCTGCCGCACTTCCATTGCCTTGGCCTTGATGCGCGCAATGAGGTTTTCCGGCGAGTCGGTGTTCAGGATGTCCTGAAACTGTGTGCGGTAGTTTTTCACCAGGCTGATGTTTTCAATCAGCACGTCATACACAAGCCACTTGCCGTTTTTGGGCAGCATGCGGTAGGCCACGGGAACTTTTTTGCCGTCCTTCATGGTGACTACGGTGCGCACTTCGGTGCGGTCGCCCTTGGCCGAGCTTATCTCGCCCGTGTAGAGCACCTGCTCGCCGTTATAGCCGTCAATCTTGTTGAGATAGGTATTGATGAGCAGGTCGGCAAAGGCATCGCTGAAGGCCTTTTTCTGCTCCGGGGTAAAGCTGCGCCAGCGCGGCCCTACGGTACGTGAAGAAAATTCACTGAAATCGAATATATGCAGAACCTCGTCTTCAATCTGCTGGCGGATGGGGCCGCGTGAGGCGGGGTTCACATAGTCGGGATTTTTAATGAAGTTCAGGATGCGGTTTATGGATGTTTCAAGAGCCTGCCGGGCAGGAGAGGTGGCCTGCGCCCCGGCGGGCAGCAGCACAAGAGCCAGCAGAAAGGCGCACAGAGCAAGGGTGATTCGGCGCGGAAGCGCTTGGGTGAACATGTTTATTTCACTCCTCCGAAGGCGTATTTGCTGATAAGAGAGCCGAGGTCAACGGCGGATTCTGTTTCCGTAATGCTGTCGCCGGGGGCGAGAATATGGTCTGAGCCGCCCCTGGAAATACTGACGTATTTGTCGCCTATGAGGCCGCTGGTCAGGATGGAGGCGATGCTGTCGTCTGACAGGTGCAGGTCCCTGTCAAGGCGCAGACGCACAACGGCCTGATTGCGCATGGGGTCCGGGTCAAGGCTGATGCTGATCACCTTGCCCACGGGCACGCCGGACATTTCCACGTCCGCCCCGACCCGCAGGCCGGAAACAGAGTCGAAGCTGGCGGTAAGTTCATAGCCCTTGCCGGACAGAACTTCCATTTTGCCGAGCTTGATGGTCAGATAGGCCACACAGAGCAGGCCAATCAGCACAAAAAGGCCCACAGCGGTTTCGCGTACAGTACTCATAGGGTTCGCAATACTCCCCCGTAGCCGCTGGCTACAGTCATTCGTCCATAACTATATGGAGGCGGGCGCAAAGTTTCAAGCCCCGGCAGCGGAACAAGATCACTTTGCTGTAGGGCCGCCGAGCCGATACCGGGTAAAAAATGGTGCGGCGGCCAAAATATGAAGTGAGAATGCTCTAGGAAGTCAGCCACTTGTCCAGCGCTTCGCTCACCTTTGGATCAATGGGCTGGTGCAGGTCGCGGCGTTCATCGCCCGCCTCGCGCCGTAAAAATTGCTGCAGATAGGGATTGTCGCTGGCTTCAAGCTCGGCCAGCGTGCCGGAAAACAGCGCCCGCCCTTCACCGAGCACAAGCACGTGGTCGGCAATGGCTTTGAGGCTTGCAAGGTCATGGCTGACCACGACAACGCTCATGTCGGCATACTGTTCGCGCATGGCAAGCAGCAGGTCGTCCATGCGGGCGGCAGTGATGGGGTCCAGCCCCGAGGTCGGCTCATCGCACAGAAGAACGCGCGGTTCGGCGATGATGGCGCGGGCCAGACCCGCGCGTTTGCGCATGCCGCCGGAAAGCTGGTTGGGATAAAAATCGGCAAAATCCTCAAGTCCCACCATGCGCAGCACACGCAGGCCCGCTTCGCGCACCAGAGGGCGGGGCAGGTGCAGGTGCTCGCTCAGGGGCAGGGTGACGTTCTGCACCAGACTCAAGGCGCCCAGCAGTGCTCCGTCCTGAAAAAGAACGCCCATGTGGCGGCGTACCCTGCGAAAATCACTCTTGCCCAGCGAAAAAAGATCGCGGTCCCCCACCAGCACCTGACCGGAAAGAGGGCGTGACAGGCCGATGATATGGCGCAGCAGCGTCGATTTGCCGCAACCGGAGCCGCCAAGAATGACCGACACCTTGCCGCCCGGCAGTATCGCGTTGACATCACTGAGCACCACATGGCTGCCGTAGCCCACGCTGAGAGCGCGAAATTCTATGTCCCATGCCTGCATGAAAGCCTGCCGTGTTTCAGGATTGTGGCCGTGCCCGCCTGTAGGGCGCGGAGCGGAAGGTATTTTGCGGTCTGTGTCTTTTCGTGAGTTCCGCCGGGCTGCCACAGCCTAACTCAGGCAGGGCGGGGGAACAAGTCTTTGAAATACGGCCGCGCCGTAACGAAGTGCCGTGTGTGCCGGGAAGCCCGATCTGTGCAGGGGCTGTGTGGCACACGCCCGCAGGCATCTGGTTCTGGCAAGCTGCTGCGTGCGCGGGCGTCTCCGGGGCTGCGGGGGAGGGCCAGACATTCATGCGGCAAGCTGTTGCGTACGTGGCGCACAAAGGGAAGGCCGCCGGTGGCGTGCGCGGCAGGGCTTTGAAAGTACATCCCTGCCGCGCCCACGCGTGAAACGTCCGGGGCCTGTGCCGCCTGAAATGCTCGCCTCGGGCAGGCAAGGCCTGCCGGGATGCGTTTTCGGGCAAGAATTTTCAGAAAAAATTCTTGCGGGCAGCAGCCCGTTACATCCGCAAGCTGCCTAGTCTTCGGCCATGTCCTCGGGAAAGTCGACGTTGGCATAGACGTTTTGCACGTCATCGTTGTCGTCCAGAGCGTCCATGAGGCGCAGCACTTTCTGGCCCATGTCGGCATCAACAGCCACCAGATTCTGGGGAACCATGGCAAGCTCGGCGGACTGCATGACAATGCCCGCGGCTTCCAGCGAATCGCGCACGGCGGTGAAATCTGTCATGGCCGTATGGATGGTCCATTCTTCCCCGTCATCAATAACGTCGTCAGCCCCGGCTTCCAGGGCGGCTTCCATTATTTTTTCTTCGGGGTAGGCGTTTTTTTCAACGCTGATGACGCCTTTGCGGTCAAACATCCAGCCAACGCTGCCGTTTTCACCCATGGAGCCGCCATGCTTGGAAAAGAGGTGGCGCACTTCGGCCACGGTGCGGTTCTTGTTGTCGGTGGCGACTTCGACCATGACAGCAATGCCGCCGGGGCCGTAGCCTTCATAGAAGGTTTCGGTAAGATCGCCGCCGGCATCCTCGCCAGTACCCTTGCGGATGGCCGCCTCGATCTTGTCCTTGGGCAGGTTCACGGCCTTGCCCGCAGCGATGGCCGCGCGCAGGCGTGGGTTCATGGCGGGATCGCCGCCGCCTTTGGCTGCAATGATAATTTCTTTGGCGGCTTTGGTGAACTGCTTGCCGCGTTTTGCGTCCTGACGGCCTTTACGATGCTGAATATTGGCCCATTTGCTGTGACCAGCCATAAAACCTCCGAAACCTTTAGAGAATAAATTGTTTTACCTGCCCGGCGGCGTGGCCACAGGGTCGGTCTGGTTCGGCTTGCCGCGAAAGCCAAGGCCGACAAAAAAAGTTTCCTTGCTTTCGGCGCGCGAACTTTTGGGCTTGAAGGACTTGACCGTTGTAAAAGCCTTGCGCATGGGCGCAAGCAGTTCCTGCACGTCCGGGCCCATGAAAATTTTAACCACAAAGCTGCCGCCCTGCTTCAAATGCAGGCAGGCCACAGCCAGCGCCTCTACAGCCAGGTCCAGCGAGCGGGCCTGATCGGTAAAGCGTGTGCCTGTGGTGCGCGGGGCCATGTCGCTTATGACATGGTCAAAGGGGCCGAGTTCTTCCAGCTTGGCCTCAAAGGCCGGAGAGCGGTTGAACACGTCTTCCTGCATGAAGGTGACCTGGGGGGGAAAGGTCGTCTCGGTGCTTTGAATGTCACAGGCCAGAACCAGGCCCCTGGAACCCACCTTTTCCGCCGCGCCCAATGACCAGGACCCGGGGGCTGCCCCAAGGTCCAGAATCTTTTGGCCGGGCCGCAACAGGCGGAATTTGGCGTCCAGTTCCTTAAGCTTGTAGACCGAACGCGCGGGATAGTTCTCGCGCTTGGCCTTCAGGAAGTAATGGTCTCGATATTCCTTCATAATAAATACCAACGCGCAAGCGTACTCCTTTTTATGCATTTCGCCAAGTGGCGTGTGGGGCAGGCAGCCGAAAAAAAACGCGGGCATGCGTTGACCGCTTCCTTTTGATGATATAGGTTATCAGTACGGTTTCATGGCGGCCGGGCTTTTCGCCTGTACGCCGTAATTAAAGGAGACTGCTTATGAAAAAAATTCTGCTGGCCTTGAGCTTTGTATGTTGCGCTCTCTGGATCGGCGCCGGTGTCGCCCAGGCGGACAGCGTCAAGGTTCCTGTCAATAAAATTACTGATGACGGCGTGGGTGAGGCCATCGGCTTCATCACCTTTGCCGATGACGGCAAGGGTGGGGTAGACGTTCTTGTTGATGTCGTAGGCATCAGTGAAGGCGAGCACGGCATGCACGTGCACGAAAATCCTTCCTGCGCCCCTGCTGAAAAAGATGGCAAAAAAATTGCCGGTCTGGCTGCGGGCGGGCACTTTGATCCCGATAAAACCGGCAAGCATGAAGGCCCCGGCAAGCACGGCCACAAGGGCGACCTGCCCGCCATCAATGCCGATGCCAAGGGCGCTGTCAACGCCAAGGTGCATGCCCCCAACCTGAGCGTCAAAGACCTCAAGGGCCGTTCCATCATGATCCACGCCGGTGGCGACAACTACTCCGACCAGCCCGCGCCCCTTGGCGGCGGCGGAGCACGCATCGCCTGCGGTGTAATCCAGTAAACAGAAAAACCTCCTTTCAAGCGAACAGCTCATCTCCTGACATGCAAGCCCCGCCGCCACACATGCGGCGGGGCTTTTCCACGCCGTCCTCATTGTCTATGCTGTAAAAAAGTACGACAAAGCGAGATATCATGGCCGGACAGGCAAAAAAAACATCACGGGCCGGGAGCGGTAAAAAAAATATTTCCGCCGAGGCACGCGGAGAAAATGCGGGGGACAAGGAGCAGTCGTGTGAAGTTTTCACCTTGTCCTCTTCTTCTTCTTCTTCTTCTTCTTCGGTGCGGCCCATGCCCCGGCGGATCTGCCTGCCGGATTTTTCCGGGCGTGTACTGACCCTGCCTGACGGGCCTGAATCATGGCAGCGCCTTGGTGAAGGGCCTGACGCCCTTGTACTGGGCTTGGGGCCGGGCTGTCCCTGGCTCGCAGGGCTGGCACAGACCGCACGGCGGGTCTGCTGGCTTGAGCATGAGCCGACGCTGCGGGCTTTGCCACCGTTGGAGACACGCTGCGGCACAGGCATGCCGCAGCACTGGCAGCGTGTGCAACCGGAAGAAGCGGCGAAGCTGGCAGCGCACAGCACGTGCTATTTTTATGGGCCGGGCATGCGTCTGGCTCCGGATTTCTGGGGACCCCTCATGGGACAGGTGGACGCCGCGCTGCTGCAAGTTTCGTCCGTGCCCGCCGCTGCGCCGCAGGCCGTGGGAGGGGCTTCCGGCGAAAGGCGTGGAGGCGAAGGACGCGAAGGCGGCCCGTCGCTGCTGCCCGGGCACGATGGCCTGCTGCTGCATCAGGAACTGCATCAGGCTCTGGATGCCTGCGGCCTCGGCCCTGTGTTGCCGTTGGCTGAAAAAATTCGCGGGCCAGAGGACTTTTTGGCTCTGCGCCATGTTTTTCGGCAGCAACGGCCCCGTCTTTTTTTGTCCGTAAACCTGCGCGGTCTGGATGCGGAAGGGCGCATCTTTCATTTGTGCCGGAGCATGGGCGTGCCTGTGGTTCTGTGGCTGGTGGACAATCCCTGGCACGTGCTTTCGGCCCTGCGGCTGCCCTGGTGGCGTGAGGCTTTCATTTTTGTGACGGACGCCTCGTTTGTGCCGGGACTGATCAGCGCCGGGGCGCGGCATGTATTGCATCTTCCTCTGGCTGTGGCAGGGCATATGTGGCGCAATGCAGTGCCTGAGCATGCCGGTGGCGGCCCGGAGCCGGGACCGCTCTTTGTGGGGCGTTCGTCCTTTCCGCACAGGGAGCGTTTTTTTGCTGCGGCCCGCGTGCCAAAAGAGCTTGAGGCGGAGGCGTCAGGGCTTCTGGAGAGCAGCAGCGGGCCAATGGACGCCCCCAACTATTTCTGGTGGCAGCAGCGGCTTGGGGCGGCGGACTGGCCCGGCATGGCATCCCGCAATGCCGGGCTTGGGGCCGAAACATGCGCCAGGGGCAACCGTGCCCGCTGGCTGCGCGCAATTATGGCGCAGGCAGGGCGGGGAACAGGCAGAACCGGTGGCGACCACGCGCGTCCCCCCCTGCGCATTGTGGGCGATGCGGACTGGCACACGCTTTTGCCCGGCGCGCAAATTCTGCCTCCTGTAGACTATTATGCGGCGCTGCCTGACCTGTATGCCTCGGCCGGGGCGGTGCTCAATGTTACAAGCCTGCTGTTGCCACAGAGCCTGAGCCAGAGGCATTTTGACGTATGGGCAGCCGGAGGGACGCTTTTCAGCGATGCCACGCCGGGGCTGGATATCTTTCCTTCCAGCCTTGCCGAGCCGGTCAGGCTGCGCGGCCCGGAAGACTTCTGGACGCGCTGGGACGAGGCCCGCACGTATCCCGCGCGGATTGCGGATCTGCGGCGGGCCTGGCGCGAGCATCTGCGTAACGGGCATTGTTATGAGCACAGGGTGCGGCGCATCTGCGAAGTGGCGGGGATCATGTGTTCCGCCAAGGCGTAGAAAAACAGGGCGCACAGCTGTTACGGCCCTTAGCCGTTCTTTCGTGAAAGGCCTTGTGGCGGATGTTGCCGTGGTTTGCGCATGGCCTGAACGCATGACATCGCGCTGCCTGCCCTGAAAATATGCCTTGAGTGCCTTGGCCCGGCTGTAATGGCGCTTCTCGCAGGCGGCATGCACACGCACTGTCCGGCCATGATGAAAGCGTCATGGGGCAGAGGGCAGGCAAAGCACTTGACACCGGGACGTGTATTGCCTATTGCTTTCTTCCTGCGCTGTTTATGCGCGTGGGGAAGTAGCTCAGCTGGGAGAGCACCGCCTTCGCAAGGCGGGGGTCGAGGGTTCAAATCCCTTCTTCTCCACCAAGTTTTCAAGGGGTTGCCTGATTGCAGGTAGCCCCTTTTTTGTGCGTTTTTTTCAGCAGCGGCCTGACCGGCCGCCGGTTTTTCTGCGGTTGTCACAATGCTGAATTTTTTGCTAACGTGCTGAATACGCTGATGCGCTCATTGCTGCAGTGTTTTCTGGAAACAGGTACAATTTTAGCGCAGCGTATCTGCGTGGTTAAACGCCGGAGCGGGCGTCCTGGAAGCATTGAAAATATCCATGCTCAATGCGAAAATGCCCAAATGAAAAATCAGATGAAAAGGATGTAGCCATGACCTGTCAACTTGTCACAGGGGGAGCGGGTTTTATCGGCTCGGCCTATGTGCTTCAGGCCCGCCGTGCGGGTGTCCGCGTCATCAATCTCGACAAGCTGACCTATGCGGGCAATCCCGCCAATCTTGCCGCTCTGACGGGCGACCCGGAGCATGTCTTTGTGCGCGGTGATATCGGCAATGAAGAGCTGGTGGCCTTTTTGCTCGATACGTACCGGCCTGATGCCGTGGTCAACTTTGCTGCAGAGAGTCATGTGGACCGCTCCATCGTGGCGCCGGACGCCTTTGTGCGTACCAACGTGCTCGGCACGGCAAGCCTGCTGCGTGTGGTCAAGGACTGGTGGCGCGGGCTTTCTCTTGAGCAGGCTGCGGATTTTCGTTTTCTGCATGTCTCTACCGATGAGGTCTACGGCGACTTGCAGCCTGGTGATCCGGCTTTTTCGGAGAGCACTCCCTACAGCCCCAACAGTCCGTATTCAGCGTCCAAGGCGGCCAGCGATCACATGGTGTGCGCTTTTCACGAAACCTACGGCCTGCCCGTTCTGCTGACCAACTGCTCCAATAACTAC
Organism: uncultured bacterium; assembly: GCA_905214305.1. Classification (GTDB taxonomy): domain Bacteria; phylum Desulfobacterota; class Desulfovibrionia; order Desulfovibrionales; family Desulfovibrionaceae; genus Desulfovibrio. Next base: position 68,897 of record CAJMLK010000004.1, read on the forward strand.
GGGCCGCGTCAGTTCCCGGAAAAGCTCATTCCCCTCATGATTCTCACCGCCCTTGAGCGCAAGCCCCTGCCCGTGTATGGGCAAGGGGCCAATATCCGCGACTGGCTGCATGTGGAAGACCACTGCGCGGCCATTGCCCGCGTGCTTGAGGCCGGGCAGGTCGGGCGCACCTACAATGTCGGCGGCCATGCGGAACGGACCAACCTTGAGGTGGTGCATGCCGTATGCGCCATCCTTGATGACATGCATCCTTCCGCCCAGGGACCCCATGCGGATCTGATTACCTTTGTGGCGGACAGGCCCGGTCATGATTTTCGCTATGCCATTGACTGCTCGCGCATTGAAAACGAACTGGGCTGGCGGCCCTCGCGCCGGTTTGACGCGGGCCTGCGCGATACCGTGCGCTGGTATCTCGAAAACAGCGCCTGGGTAGACCTTGTACGCAGCGGCGCCTACCTTGACTGGATGGACATCAATTACGGGCGGCGTGCCGCTGCCGCCAGCGGGGAGTAAAGCGTATGCGCCAATGGAAGGGCATTGTTCTTGCCGGGGGATCCGGCTCGCGTCTCTATCCCCTGACCATGAGCGTGAGCAAGCAGCTCATGCCCATTTACGACAAACCCATGATCTATTATCCGCTGGCGACCCTGCTGATGGCCGGTATTCGCGATATCTGCCTTATCTCGACGCCCGAGCACCTTTCCCTGTATCGGGCATTGCTGCATGACGGCTCCCAGTGGGGCTGTCGCATCAGCTATGTGGAACAACCGCGCCCCGAGGGGCTGGCGCAAGCCTTTTTGCTGGCTGAAGAGCATATTGCCGGGCACAATACCTGCCTTGTGCTGGGAGACAACGTTTTTTTTGGCCACGGCATGCCCGATCTTACCCGCGAAGCCATGACGCGCGACCGGGGAGCCACGGTTTTCGGCTATCATGTGCGCGACCCGCAGCGTTATGGCGTTGTGGAATTTGACAGAGAGCGGCGCGTGGTCAGCATTGAAGAAAAGCCGCAGACGCCCAAATCCAATTTTGCGGTCACGGGCCTGTATTTCTATGATGCCGATGTGGTGGACATTGCCCGGTCTGTGCGCCCATCGGCACGCGGCGAGCTTGAAATAACCGACGTCAACAATACCTATCTGCAACGCGGCGACCTGCATGTGGAACTGATGGGCCGGGGTATTGCGTGGCTGGATACGGGAACTCACGACTCTCTCATGGATGCCGGGGCCTTTGTGCAGGCGGTGGAGAAACGGCAGGGACTCAAGGTGGCCTGCCTTGAAGAGATCGCGTGGCGCAACGGCTATATTTCGTCCGATGAGGTGCGTGCTCTGGCCCGTCCCATGGGCAAGACCGGGTACGGGCAGTATCTGCTTGACCTTGTGGATACGGGGATAGGCCAATGGAAGTAGCGGCAACGCCTCTGGCCGGGGTCATGCTCATAAAGCCCAGGGTATGGGGCGACAGCCGTGGCTACTTTGTAGAAACCTGGCAGCAGGAGCGGTACGTGGCAGCGGGCATTGATGGCCCTTTTGTGCAGGATAATCACTCCATGTCCACGTATGGCATACTGCGCGGCCTGCATTTTCAGAAAACACGCCCGCAGGGCAAGCTTGTGAGCGTTTCTCTGGGCAAGGTGTTTGATGTGGCCGTGGATATCCGGCCCGGTTCATCCACCTTCGGCCAGTGGTATGGCGTGGAACTGACGCAGGACAATCAGTGGCAGCTCTGGATTCCGCCGGGGATGGCGCATGGCTTTGCGGTCACCAGTCAGACGGCGCATTTTCATTATAAATGTACGGACTATTATTGCCCTGAAGACGAAGGGGGCATTCGCTGGAATGATCCCGACATAGCAGTGGTCTGGCCCGTGACGCAGCCTCTTTTGTCGGAAAAGGACAAATGTACGCCCCTGTGGCGGGATTTTCTGGCAGGAATATGACGGCGCGCTTGCGCCGGTATTTGCACATTGAACGGGCCGGGCCCGCTTTTGTCAGGCTTGCGTTGAAAGCGCCGTGCCTGCCAGAAGCGGGTCCGGTGCTTTTTAGAGCCGTTTCGCACCGAGAATGGATATTCTCAATGCTTCCCAAACGCCCGCTTCGCGCGGAACGGTGCAGACAGGCAGCGCTGCCGTCCTGAGCCGTAAGGCTTCCGGGCAACGGCTGAAGCTGCGCGTACGCCCCTGCGGCGGGCGCCTGCTCCCGCATCCGCCAGAGCCATTTCACCGTGAATTTGCTCTGGCGCAAAAAGTGCCGCCGTTTTTGTTTTTGCTGCGTTTCTGGCAGTAGTGGAGAAGGCCCGCAAGTACCGGCGGGATGCGTTAGGCAAAGCCGAAATTCATGAGCGTATGCCGGGCCATGACATATTTTGAAAGCGACAGTTGCGTAAATTGCGTGCCCGAAAGCAGCCCTTCCACCACAGCAGGCAGAAAACTGTCGTATTTAAGCTCAAGAATGGTCAGGCCATCCGTGCAGATGGGAACCGACACGGCGGAACCTGGCGTGGAAGCCCGCAAGTCTGAATCGAAGGTGATTCTCACATTGCCCGGCGCATAGCTGAAGGCTTCACGCTCGTAGATGACGGTCGTTACCGGACGCAGGCAATTGGTGCAGTGCAGGCGGTAAAACGCCTCCCATACGTCGCCTTTTTGCCCGGCGGCTACGCTCATGTCTCCGGCGCAAAGCCTGTGGTACTGGCCCTCCGATACCCTGGCGTGCAGCTTCAGCCCCAGTTCGCCCTCCTTGTGCTTGCGCTCCAGATGGATGGGATCAAGCTGGTCATTGTACCAGCGCATGCGCCATTTGTCGCGCGTGAAGACGCCGCTTTGCTTTTCATGCAGGGCAGTGTCATAGATGTCATCAAAGTACAGGCTGCTGATACGGTATTTCCCGTTGGAATGTCTGTCGCGCTGGAGCAGGCACGACACGCGCTGGCGCAAAATGGCAGCATTGTCCGGCGACAGGTAGTATTTTCGTTCGTATCTGAATTGTTTTTCCCGCATGTTTGCGACCTCGCAAAAGAAAGCATCCTTGATGATGCTGCGTAAAAAGCTCATGAATTGCCGTTCAGCTTGGCGTACGGTGTTGACCTGAAAACACAATACTCCTATAATATTTTTTTGTATAAGCATAGCCCGTAGCTCGTGTCCTGTGCGCAGTGTTTTCTTCACGCGGATTGCAGGCCGGTTTGCGACGGCCCCCCCCCATTGCAGGAAAACACGCGGAAGTATGCGAACGACCATAGTATGCCTGTTTCTGGCTGTAGCGCTGGCATGCGTTGCGGCATCCCATCTTTTGCCTTCAGGTCTTTCAGGCTTGGCTGCGCCTTCAGGCAGGGAAAGCCTGCGCGAAATCGTTGGCCATACAATACATCAGGAAAAGGAAAGGGTCGAAAGGCCGGTCTTTAGTCCCTCCGTGCATTTTCACACGGAGTCAGTTCGTGTGGAAATGTCCTGCCAACGGCCAGATGCACAGATATTCTATACTGTGGACGGCTCCACTCCCAGCAGCAACAGCACCGCCTATGCCGGTCCCCTTCTTCTCGTTGCCGAACATGGCAGAACGTGCACGGTCGTCAAGGCCGTGGCAGTGATTGACGGGCAGGAAAGCGCGGTCAGCACGCACAGTTATTTTATCGAGCCGGGCATCCGCGCGCGCTACGATTCCTACATTTTTTCCCTGTCTACAGAGGATGAAAACCTGTACGGGCACGAGACCGGCATCCTTGTGCCGGGCAAGCTGCGGGCTGAATCCGTGCAGAGGCATCCTGGAAAGGAGGTAAACGCTCACGACGCCAACTACAAGGGGCGGGGGCGTACCTGGGAGCGGCCGGTGCATGTGGAGGTGTTGACCCCGGATGGCGTTCGTCTGCTTTCGCAAAAAGCGGGCTTGCGTGTTTTCGGGGGCGTGTCGCGCCATTATCCGCAAAAGTCGCTGCGGCTTACAGCCCGCAAGAGCTATGATCCGGCGGCAGGAAAATTCAAATATCCCTTCTTTGCCGAACTGGCCCGTGAAGACGCCAGGTTTCCTGTATTGTCCTTTGATGCCCTGACACTGAGCAGTGGGGGCCAGGATCTGTATGACGCGCAGATCCGCACTCCGCTGATTGCACGTATTGCCGCCGGGGCCGGATACCCGTGGGTTGCTCCCGTGCATTCGGCCGCCGTGTACCTCAATGGCGGCTATTACGGTCATTCTTATCTGACAGTGAGAATGGATGACAGCCTGCTCGAGAGTTTTTTCAATCGTCCTCGCGAAGATTTTGCCACATTTAATGGTGGTGTAAAAAGGTTGCGCTCTTCGCCAAAATACCCGGAACTTTTGAACTGGCGCATGATCAAGGGCTTCAGGGCGTTAACAAGGCGTTGCGAAGTCGAGCCGATGAGTGAAAACCTCTATGCTGCCATTGCAAAGCAGATAGATGTTGATGATATGCTATTATATTATGCCATCGAAGCCTATATAGACAATAGGGAATGGCTGCACGACGACCAGAACAATATTAAAGTGTGGCGCTATGTGGGGGATGACAGAGTTCAAGGATGCGGGCTTGATGGCCGCTGGCGCTATGTGCTGTATGATATGGATGTTTCTGCCATGAGCCCCTGGGGTGGTGCAACACCCCCTTCCAATCCCACCCTGGAGCGCGCGCTGGCGGCAAGCCCTGTCTTTGCCTCTCTGCTGGAGCGCCCGGAATCGGCAGCACAATTTGCCAATAATATTTGTGATATGGCGTTTGTTCACTACGCTGAGGGGCATGTGCGGCAGGTAATGCAGGAGCTGAACGTCATAAGCCTTGGCGAAATTGAGCATGCGGCGCGGCACGGCGTATACAGCCCCCCTGATCTGCAAAAAACCATCGCCAGAGGCCGTGAAAATATTCTTACGTTTTTCAGGGAGCGCCCGGAACACGCACTCGACGAACTGCGCCGCATTCTGGGCTATACGGATCTTTATCACGTAACTGTGGAAGGTTCGGCCCGCCTGAATACCATCAGTCGTCCCGATCCAGAGGGATGGTATTTCGCTGAAAATGCCGTTGAGGTTGCCGCTGTTCTGCCGCCGGACAAGGTTGTGCGGCATTGGGAAGTGAACGGACAGTTGAGGCATGGCGACAAGATCACGCTTTCCGGTCGTGACGCGGTGGAGGGGCAGGTGCGGGTCAGGCTCGTGACAGATGATTGCCTGCCGCCGCTGGTGCTTGAAAATGCCTATGATCAGGGGCATGTCTGCGGTTTTTCGCTACGTAATACCACAGACCGTCCGTTCGAAGCTCAGGGCCTGTATCTGAGCGACCGGCTGGGCAAGCCCCAGAAGTACGAACTGTCGGGCATGGTTTTTAATCCGGGCGAGGTGGTTCCATTTGTGGGCAAGGGCGCGCGACATATCTCTGCCCTGAAGAAAATGCAGGTGAATTTCAAGCCCGTGCAGGGCGAAACCATTTATCTGCGTAACAGGGACGGACAGATACTGTCGTCTATCACTGTCGAATAACCTTAACCATGTTTTGCATGATGCCGGTGATGTATGACTGAAGAGCTTCGCAAGGTCCTGCTTCTGTTTTCTCAGCAGGAAACGCTGACCATGTTTTCTCTGGCTGTGACAATGGCTGTCGCCCTTGGTTGCGGGCTTGCCATCTATTTGCTGTACCGCTTTTTTTATCGCGGCATTGTTTACAATGAAAACTTCGGCGTTCTCATTCTTATTGTCAGCGGCATAACCGCCTTTATCATCATTACCATCGGCACGAACTTTGTTCTGTCGCTCGGCATGGTCGGGGCGCTGTCCATTGTGCGTTTTCGCGCTCCCATCAAGGACCCGCTGGATGTGGGCTTTCTGTATTGGAGCATTGCCGCAGGGCTCACCGCCGGGGCACGGCTTTACATGGTTGCCATTTTCGGTACGGCGGTTATCGGCCTTGTGTACATTGCCATGACTTTTGTTCACCGGGACTCACGAACGTTTCTGCTTATTCTGCGTTATGCCCCCGAAGTTGAAGAACGGGTAAACGCCTTGCTGCAGAAAATGAAGTGCAGGCTGAAAAACAAGAGCGTCTCGCACGGGGCCACGGAGCTGACCCTTGAGGTCAAGGTGAAAAAAGGGCGCATAGAATTCATGGATGCCTTTACCGGAGCAGACTTTGTGGAAAGCGCCACTCTGGTGGAATACAACGGAACCTATTCGTAAAAACTGTCGCGGTTCGGCTGCGTTTCATACGTTGTGATTCGCAGTGCTGAAAATATGACCGGGGATATAAAAGACTTCACTCTGTGGAGGATTTTATATCCCTTTTTTATTGCGCATAACTCCTGTCGGCGTGTGTATTTTCCTCCCCTTGGCGTGTTTTTCATCTTGTCTTGCATGCGCGCGGGATTTGTGTCCATGCCATAAATGCCAAATACGGCAGTATACATTGTGTACGGGCTGACAGCATGTCAATGCGTCGTGAAGATGCGGAAATGTTGAACCGTGCATGATTTCCTGTTGCAGCCTTGCTGCGCGTTGTGCTCCGACTTGCTGCACAATGCGCTTCTTTGCTTTTGTATAAAAAAGCGGGCATAAAAGAGCAGGAATTCATACTGATAATACAAGGTGCGGGCTAGGATATGAAGCGTTCTCGACGTATGTTTCTTATGGGGGCCGGGGCTGCGGGCCTTTCGGTCGTGTCGGGCGGCAGTGATGCTCTGGCCGCTTCCAATGGCGGCGCTTCCGGCGGCGCGCGGTACGCCACGCTGCTGGAGCTTGAAAAATGCATCGGCTGCGGCGCCTGCGTGCAGGGCTGCCGCGAGCGTAACGAGGGGCGGTATCCGGTGGTGAACGGGGCCATGCCCGAGCTGTTTCCTCCCGGCACAAAGACCGAAGACTGGTCGCAGCGGCAGGATGTGGACGACAGACTCACCCCGTATAACTGGTTGTACATTGAAACCGTGACCGTGCAGAAAAACGGCCAAAGCCTTGATCTGCATGTGCCGCGCCGGTGCATGCACTGTACCAATCCGCCCTGCGCCAACCTTTGCCCCTGGGGGGCGTGCAGCAGTGATCCGCAGACCGGCACAGTGAATATCAGTCCGGCAACCTGCCTTGGCGGGGCCAAATGCCGCACGGTCTGTCCCTGGCATGTGCCGCAGCGCCAGTCCGGGGTAGGCCCGTATCTGCACCTTATGCCGCGCTTTGCAGGCAATGGCGTCATGTACAAGTGCGACCGCTGTGCAGACAGCTACGCACAGGGGCAATTGCCCGCCTGTATCGAAGTCTGCCCGGAGCAGGTGCAGACCATCGGCCCGCGCGCGGAGCTGCTTGCTCATGCACAGGCGCTGGCAGCCGAACGCGGCCATTATCTCTACGGGGTGACGGAAAACGGCGGCACAAACACGTTCTATCTTTCGCCCGTGCCGTTTGAAGACCTGGCCGCCGCCGCAAAACCCGGACCGGGCAGGCCCACACTGGCAGATGTGCCGGACAGCATGGCACAGGCCGCAAATCTGGGGCGTATGCTTGTGGCTGCTCCGCTGGCGGGCATGGCGGCAGGCATGGCGCGGAGCGCCAAAAGCGGCAGCGCCGCGCTGGAAGAAAAGGCGGCCGGTGCGGCAGGCGCAGCGTCGGCACAAAGTGCGCCATGGTCGGTTCCCGGCTGGATAAAGCGCGTATGGGTTGCTCTGGCCCTTGTGCTGGGCTTTACCGGCATGATGCAGATGCCCATGGCCACGCGCTATGGCCTGACCAGACTGCCCGGCATGGCCTGGACCGGAGATTTTTATGCCACCCTCAATATTCACTATGTGGCGGGCGCGCTGCTGATAGCGCTGTGCTGCCTGCTGATGACGCTCAGGCTGAAAGTCGGCGGCGGTTTTCCCCGGCTTGTATTCTGGGGCACTGTGCGCGTCTGGCTGGTTGCGGGCCTTGTACTCACGGGGATTTTTCGCGTGCTGAAAAACCTGCCCGCATTTTCTTTTGCCCCGGAACTGGTCATGGGGATGGATCTTGCGCATCTGGGCCTTGCCGCCGTGCTCGGCGTGCTGTCGCTGGTGCTGTGGATCAGTGGACGCAAGGCATGGACGGGCAGGGCGCGGTAGCACCCGCAGTCAGGAGAAAATACGCCTTCAGGGCAGATTGGCTTTGAAATTGCTCCGGCGGATGCGTGAGCAGACGCCCGCCGCGGCGGCGCAAGTACAGTTTGTCTGCGCGGTGAAACGCCAAAGCGGGTGTCCTTGAAGCATCGAGAGTATCTGTTCTCAATGCGAAAATGCCCTGGGACATGCGATTTTTGCAAAAAAGGCCCTCTGTTCTTTTCAGGACAGAGGGCCTTCGACGCAATGTGCTGTTGCGTTTACTGCTTTGGCTGTTCCTTTTCCGAATGGGGAGCCTTTTCTGTATCGACTTTTTCAGCTTCCGCAGCCGGAGCGGTTTCAGGCGTCGCGGCAGCGGGCTTCTCAGTCTGCATGTCGTTGGCGCTGGCAGCGTCCTCGCCTGTGGCGGCCTTTTCGCTTTGCTCCACGTTGGCGGGCGTGACCTGGGCAGCCTTGTCATCCGCTGCGGGCGTTGCGCCAGCAGCAGGAATGCCGGTATGGCCGGGCGCGGCCACAACGTCCTGCTCGTCCTGAGCGGGGGCAGCGTTACGCTTCTTTATTTCTTCGTCCGCGCGGGCATCATAGGCAGCTGCCTCAGAGGCGGCCTTTTCCAGAGCTTTTTCCACAGGCGTTGCCGTGTCGGCCTGCGGTTCACCGTCTTCCGGCGCTGCCGGTTCAGGCACACTCTGTTCAGGCGCAGGGCTGGCCGCTTCAGGGTGCTCCGTGGCGGGTGCGGGAGCCGCGGGGCTTGCCTGAGGCTGCAGCAGTTCCTCAAGGTGACGCAGTTGCGCCTGCGGCACGGCCTTTAACTGAGGGCCAAGCAGCATGGTTCCGGGCTGGGCCAGCAGAACAGCGATAACGGCGCAGATAAGCAGCGCCCCGCCCATGCCGCCATGCGCGCCTTTGCGCACCATCCGGCTCAGCAGTACGGCGGCTACGATGCACATGCTGCCGATGATGGGCAGAGCCTTGAGGCCGAGGACCATTTCGCGCTGTTCAGGGCTGAGGCTGAACTTGAAGAAGCCGCCCATCCAGTCCAGAGTCGGGCCAAAGCCAGCCGCAGCCAGCGCCATGCCTGCATGCAGCAGGCACAGGGCCGCGAAGATGAAGAACAGGCGGCCCCCAAGGCCGGAGAGGCGCAAGAGTGCCTTGCCCAGCAGGGGCGCTGCCAGACAGATGATGGTAAGGGCAGCGGAGGCCGGGTCATAGGCGGCCAGACTCAGCACGCAGGCCACCGCCAGACTGATCCACAAAAAGGCAATGCCCGAGCGTTCCTTGCGTGAGGCAGCCAGATCGGCCGGGGCGGTGCGCAGCACCCGAACCCACGAAACGCAGGCCATGATGGCGGCCCAGGGCAGCAGGCCCGCCGCCGCCACGAGCAGCGGCAACCACCACTTGGCGCTGGGCCAGGGCCAGAGAATAAGGCGCTCGCCCAAAAATTTGAGATAGCCTTCGGGCTGCTGCCACAGCATGACGCCGCCAAGCCAGCAGGCCAGCAGCAGGAGCAGCAGCACAAAGCCCGCCACGCCGTCCATGCCCTGCGCCCGGCGGAAGGTCCCGCGCCAGCTCAGGAAGAAAACACTGGCGACAAGCGGCAGCATCAACTGGAAAATGCCACCCGTAAGCCCGGCCAGTGCTGCCAGAACAAAGCCGGCGGGCAGGCTCACCCAGGCATGGGTCTTTTGCCAGCCGTGGCAGAGCAGCGCCAGCGAAAAGAGCGTCAGGGCCGTGGCGAGACTTTCAGGCCCGGTAAAATGGGCCAGAGGAACAAAGAGTGGCGCAGAAAGCAGAATCATGCCGCCAGCCAGAGCCGCCTGAGCGCCAAGCCCGGCAACGCGGGCCAGTGTCCACACGCTCATGAGGCAGATCAGCGCACCGGCAAGGGCCGCCACGGGGAAGAGCAGATAGCTGAAGCCGGGACCGGCCATTTCAACGAGGCTGCGCATGCCCGCAAGATACCAGTGGTATACGGGCCAGTGAGCCAGACCGGGCGCGGCCGGGGCCAGCCACAGGCCGCTCTGGCTGGTCTGGTTGAAAATGAGGATGCTTTCGGCTTCGTGCGGGCAATACAGGGCATTGCCCATAAAAGCGGGCCATGCCTGAGCCAGAAGGAGCAAAAGCAGAAAGAACGGTCCCACGCGGCTGGCGGCTTCAAAAAATTTCTGCGCGGCTGTGGGCTGCGGGGGCGTCATTGCCGCCCGGATTCCGGCTGCCACGGCATTTTCCGTTGCGGCAGGCCCGGCGTTCTGGGCGCCTTTGCCGCGCCAGGACGAAAACACGCCCCGCTTTTTGGCCGCAGTGCCGGTCTGGGTGTCGCCGCCCGGCGCCGCGCCGGAATCGCCGCCGGGCATATGGCCAGCCTGCGCGTGCACTTGCGTGTGATCCTGCACGGCGTGCGGGTCTGCACCCGGAGCGGCAGGCTGCGCCTTGTCTGGCGTGGCATATGGCGCGGCATCAGATCCGGTATCAGATCCGGCAGCTGCCCCGGCACAGGGGCAGCTTGTGGCAGCGTGCTGTTCGCCCGTGCCCGCATCGGATGCCGGACAGGCAATGGCCTGTTCCCGGTGGGGCGCAGCTGCCTGAGTTTCCTGCCCCGGCCCGGAAGAAAGGTGCTGTTCCGCATTGCCCGCGTGCTTGGGCTGGCCGTCCTCAGGCAGGGTGGAGTTCTGGGTCATGGGTTCGCTCCTTCAGGTGTTGCCGTCTGTCCCGTGAGCACAATATGCCGGGACTGGCGTGCGTCTAGGTCAAGTTCCACAGTGCGCCCTTGCATGGGCAGGTTCTGGCCGGATGGCGCTTCGCGTGCCGCGCGCGCCGCAGCGGGCAGAGCGCAGGCAAGGCGTTGCCGCTTGCCGGAAAAATTGGCGGCCAGCAGCCAGTAGCCGCCGCCGGGCAGGGCGCTCAGCACGCCGACACAGCCCGGAGGCCCGGAAAAGATTTCTGTTACCCGGCCCCCGGCCAATCCGGCCTGAAGGCGGGCGCGCAAAAGAGCCGCCAGTTCATGAAGAAAACTCTGCCTGTCGGCCCATTGCCTGTCCAGAGCACCGAAAGCCAGCGGCAGCGGCGGCAGGCTCCCTCCGCGCGTCTGTTCGTCCCACAGGGGAACGCTGCCCATGCTGGCTGGCAGCCCCGCCGGGGGGCGCGCCAGATTGAGCGCCCCGGTCATGTCCTGCGGGCTTATGAAGGCAAGTCCGGGCAGACCCACGCGAAAAGAAAGCAGCAGCAATACTGTCTGGCGCAGGGCCTTTGCCTGTTCCGGCCGCGTTGCTGCCGTTGCGTCCAGCCCCAGAGCCAGCGCTGCAAGCCCGGCCTGTGTTGTCCACAGTTCTTCGGCATCGGCAGCGGCCCGGGCCTGTTCCTGCGCGCGGCGCGCCATGTCGCGCCCTTCGGGCAGGGCCAGCAGGGGCCGCCAGTCCACACTTTGCCTGTCTTTCTGCCCACGGGCCAGACGGCTGTGATCCACGCCCTGCGTCAGTGAGTCCCGCAAAAGGGCGGCAAGGGGCGCGGCATCGCCGGTCAGCAGGGCGTAGGCCGTTGCCGGTTCCGTAATGGTATCGCGTGTAAAGTCCACAGCCGTGTCCAGCACGGCCCGCGTCAGGGAGGGCGGCAGGGCGTCGTCCTGCATGGCCCATCCGCCGTAGCGGTGAATTTCGCCCGACAGGGCGTCCAGCGCTTCCAGACCGGGTGTCAGCTCCATGATCTGTTGCGCGTCTGGTGTGCTGGCCCCTGTGCCAGCCTGCGTTTTGCCCTGTGCCCTGACATTCCGGCCGGAAAGTGCCTGCCGGGCCGGGGCGGCGGGGCGTCGTGCTTCAGACGCAGCCTCGCCGGGGGGCGGAACATCCAGCCCCATGAGGGCCTCCATGCGCAATCCTGCCAGGGTCTGCTGCTGCAGCCCCGTATGCCGGATAACCGCAGCGGAAAAAACGCGCCGCGCCTGACCGGAGGGGTCTTGCCACAGCAGCACGGGACGCAGGGGATGGCCGCTGTAACGGTATACCCAGCGTCGTGCCTGACCGTCGGCCCCGCGAATTTCGCCCGTGACCGCCCAGCCGCCGGGCGTGGTCCAGGGCAGGCCGTCGCGCACGAGATTTTCGGGTAAAATCCCGCGCTGGGCCAGAGTTTGCACGGCCTGCGGGCGCAGGGGCAGGCAATCCCATTCGTCGGCGGTGACAGGCAGGACATCCCAGTCTTTTTGCGGCACGACCATCATGGCATAGAGGCCGTCAAAACGCGAGGCGTGCCGTGCCTGCAAAATAAAATCAGGGCCAAGTCCCGTGGCCGAGGGCGGCAGTTCACCGCCCAGTTGCAGGCCGAGATTTTCCAGTCGGCCCGAAGCCCTGTCAAAATCTTCCTGACTGCCCAGAGCCGTATCAAAGCGCAGGGCCGTAACGTTGCCTCCGCCGGGAGTGAGCATTTTGTAGCTGCCCCAGATATCGCCCCTTTCGCCTGTGGGGGCTGCGAAAAGGCCGTTCAGACCCGTCTGGCCGAGCATGTCCGGCAGCGGAGACAGGCCCAGCGCCCGCCAGAAAGGCTGCCCTGACGTGACCGTGTGCGGATTCACGTCCAGCCATGACGGCGCGGCGGAAAGCAGCAGGGGAACCCGGCGGGCCGCGGCGCTGTTGCGCCAGATAAGCCCTGTACCGGACACCTGCGTTGTCAGGTCCTGGGTGGAACCCAGCATGGATTGCCGTTCAAGCCACTGCAGATAGCCCGGATCGGCACGGGGCAGAGGACTTGTGTGCGCGCCGGGGCGGGAGGCTGCGCTCCTGTCTGCCGTTTTGGGACCGGCGGCCTTCTGTCCTGACACGCATGCGCCGAGCAGGATCGTCAGCAGCAGGCAGAGGCAAAGCAGCCCGCCCTGAGAACGCGCGCGGCGAAAAATGCGCGGCACAGTCTTGCTGACCGTGGACAGGACGCGAGAGTCCGCCTCTTGTGCGGCATGGCAGTCTGCCGCCCGTGGACGGCAGACCAGACTGCTGGCGACGGGCAGTGCGCCCTGCCGCCTCAGGACCGGGGTTCTTCCTCTGCCTTGGCCGTATTCCACAGTTCGTCCTTTTCATCGAGGCTCAGGGCGTTGAAGTCCTGCCCCTGGGCGCGGGCCAGCTCTTCCATGCGGGCAAAGCGCTTCAGAAAGCGGCGCGTTGCCAGATCCAGAGCTTCGCTGGCCTTGATGCCCTTGCGGCGGCCCAGTTCGGTAATGCTGAAAAGCAGGTCGCCAAGCTCATGCTTCTGGGCTTCTCCATTACTGTTGGCCGAAGCGTCCAGCCATTCCAGCCATTCGGCTTCCACCTGCTGCTCCACATCTTCGTCACTGGTCCAGGTAAAGCCCACGCGGGAAGCCTTGGAATGGATGCGGTAGGCCTTGATCAGGGGGGGCAGGCTTTCGGGCAGGCTGTCGAACAGGCCCTTGGGCTTGCCGTCTTCATCGGCGTGCTCGGCCCGTTTGATTTTTTCCCAGGCCTTGAGCTGTTCATCAAGGCTGTCGAACACCGTGTCGCCAAAAACGTGCGGGTGACGGCGGACCATCTTGGCCCGGTTGTTGTTCAGGGCGTCGGCAAAGGTGAATTGCCCGTCCTTTTCATACAGCCGTGCCACAAAGAGCAGCAGAAAGGCCACATCGCCCAGTTCTTCGCGGATGTCGGCCACGTTGCCCGAGCGGATGGCGCTGACAAGCTCGTGGCTTTCTTCGATGATATAGTCGGCCAGCGTGTGGGCGGTCTGCTCCTTGTCCCAGGGGCAGCCCTCGGGGCCGGTGAGCGTGTCAATGATGCCCTGCAACTCTTCAACAGCGTTCTTTTCCATGAATGTACGTTCCTTGTGCCGGTTACGGATACAAAGGCCGGGAGCAGCCCCGGGTGCAAATGCCCGTCAGGTTGACGCGCGCTGCGCGCTGCGTTGCCGGACGGTGCGGATGCGGCGGAAACACTGTTCCCGGCGCATGACCTTTGAAAAAATATGGCCTTCAGCGGGCCTTTTCAGGGGCGTCTGCGTTGCAGCAGCACCGGTGGCTGTGCAACAGTGCCGCCCACAACGGCGCGTCCAGCTTCAGCCCTTGCCGAAGGGTTTACCAATGGGCGGCATGGCCCCGTGCTTGCGCCTCCGTGGCGGGCGTCTGTTCCCGCAGCAGCCAGAGCAATTTCAAAGTGACCTTGCTCTAAAGACCCAGACGGGAAACCAGGTCCGGCGGCAGCCAGCCCCGAACCTGCACCGTAAGGGCGTTGAAATAGGGCAGCACACGGCTGTGCTGCATGAAAACCGCCTGAGAGAAAAATTTTTGCAGCAAAAGTATGCCCAGGGACCACAGAAGTGCGCCCTTGGCAAGGCCGAGCATGGCCCCGGCCATTCTGTCGGCCCATGTGACAAAGGAAAAGGAAAGAATTTTTTGCAGCAGACGTGCAATAAGGGCCACGGACAGCAGTACACCGAGAAAGACCAGCACGTAGGCGGCCACAGTGCGCCAGCCGGGGTCCGTAATAAGTGTCAGATGGGGCGAAAGCCTGTCATGGTAATTGTGGGCCGTCCAAAAGCCGCCCAAAAGCGATACAATACCGGCAACTTCCCCGACAAAGCCGTGCATATATCCACGCCCGGCAAAAAAAACCAGCGTCAGAACCACAACGAGGTCAAAAATATCCTGGCTCATGCCTTCTCCCTGCAATATCCCTTTCTGCGGTTTCCGGCGCACGCGCCGCAGCCTCATGCGGACGGCGCAAGGCAGCATAGCAAAAGCTCGGGCGCGGCACAATGCATCAGGCTGTCCGGCACGACGCCGGCATTTTGTGGCGACGCGCGCAGGGGCTGACGCTCAGGGCTGTCAGCGGTCGCGTCACGGGGGCCTGTGCCTCCGCGTTCATCGGCATGCGCAAGCTTTTGACAAGATGACCTCAGATATTACATTGAATAGATGCACAGGCTCCGGGCCTGACGACAAAGCTGAATCGACGGGGGAAATATGGCAAGCGCAAAGGGCCGGGTGGCCGGAGTCGTTCTGGCTGGAGGCTTTTCAAGCCGCATGGGCGTGGACAAGGCCGGTCTGCGCCTGCCCGAAATTGTCGGGCCGGGCACGGCTGGCGGGCAGAGTCTGAACGGGGCTGACGCGCCCGACCTGCTGTCTGCGGCCTGCGCTCTTGTGCGCTCTGTTTTGCCTGTCTGCCTTGTTTCCTGCCGTGCTGACGCGCCAAGGCCGGGGCATGACTGCGTTTTTGACGCCCTGCCCGGACAGGGACCAGCCGCGGGACTGCAGGCGGCTCTGCGTCGTGCCGACGAGATGGGCTACGCGGCCCTGCTTGCTCTTTCGTGCGATCTGCCTCTTATGGACGCCGCCACCCTGCGCAGGCTGCTGGAGGCCAGAGAGGCCGCGCCCCCGCAAACGCTGGTCACGGCCTGCCGTGCGCGGGATACCGGCCGTGTGGAGTCCCTCACCGCCATTTATGAAGTGGCGGCCCTGCCGTATTTTGATGCGGCTCTGGCCCGTGGCGAACGCAAGCTGGGTCTCATGGTTCCGGACGACCTGAGGCACTGTGTGGACTATGGGCCGGAAGAGGCTGAACCGTTCTTTAACTGCAACTGTCCCGACGATCTTGAACAGGCCCGCATTCTGCTGGCGCAAAAAAATGCACGCTTTTCTGGAAAAGAGTGATTTCGCAGTAACGTCCAATTGTTATGCAAGGCCAGAGCGTTATGCTGATTCGCGTCCGCGCGCGCTAAAATCAGCCTTAGCCGCGTGTGCGGGGCTTTCGGCGCACAGGTGGGGAAAAGCGGCGCACAGCTAGCCAGAACAGACGAATTGGCTTACACAGGGTCAAAACAGCATTCGCATCCGCTCCGGCAGGGGCAGCAGCATTGGAGAAACGCATGAATATCGGTTCCTATACGTTCGACGAATTTCGGCGGCTGGCGGAAAACTTTCATGGCTACGCCGCGCCCGGACTGCTTGTGGGCGGATACATGGTAGAGCTCGCCAAAAAGCATATCCCTGAAGGCACGCTTTTCGAAGCCGTGGTGGAGTCCGGCAAATGCCTGCCAGACGCCGTGCAGCTGCTCACCCTGTGCAGCATCGGCAATGGCTGGATGAAAATACATAATCTGGGCCGCTATGCTGTTTCGCTTTTTGACAAACATACGGGCGAAGGCGTGCGCGTCAGTCTTGATCCGGAAAAAATGGCTGCCTATCCGGAAATCAAGGCATGGTTCTTCAAGGAAAAACCCAAGAAAGATCAGGATGTGCCGCGCCTTGAATCCGAAATAGAAGAGGCTGGCGACAGTATCTGCAATGTGGAGCCTGTGACCATAAAGCGCCGCTTTATGGGTCACAAGCACATGACGCGCATTGTCTGCTGTCCCGGTTGCGGCGAGGCGTATCCGGTGGAAGACGGTCCCGTATGCCGTGGATGCCAGGGCGAGGCCCCCTACGTGGTGGCCCGGCGCGAAATCAGGGAGACCCCCCGGCCCGAAACCGCCGGAATTCGCGTGGTTCCTGTGGAGGAAGCCGTAGGCCACACCGTTGCGCACGACATGACCCGCATAGACCCCGGTCAGTTCAAGGGGCCGGAGTTCAAGGCCGGGCAGCGCATCAGCGTGGGCGATATCTGCCGGCTCCAGCAGATGGGGCGTTTTCATGTGGCGGTTACCGACAGCCCGGTGGATGAGAGCGATTTTGCCGCCTATGCCGCGCAAAGCGGTGATACGGTTCATGAAAACGAAGCGGCCGAGGCTTTTGCCCGGCGCATGGCGGGCGAAGGCGTGGCCTTTTCGCTGCCGCCCCGCGAGGGCAAGGTGGAATTTACCGCCGAGCGGGCCGGTCTTTTCAGCGTGGATGTGGAGCGCATGCGACGCTTCAATCTGGTTCCCGAAGTTATGGTGGCCTCGCGGCAGGACGCTACTGTGGTCAAGCAGGGCGGCCCGCTGGCCGGAACCAGAGCCATACCGCTTTTTATCAGCCGTGAGCGCCTTTCCCAGGCTCTTGAGGCGCTTGAAGGCGGCCCGCTTTTCAGCGTACAGCCCCTGCGCAAGGCCCGCGTGGGCATTCTCGTGACAGGAACCGAGGTTTTTCAGGGCATTATTGAAGACAAGTTTATTCCCATCATCACGGCCAAGGTCGCCATGCTGGGGTGCGAGGTGGTCAGAACCGACATCGTGCCCGACGACAGGGCCATGATGGGCAGAGCCGTGACGGAAATGCGCGCGGCGGGAGCGGACCTGCTTGTGACCACGGGCGGCCTTTCCGTGGACCCTGATGATGTGACCCGGCAGGCCCTGCTGGATGCCGGGCTTACCGACGTGCTGCACGGCGTGCCGGTGCTGCCGGGAACCATGAGCCTTATCGGGCGCATACCCGGGCAGGGCGGAGACATGCAGGTGCTTGGCGTGCCTGCCTGCGCCCTGTACTTCAAGACCACCTTTCTTGATCTTGTGCTGCCGCGCCTTCTGGCCGGGCGCGAGATCACGCGTGCCGAGCTTGCCCGCATGGGCGAGGGCGGCTACTGCCTGAGCTGCCACACCTGCACCTGGCCCAAATGCTGGTTTGGTAAATAATGGAGTAAAATCTGACAGTTCTTAGAGCATTTTAACTTTGAAAAAGTGTAAATGCTCTACCGCTGCACGAAAGTGCAGCGCGCCACAATGTGGCGTGGATTCAGCCGAAAATCGCATTTTTCGGCTGAATGAAAACTTTGGAATGTGAAGCATTTCAAAGTTAATCTGCTCTGGTTGACTCAACGGCCTGTGAAATAAATTCGCAGGCCGTTTTTTTGGTCGCTTTTGCGGGCGGGGCGGGCTGGCGGCAGGGAGCGCAAAAAAATTTTTTATGCCAAATAAAATGAGAAAAGAAAACTTCAGTGATTTCAGTGGATATTATGTACACGTTTTTTGTGGTTTTTCAGCAAAAAATGGACTGCATCAAATCGCTGTGCAAGTATCTCGCTGTAATGGTATGACAATTTGCACGATAGGGAAAAATATCACAAACACTTGAAACAATAATATAAAATCTCGAACAATCTTGCGACATCACGTTTTTTGGAATATGGTGATCGCAACTCTTTTTATTATCAAGGCGTACACATTGTCGCCAAAGCATCTTTTGCGCGGCCGCCTGCCTCGGCCCCGCGCATGTGACAGGCACAAACAAGGAGAGGTCTCATGAAAAGCACTCGACGGAGTTTTCTCAAAGGTGTCGGTGCAGGGGTATTATGCCTTACGCTGGGGCACCTGGGTTTTGACCTGGGCGAAGCCCAGGCATACGCCGGCAAGCTCAAGATCGAGGGTGCCAAGGAAGTACAAAGCATTTGCCCCTTCTGTTCCGTTCAGTGTCAGATCATCGCTTACGTCAAGGGTGGCAAGCTTGTCTCCACTGAGGGCGATCCGGACTTTCCCATTACCGAAGGCGCCCTGTGCGCCAAGGGCGCGGCGCTGTACTCAATGTACACCAGCGACCACCGCCTGATGAAACCCCTGTATCGCGCGCCTTTCAGCGATAAGTGGGAAGAAAAGGACTGGGACTGGACCCTTGAGCAAATAGCGCGCCGCGTCAAGGATGCACGCGACAAGGATATGATCCTGAAAAACGACAAGGGACAGACGGTCAACCGTCTGGAAAGCATCTTCTGGATGGGCACATCGCATGCTTCCAACGAAGAATGCGCGGTTATCCATCAAGCTTTGCGCGGCCTGGGTGTTGTCCATATGGACCACCAGGCACGGGTCTGACACAGCCCCACTGTTGCGGCTCTGGCAGAGTCGTTCGGACGCGGTGCAATGACCAACCACTGGATCGACATCAAGAATGCCGATGCGGTGCTTATTATCGGCAGCAATGCCGCTGAACATCATCCCGTGGCTTTCAAGTGGATCATGAAAGCCAAGGACAACGGGGCCGTGCTCATGCACGTTGACCCCAAATTCTCGCGCACATCCGCCCGGTGCGATTTCCATGTGCCCCTTCGCTCGGGTACGGACATCCCCTTCCTGGGCGGCATGCTCAACTATATTCTTGAAAACGGGCTGTACCAGAAGGACTACGTCAACAACTATACCAACGCGGCCTACGTGGTGGGTGACGGCTACGCCTTTGAAGACGGGCTGTTCAGCGGGTATGACCCCGCCACCCGCAAGTATGACAAAAGCAAGTGGGCCCTTGCCAAGGGGCCTGATGGCGGCCCTGTGGTGGACCCCACCCACAAGGACCCGCGCTGCGTCATCAACCTCATGAAAAACCATTACTCCCGCTATACGCTTAAAAACGTTTCCGACGTTACGGGCGTTTCGCAGGATAATCTGCTCAGGGTGTACAAGAACTTCTGCGCGACCGGCAGACCGGACAAGGCGGGAACCATTCTTTACGCTCTGGGCTGGACACAGCACACCGTTGGCGTGCAGAACATCCGCCTTTCAAGCCTTGTGCAGCTTTTGCTGGGCAATATCGGCATCGCCGGGGGCGGCATCAACGCGCTGCGCGGCGAACCCAACGTGCAGGGCTCCACAGACCACGCCCTGCTGTACAACAACATTCCCGGTTACCACGGCACGCCCCAGGCGCCGTGGCAGACCCTGGCCGAATACAACAAGGCCAATACCCCGGTAACGGCCGTTCCCAACAGTGCCAACTGGTGGGGCAACAGGCCCAAGTATGTGACAAGTCTGCTCAAGGGCTGGTACGGCGATGCCGCCACCCCGGAAAACGACTTCTGTTACGGCTTGCTCCCCAAGCTGGAACCGGGCGCGGACTATTCGTACATGTATATTATGGACAAGATATACAACAACAAGATCAAGGGCGGCTTCATCATGGGCGTAAACCCCATGAACAGCTTCCCCAATACCAACAAGATGCGGGTAGCCCTCGACAATCTTGACTGGCTGGTCTGTTCTGAAATCCATAATTCGGAAACCACGGACAACTGGAAACGCCCCGGTGCGGACCCCAAGACCAAGAAGACCGAGGTCTTCTTGCTGCCTTCGGCTCACCGTATCGAAAAGGCGGGAACCATCAGCAACAGCGGACGCTGGCTGCAGTGGTTCGACAAGGCCGTGGAGCCTGCCGGTGAGGCGCGCAACTTTGCTGACGTGGTTGTGCCGCTGTTCAACACCATCCGCCGCATGTACAAAACAGAGGGCGGGGTGCTGCCCGAAGCCGTGCTTCAGATGCACTGGACTGACAAGTATGACCCCGAAGACTGGGCCAGACGCATCAACGGCTTCTTCTGGGCCGACTCCAAGGTGGGCGACAAGGCGTACAGGCGCGGTCAGCTTGTGCCTGCCTTCGGCGCGCTCAAGGATGACGGTACAACGTCTTCCCTCAACTGGATATACACCGGAAGCTGGACGGAAGAAGACGGCAACAAGTCGCGGCGGCGCGACCCCAGCCAGACGCCCATGCAGGCCAAGATCGGGCTTTACCCCAACTGGTCGTGGTGCTGGCCGCTCAACAGGCGCATCCTGTACAACCGCGCCTCGGTGGACATGAACGGCAAGCCCTTCAACCCCAACAGGGCTGTCATCGAATGGGACGGCAGCAAGTGGGTGGGCGACGTGCCCGACGGCCCCTGGCCGCCCATGGCTGATGCCAAGGGCAAGCTGCCCTTCATCATGGTCAAGGACGGGCTTGCCCAGTTCTACGGCCCCGGCCCGGCTGATGGTCCGTTCCCCGAACACTACGAACCTGCTGAAACGCCTCTGGCGAGCCATCCGTTCTCCAGGCAGCTCAGCAGCCCGGTGTACAAGTACCACAAGACCGATATGGACCAGATCGCGCCTCCGGCCGATCCGCGCTACCCCATAGTGCTGACCACCTACAGCCTTACCGAGCACTGGTGTGGCGGCGGCGAAACGCGCAACGTGCCCAACCTGCTGGAAACAGAACCGCAGCTCTATGTGGAAATGAGCCACGAGCTGGCGAAGGAAAAGGGCATCAAGAACGGCGACGGTGTCGTGCTTGAAAGCGCGCGCGGCAGTTGTGAGGCCATCGCCATGGTGACGGTGCGCATACGGCCCTTCACGGTTATGGGCAAGACTGTCCATCTGGTGGGCATGCCCTTTGCCTTTGGCTGGACAACGCCGAAAACCGGCGACTCCACCAACAGGCTTACCGTGGGCGCGTACGATCCCAATACCACCATTCCCGAGTCCAAGGCCTGCTGCGTAAACCTGCGCAAGGCTGAAAAACTCACAGAAATAGGCTAACGCGAAGGGCGCGCCCTCACGGGAGGGTGCGCCTGACAAGGAGCATACTATGCCGAAAACATTCTTAGTTGACACCACGCGGTGCACGGCATGTCGTGGCTGCCAGTTGGCCTGTAAGGAATGGCATGATCTGCCTGCCAACCACACCAAACAGCTCGGCACGCACCAGAATCCGCCGGATCTGAATCCCAACAACCTCAAGATTGTTCGCTTTCATGAATATATCAATGATCAGGGCGACGTTGTCTGGAACTTCTTTCCCGACCAGTGCCGCCATTGCCTGACGCCGCCCTGCGTGGACGTTGCGGACATGGCCGTGCCGGGAGCCATGATACAGGACAAAAAAACAGGCGCCGTGCTGGCTACGGAAAAATCGTCAAAGCTCAGCGAAGACGATGCCCAGGCCATACAGGAAGCCTGCCCCTATAATATCCCCAGGCGCGACCCCGAAAGTGGCCGCCTGACCAAGTGTGACATGTGCATCGACCGTGTCAGCGCGGGCATGCAGCCCATCTGCGTCAAGACCTGTCCCACAGGGGCCATGGTTTTCGGCGAGCGTGAAGAAGTGCTGCCCCTGGCCCAGAAACGCCTTGAAGCCGCCAAAAAACGTTGGCCCAAGGCTTTTCTGGCCGATATGGAAGATGTCAGCGTTATCTACCTGCTGGCCGACACCAAGGACAAGTATTACGAGTTCGCGGCCTTTATGTAGAGCGCTTCAGTCAGCTTTCAGTTTGGCATTGCCATAATTGTCAACTGAAACTATGCTGATTCACAGCGTTGGCGTCAGGCCTGTCTGGTATTCAACGGCTTCCGGCATGCTGCCGGAAGCCGGAACACAAGGCATGCCGGGCGCAACACTTGGGCATATCCCCGGCGAAAACGCCTTTTCGCCGGAAACAGGCGGGCCGCTTTGACGGCCGGGCCAGTGATACGGCATCAAGTGCGGCGCGCGGGAAACAGCCCGCGCGCCGCTGTCACCTTTCGGACGGAGGTTCCGGCCTCCGGTTTTGGAGCATCAATGGTCTCATCCTGCCAAAGCGTGGCAAAAACCCTGGCGGAGGTAGTGGAAAGCCGCCCCGTGCTGGAACCCGTGCTGCGGGCGTTTGAACCCTTGCTGGCCGCTCAGGCCCAACTGGCTGGTGAACTGGCCGACAGCGTTCGCGCTGCCGGGCTGAGCCTGCCTGAAGCGCAGCCCGGCGCTCTGGAACAGGGGCTTTCCCTGCTGGCTGGTGTGCCGTTGACAGGAGCCGCCGCGCCGTTGCGCCAAAGCGCAGAAACATTGCTGCCTCTTTTGGCCGGGCTTGAAACCATGACTCCTCATATGCCCGCCCTTGAGGCTTTTTTGCTGGCCCCGCCCGCCGGAGCAGCAAAGAAGGGCAAGGGGGCCAAAGCCTTGCAGGACCCGCGCGAAGCGCTGGCCGAGGCCATGCTGTCTGGCAACAGCGAAGAAGAAACCCGGCTTGCTGCCGAGCATGATCTTGATCCTTCGGTTCTGCACTTTGCCTTCAGCTTTGTGCTGGCCCCGGTCTTGCGCGCCATCGTGGCAGGGAGCCTGCCTGAAGAAGGGGAAGCCCCCTGGGATGCGGGCAGTCTGTGGCGGCAGGGCTACTGCCCTGTGTGTGGCAGTTTTGCCACCATAGCATGGCTGGACAAGCCCCTTGTTGATGAAAAAAATGCCTATCTGGCTGGCGGCGGTGGCAAGAAGCACCTGCACTGCGGCCTGTGCGGCACTGACTGGAAATTTATGCGCGGAACCTGCCCCTCGTGCGGCGAAAAGGGCAGCGGCGTCATCGAAATGCTGCGCGAAAGCGGCTCGGCTGCTCACGGTGAGCGGCTGGACTGGTGTACCAGATGCAAAGCCTACTGCCCCACGGTGGACCTGCGTGAACGCGACGGAACTCCGGATATGGATGCGCTGGCGCTGGGCATGATGCATCTGGACATGGTGGCGGCCCGCAAAAAGCTGCGTCCGCTCAAGGTTTCGTTCTGGAATACTTTCTAGGGCATTTTAACCTTGTGGCGTGGATTCAGCCGGAAATCGCTTTCCGGGGCTGAATGAAAATTTTGAAATGTGAAGCAGTTCAACGTTAATCAGCTTCAGCGCAGGCTCATTGTGAAACAGTCCTGACGGTTGCAAAAAGCAGGCGTCCACTGCCAGAGCGCAAGCATATCGCCCAGAGCAGGCAGGTGCCGGGCGGCATTGAAAAAACTTCGGGCAATTTCATGCAGAAATTGCCCCTGCGGCTGTGCGGGCCAATGCCTGCTCCGTCGCGGCGGGCCCAGGCCGGAAACAGACGGGCGGCTATGGCGACATGGGTTTGCACGCGCCATGAACAGCCGCAAGCGCGAAGAGTTGTGTGTGAAAGGTCGGAAGCATGCCGGGCCGGGCCGACGGGCAGGAGCGCGCCCTCAGGCCGCCGAACTGACGGAAGCGTCAACGGTCAGGCTGGCCCGGTGGTTCGGCATGCGCAGAGACACCAAGGTAACCATCAGAGTAGTGAGGATTTTTGCTCTTTGCCGGGCTGTGGGAGTTCGGGCGGCGCCACGTGCACCACACATGCATGAGGCTTGCCGGCCGGATTTATGCCGGCAGAGGACAAAAATGATCATTACTCAGGGTTTCCGAAGATTTACTACCTCAGGAGGAGCTTGTTCATGAAAACCCTGGTCTTCACTCTTTTTGCCATGATGTTTCTGTGGACCGGCGGCGCACAGGCCCGCAGCGTCAAGGAACTGTCGCAAGCCATCAAGGAACCTATTGAAATTGAAGCTTCCGGCTCCAAACGCATGAACGTCATGTTTCCCCACACAGCGCACAAGGGTATTTCCTGCTTTCATTGCCACCACGAGGAAGGCAGCGATGGCCGCTATGTGGCCTGTACCGAGTGTCACGCCACGCCCGGCGCGCGTGAGCGCGATCCCATGAGCATGTTTATGGCGTTCCACTCCAAAAATGGCGACCGTTCGTGCCTTGGCTGTCACAAAAAGCTTGCTGCTGAAAATCCGGGCAAGTTCCCGCAGTTCAAGGGTTGCCGTCCTTGCCACATGAGCCCCGCCGCGCGTGAAGCCGCCGAGGCCGCCAAGGCTGCCAAAAAGTAATTTTGCATGACATGCGGCACGCGTGCCCAATGCCGGATGCCGGTCAACTCAGGTTGACCGGCATCCTTGTTGTCTGGAGCCTGCTGCTGCCAGAATTATTCAGCATGGGCACAGGGCTTTAGCAGGCAACAAAAAAAGCCCTTGCGGCATAGCCGTAAGGGCGTGTTTTTTCTCTGGAGCGGGAAACTTGATTTGAATCTTATATAGCAAGTGATGCTAAAAAATAAGTGTTGCTGGCCCAAAAAAACTCCCAGCAATACTTCCATCCAAAAATGAGACTAAATTGAAGTTATAACGTGCCTTTTAGATAAAACTTACTTGATTTTCAAAGCTTCTTTTGAAAAAAAGTCAACTTCTTCTGCTTCGGCGTATGATAATAAAAGAATATCAGCGATCATTCCAAATTCATTAAAAATGGTATTAAATAGATCCAAACGCAATTTTATCAGAGTTGATGTTGAATGACTAGAAGGCATATAAATTATTGCTATATCAATATCCTTTACAATTTTTTTATGAATTGATGAGCCAATTAAATAAAAGTGAACATGTCCAATGTTAATTACTGATTTAATAGCGTCGTTTTTCTGGAGGCATGTAATCCAAGAATCTGTTTCCACTGAACCGCATTGCCCCCATAAATTCACCAAATTTAAATAGTCCCACGTGGTTAATTTTTGCATATTCTTTGGCTTCGTTAGAATATCCATTCCATCCGCTCATAGTAACAATCGCGTCAAGTTTTTCTACTGCGGATATTATTTCTATGATATCTACCAAGCCAACGATATAGATGTTAGTTAAAAATACCTTTGACCTGCCCCCAAAAAACTGGCCCACCTAAAAAGTTA
>CAJMLK010000005.1 GCA_905214305.1 uncultured bacterium
CGTTGCGCCTCTTGTGTGGCCGTGATGTTGGGCAGGAATATTTTTGTCGGGCAGGATTCGGCCAGAACGTCAAGGATGCCGGAGTTTTTGGCGTCCGAAAGGCTTTGCGTGGCAAGGATTACCCCGCAGTTCGCTTTCCGCATGACTTTCAGCCATTCGCGTATCTTCGCCCGGAATACCGGGTGGCCGAGCATGATCCAGGCTTCATCGAGCACCAGGATCGTCGGCGTCCCGTCCAATGCCGTTTCGATGCGGTGGAAAAGGTAGGTCAAAACCGGAATCAAGTTTTTGTCGCCCAGGTTCATCAGGTCTTCAATCTCAAAGACCATGAACGGCGAAAGCGTCAGATCGTCCGTGTCCGCGTCCAGCAGCCGCCCCATTGCCCCTTGTGCGGTGTAGTGCTGGATCGCGTCTTTAATCTGGTTATCCTGAACGATATGGTAGAAGCTGGTCAGGGAGCGCAGATTTTCAGGCTGTGCCGACAAATCCAGCATGGCCGCGTGAATGGCGTTGCGGTGTGACGGCATGACCGTGATTTGCTGCAACTCCATAAGAGAGGCAATCCATTCTTCGGCCCAGGCCCGTTCCGCTTCGGAATCAATGCGCTGGAGCGGAGCGAAAGAAAGCTGATCGGAATTGCCGATGTTATAATGCGTCCCGCCGGAGCCGAGGCAGAGCGGAAACATGCTCATGCCCTTGTCAAAGGCGTAAATGCGGGAGTTCTCATAGCACCGGAATTGCGCGGCCAGCGTTGCCAGCAACGTGGATTTACCCGCGCCAGTCGGCCCGAAAATCAATGTGTGGCCGAGATCGCCCACATGGATATTGAACCAGAACGGCGTGGATTTATCCGTTGTCAGCACGGCCAAGGGCCGTGAGTTGGGCGGGTAGAACGGGCAGGGGCAAACGGGTGAACCCGTCCAGACCGAAGCCAGCGGCAACAGGTCAGCCAGGTTCAGCGTATTGATCATAGGCCGCCGCAGATTGGCATATCCGTTGCCCGGATGCGTTCCGAGCCACGCTTCCAGGGCGTTGATATTTTCGATCCGGCAGCCGAAACCAAGCGTCTGGATGTTCCGGCGCAGTTCCCGCGCCCAATCCTGCAACTGTTCCTGATTTTCGTGCATCAGCACAATGCAGGAAGTCAGGTAGCCAGCGCCCACATAGCCGCCCTGCACTTCGGTCAGGGCGGTTTCCGCGTCTTCGGCCATCAGCAGCGCGTCACGGTTGGCGCGGGCGTTGGGGTTGTTAAAGAACTGATCAAGAAAGCGGTACACCTGTTGCCGCCAGCCCTTGCGGTAGGAGTCTATTTCCTTTGTTGCATCGTATTGATCGAGGCAGATAAAGCGCGTGGAAAATCGATACTCCAGAGGGAGAGATTCCAAATCCGCGAACATGGCCGGGAAGGATTCTTGCGGCAGCCCGTCAATGGAAATCAGCGCAAGGTGCTTCCCGCCGAGCCGGGGGATTACTCCCCCGACCAGATCATTGCTGGCGAGAAGGTGATCCAGATACATGGGCTTTTCCGGCACGCGCAGCGGGTGCAAATCGCCGGAAACGCAATGCTGGATATGCGATAAGAGGTCGGATTGAGTGTAGGCTTCGCCTTCATCGGAATACGCTTCATATTCCGAGAGCCGTTGCATATACAGAACCGAAGACAAGGCATCTTCCAGTTCTTCCAGGGTGCTTTGGAACTGTCCCAAGGCTTTTTCCAGCATGGGACTTGCCGCCGTTCCTGCCTGCACCTTTCCGGCCAACTTCGCCGCTTCAAAATTCGGCTTGTAAGTGACGGAAAAGATAGTGCTGGTGCTGAAACAACGGTTTCCGCTGAAAAAAGCCCGGCGTTCATCGTCAATGAGTTGCGTTACCGGATCGGGAAAATGGCCTTTATCCGGCGCGGGGTAGGCCCGGTGACTGCTGCGGATGGAATCCACATGCAGCATCCAGCCCGTGCCGAGCAGCCGGATCGCGTTATTGAACTGCGCGGACACAAAAGCCAGTTCGTCAGGCGTGGAGCTGGCCGTATCCTGCCCCCGGATTTCCCAGGCGGCCAGAAACGAGCCGTCTTTATTCAGAATGACGCCCGGCGCGATCAGCGCGGCATAGGGGAGCAAATCCGGCAGTCCTTTGGCCCTGGAGCGATAGTCTACGAGTTTCAGCATTTGAAACCCCCTATAGGCCGCCAGCGGCTTGCCTTTGCCGGGTAAAACTCCTGTTGCTTGATATGCCGCAGCCAGACACGGCTCATAATCGGGTCAGCCTTTGCCATGCGCCGGAGCGCGAACACGGCCATAATCCAGAATCCGGCAGCGGAAACGATGGAAACAGCCGTCAGCCCGCCCACGCCCACCAGCAGCGCGACCAGGGCGCTGGTCATAACCAGTTCCCTTTCCGCGCCGAGGATATGGGCATGGCGGTGCAAGGATTGATGAATGGGGAGCGGCCTGCTCATATGACCGCCCCGGAGAAGGAGAACACGCTGTTCACGATGGACGCGGCAAAGGCAATGAAGCTGATGCCGAAGACCACGGAGAGCAGCAGCTTGAAGCCCCCGGAAATATCGTCCTTATTCATTATGAATATGACGCCGCAGAGGGCCATAGCCACGATACTGATCCATTTACCCGCAGGGCCGGTAATGGTGTTCACTACCCGTTCCAGGGGGCTGGAAAACTCCGTGATTCCGCCTGACGCGGCGGCAATATCGGGGAAGCAGAGGCAGAGCGCCAGAAAGCCGAAAACGGCGAAGCGGGGAAAAAAGGCTTTACAAGAGGGAAGAAGGCGGCTGGTTACTCGCATGACGCTCTCCGTGGAGGCCGTCACGCGGCGCGAGGTTGGGGCTTACAGCCCGCAGGACGATTCTGCTTTTGCAGCGAGGGCAAAAAAGCTCGATTTCTCCGGCTTCTATGCGGCCCTTTGCCAGAAGTTTGTTGCACTTCCCGCAGCGAAGATTGCCGGGGTCGTGCGCCTGTTCAGTATTCATGAGCCTTGTTCCGCCTTTACGTTGTACAAATACTCCGTTTTATAGGTGTCCGTTTTCGGGTCAAAGCCGTCCACGCGCAGGATGTTTGATATTTGCCGCCGATTGTCCGGGGTCTTTTCCATGAAGACCACCAGATCAACCGCCCGGCCTATCAATTTCTGCTTGGGGCCAAGGCCCGCTTCCTCTACCAGTTCTTCCAGGCGGGGTAAGGCTTCTTCCGCGCTGTCCGCGTGAAATGTGCCTATCCCGCCCGGATGCCCTGTATTCCAGAGTTTCAGGAGTTCCAGGGCGGCGGCGTCCCGCACTTCGCCTATCAGTATGCGCTTGGGAGCGTAGCGCATACTGACCTTTGCCAGTTTCCGCATATCAACGTCCGCAATGACCGATGTACGGAAAAACACGGCGTTGGGGCTTTTGGATTGGAGTTCCGCCGTATCCTCTATGATAATCAGGCGGTGTGACGGAGTGAGCGTGGAAACAGCGTCAATGACCGCATTGACAAAGGTGGTTTTTCCGCTGGAGGTTCCCCCCACGACCACGATATTCCAGCGCCGCAGCACGGCGTCATGGATAATATCGATCACCCGCGCCGTGATGGAGCCGGAGGCCAGGTATTCTTGGAGGGTAAATACCCGGCTGGCCTTTTTGCGGAGCGAGAACGAAGGGCCGGGGCCGACAATCGGCGGGAACGTCCCTTCAAATCGTGAACCATCCAGCGGAAATTCTCCTTCCACTATGGGGTTGCGTTCATTGACCGTCAGATTCAGGCCGCTTGCCACCTGGGATAGTATCAATCTGCCTTTGGCTGGCTCAATGGTACTGATACATTCGTGGTCTTGCCCATATTTCTCAATCCACAGCGTACCGTCAGGATTGAGCATAATTTCTATGACTTCCGGGTTTTCCAGTGCGTCAATAAAGACAGGCCCGCAGGAGTGTCGCAGCCCGGCCAGCAGCCGGGGATCGTCACAGGCCCGGAGCATCAGTGAGCCGCCTTTAATATAAAGACGGCCACATTCAAAAGCGCCGACATGCCGACAATGACGGCGGCGAGGTAGACATTGCTCCTGAATGTTTTCAAAGTGGCTGAGTGATCGTCAAAGACTTTGCGGATACCTTCAACCGAAGCCGAGGAAAGGCTTGTGGAAAGCTGGTTTACCGCCGCCTGTACGCCGGAAACATATTCGTCCGTTTTTTCGGCCATGAGCCGGGTCAACCCCTTTTCATGCCGTGCCTGGAGCTTGTCCACTTCCGTCAGGTAGGCGTTGAGAATTGTGGCGATCATCAGCGTGGCATCGTCTTTCGGCAGCATCACGTCATGGGCTTTGGAAACCACGGAACGGATTTGCTCCAGCGTGAGGCCCACGCCCGGCGCGTTGCCCATTTCCGTTTCAAGAGGGGTGGGCGGTTCCTCTTTTTGCACGACAGGAGAATTTTCTTGCGACATGGCTTCCCCCTACACCAGAGCCGCGCTGGTCACGGCTTCCACCAGTTCATTCCGGTAGCGTTGCAAACGGGAGCGCACCACTATGGACTGGCTGGATTCGATAGCGTTTTTGAAACTCAAACGCTTGGCGAACATGGTTTCCAGGTCTTTGCCGATGGTGGCCTTGTTGCCTTGGGGGATGGTGATAACGGCATGGAATTGTGTTGAAAATTCCTGATACACCTTAAATTCTTCAAATGACATGCCATCCATGACGATTTCCCCGAAATAGGGATTCAGCCACACCACAATGGGCGTTTCGGGGAAGCCGAGGGCCAGGGAGCGCAGACCGAGAACAGTATCCCCAATGGCTTGGCCGCCAGTGATAACCGAATGGAAAAAGACGGCATGGCCGGATTCTTCCAGAATTCCGATGATGCCGTTTTCCTTGATATAGCTGTTGAGAGCGAGGAAAGAGGACGCGCCGTTGTCCACAATGATGTGGGTTTCCGGCCCTTGCTCCATGATCTTGTCAATCAGCGTGTCAAACTGGCGAGGGTCAATATCTCCCTGTTTCAGAATATCAAGGCACGTCACCTCAAATTCTTGAAATCCGGCCAGGGTAGCGTTTACCGGATCAGTATCGAAGGCGGCAACCTGTTTACCGAGAAGGCCCAACACCTGATACAGAATTGACGCAATCATGGATTTGCCCACGCCGCCCTTGCCTTGTTGAATGAAATGCACTGTTGCCATTGGTTAGACTCCTATAGGGGTTAAATGCCGTCTTCCGGGCGCATGTCACGCGGATTGGGAAACGGGTCTTTGGCTGTATTGACGATCCGGGGGCCGGAGCGGGGAGCTTGCGATGCAAGCGGTTGTGGGTTTGACGCTGGCGGTGGAGGGTTTACCGTTTTTTCAAGAACAGGAGCGGCGTTGAGTTGCGGGGCAGCGTGGAGAGAAGACTGTGCAGCCCTCACTGTGAGCTTACAGAAGGTGACGTAAGCCATCGTGAGGCGTTTTTCTTCAAAGAGCCTTTCATAAATGATGCGCTTGCTGAATCCTTGCGCCAGCATGGATTCAATTTTTTCCAAACATCCAAGAAATTCCACTTTTGCCATGTTGTGACGCAGCGGCTTACCGGACATGACTTGCTCCGGTATTCTGCTGAATTTCTTGCAGTTTCACGATAATGAGATTGGAAATCCGGGGCGGTAGTTCTTCTCCATGACGAATTTTTCTGCGAATATTCCTATATTGTCTATCGGAATATCCGAGGAAAAAAGCAACCTTTTCATGTGATCCAATAATGCTGACAAGTGAATTTATTGCGTCATACATAGTTTTTACCGTTCCTTGGTGATAAGGATTTATCGTAAAATAACTACGAACATTCCTATAGACAAGGAAAGATTTTCCGGGTAGGGAAATTTTTAGAGAAAGTTGTAGCCGATTGGAGGGAGCATGGCCGGAGAAAATTATTCGCAACGTCTGGAACGGAAATTTGTTGATATTGTCGCCATGCGTATGGAAGAGGACAACCTCAAGAAAGGCCAGTTTGCCATGAAGGTATGGCCGGAACTGTCCGGCAATGCGGCGGCGACCAAATGGGCGCAGATTCGCAGCAAGACATACCACACGGGCAAGCCGCAGAGCGTCACCATTGCCGATGCCAGCCGCATGGCTTTAGCCTTGGGGGATGATCTCGGTTATCTTTTGTCGGTTGCGAAAAGGGAACTGGATAAAGAAATTAGAAAAGGCATCAGATAATCATTACGGAGGGTTCGTATGGAACGGCACGAGGATGCTTTGCGGGAATATGAGGAAAAGGCGCGAGAGTTGCTTGATTTGACGATGGATCTTTGCGAGAGCCGTGTCGCCAAGGCTCCGAGCCGGGCGACAGCACCACGCGAAGCGTTGACGGCGGCGGCAATGTCCGTGCAGGAATCGGTAAATACATTTTTGGCGGTTAATCGCCTTAAAGACAAATATGGCACTCCAGAGAAAGAGTGATTTTTTTTATTTTATTGCATAGGAATTTCCTAAGACAAAAGGCATAAGATTGCCACAAAAATAGAAGTTTTGGCCTATGGGATTCAAAGAATTACAGCAGGAATTTGGCGCACCTATGACAGTTTCGCAAGTTGCGGAGCTTTTAGGGGTTGACCGCCGAACAATTACGAAATATCCTGAATTGTACGGTGGCGTGTGGGTTGCACCAGGACGCCTACGGTTCTTTGAAAATCGCATAAGGGAAATACTGGATGCCAACACGATACCCAACAAAGGCGGGTGTGCAATGGCGGGCGGTGGTAAAAATCGACAGGAAAGTCGTAGCCACAAAGCTGTTCCCCAACGGATTGGAAGGGAAACGGGAAGCCGCCAAGTGGGAAAGGGAAACAAGAGAACAAATGCTGGCGGAACAGACGATAGTGACCCCTACGGTTACGCCGACTGTTACGGAATGGGCGAATAGATACAGCGCCTACACCGAGCAGCAGTTTACCAAGCAGACTTTCAAGGAGAAAGTGCGCGTGTTCAAAATGTTCATCTCCCACACCAAAGTCACCCAACTGGAGGCAATTACGCCGGATATGGTTATGAGGTACTTGCAGAAGCAGAACGACACCCGTTCCGGCTTTTCCGCCAATAAGGATCGGAAGAATCTTGCGGCTGCATGGGAATGGGGAAGGCGCTACATGGACGGCTTTCCGACAACGCCGAATCCTTTCCTTTCGATTCCACGCTTCAAGGAGCAGCGGAAACCCCGCTACGTTCCGAGCGAGGAAGACTTTTGGAAGGTGGTGGCCGTTGCGGAAGCCCAGGATAAAGCCATGTTACTGGCTTTCTTCTACTTGGGAGCAAGGCGAAGCGAAATCTTCCGCCTGGAGTGGGAAGATATTGACTTCAAACGGAACCGGGTACGTCTTGGAACGTGCAAAACCAGCGACAGGTCAATGCGCCACGATTGGGTGCCGCTTGCGGCTCCCTTGCGGGAAGCGTTGTTGTACTGGCTGGAAGTGCGGCCCTACAAGACGGCTTGGGTGTTCACATGCCTTGATGATTCGCCAAGCCCCTGGCACAACCCCGGAGAACCTTACCGGGCCAGAGGGCATTTCATGGACACGATATGCAAACGAGCCAAGGTGAAACCGTTTGGCTTTCACGCCATTCGGCACCTTCACGCCAGCATACTGTTCAACGAAGGCACGGAACTCAGCGTAGTGCAGCGCCAGCTCAGGCATACGAATCCGAACACCACGGCCCGCTATCTGCGGAGCCTTGGCTACGAATCGGAGCATGAGCAAAAGGTGCTGGCGGTAATGGAAGGAAGAGGCCCCGCGAAGGTGCTCAACTTTGCGGACAAAAAAAATGGCTCTCCCGATTTGCAGATCAGGAGAGCCGGTACACAGTCTCGGTACACAGAACCGAGTAATTTAAAGGCTACTGGAGCGTAACCTATGGGAATCATTTGGCGTCCCCAAGGGGATTTGAACCCCTGTCGACGGCGTGAAAGGCCGTTGTCCTGGGCCGGCTAGACGATGGGGACGCTCTGTGAAGTGATCTTTTATGTGAGAAGTGGGTGAGTTGTCAAGAAGATTTTTAAATTTTTTAAATTGGAACGAAGAACCTGTGTTATTCACGAAGATGGGCAGCGATCTGTGCGCTTGGGGCGGCGGCGAAAGTGGCGTTTCCGGGGAAAAGGGCAACTGGAAAAGGCGTCGACCATGCGATCGACGCCTTGCACGGAGAGAAAGAGACAGCGCTATCCCCAACGCTGTGGAGGGAGTCGGGCCATCGCGCATGCCAAGGCCCGCCCTCCGTTCTTTCAGCTTGCAATCCTTACTATCTCTTCATGCCGATAACGGTTTCCAGCATGGTATCCACCGTGGTAATACCCTTGGAGTTTGCCTGAAATCCACGCTGAGTGGAGATCATCTGCACAAATTCCGTGGTCATATCCACGTTAGATTGTTCAATGTTATAGGCTTTGGTCTTGCCGAAGCCGTTATCGCCGGCCACGCCCAACTGGGGTTCGCCCGAATCATTGGTGGCCGAGAAAAGGTTGCCGCCTTCACGGTACAGTCCCTGATGGTTCTGGAAGTCATACAGGGCGATCTGATAGAGCGGAATGGTTTTGCCGTTGGAGTAGATGCCGTAAACCACGCCGCCGTTGTCAATATTCACGTTGCTCAGTGTTCCGGAAGCGTAGCCGTCCTGAGTGCGGTTCTGCACGGTATACGAAGTGGTATTCGCCACGCTGGCATATTCTTGCCGTTCCACCGCAGTCATGGTCGGCACGGTCGTGCCGTAGTTGATGACGTTTTCAAACACCGGCACACCAGTTGTGGGCGAAGTGCCACTGACGCGGGATGAGGTAGTCAGACTCGCCAGACTGCTGTTGGCAGTTACTGTGTCCGCGACCGGCCGTGAGGCGTCCGTGGGGGCCGTGTAGGCGGTTGGCTTGAAGGCCGTTGCCGTTATGGCCGTAAAGTCGGCTGTGGTCACAGGGGTTTTGGTGGTTCCCCCAGCCATGTAGTAATAGCCGCTGTTGTCATGAAGCACTTCTTCATTGCCGGGAGCAGGCATGGTGCCGTATACGTTATCGCCCGTGCCGTTTCTATAATAATAGCCGTAGCTGTCCTGATAGGCGGGAATCGTATTGCCGCCTATAACTGTTGTATTGTAGCAGTTTTGATTGCCGTTGGTCGTGTCAACGAAATAGTAGCTGCTGCCGTTACTCAGAGCTTCAACATTCGCAGCAGGGTTGCCGATGGACGCAGAGCCATACACCTTGTCCGTTCCGTTTTTATAGTAGTAGCCGGTAGCGTCTGCGTAGACAGAAACCGTAGCACCACCCACCGAAGTCGTTGTGCCATAGAAACCGGCGTCAGGAGCGCCGAGGTAGTAGTAGCCGTACTTGTCCATGCCCAGGGCGTTGCCGCCAGCATCAATGGGCTGGCCGATGCTGTTGGTCTTTACGGCAGCGGCGGTGGGGTTGTTCCATGCCGGATTGCCGATGTTTTTGAGGCCAAAGTCCAGTTCCGTGATGTAGTTCTGCACCTGACTCACAGGGGTTCCACCCACGCTGGTCTGCATGGTTTCGCTGACGCTGTTTGCCAGGGGCTGCCCACTGAAGTTTGCCGAGAAAACGGGCAGGCCGTTGCTGGACGTTCTGGTGGGCTGCCATGAAGATTTTTGGGACGGATTGACAGCCACCTGGTTGTTCGCGGCCGGAGTTTCCGTTGCGCCGTAGCTGTAGGCCGTCTGGTTGACCAGCTGCCCGCTGGCGTCAAAAATCATGACGCCGCTCATGAGCACGCCAGCCTGCTTGTTGGTTCCCGTGATGGGATCATCATAAAATTTGGTGGGTTCTTTGGTCCACGTATTCGTGGCGGCGTTATAGCCTTCGCCACCATAGCTGCGCCTGTCTTCAGAAGGCGGAATGGTCACCAGATATTCATATATGGTGTATCCGGCGGGCAAGCCCTTGATGTCATAGATGGTATTGCCGTTGCTGTCGGTCTTTCTGGAATCCACCTGATCGTAGTAGACGCTAAGGGTGTGTGTGCCACCGCCTTCGTCATAGACGTCAATGCTGGACTGCGTGGCATAGGCCGTATCCGCCAGAGGGGGCTTGCTGCTGGCATCCCACAGGTCGAAGAGGGCGGTCATGGGGCTGGTGTTGCTGGTGGTTCGGTCGCCCTTGCCGTCGTTGGTCAGACCCATGGTAAAGGTGACATTGGTGGTCTGCTGGGGAATGATGTTCCAGCTGTCCAGCACAATGTCCGTGGGCGTGCCGGAGCCGACATAGGCCGACTTGCTGAGGTCGGTATTGCCCAGGTTGGTTGCGCCGCTGTTAAAGGTGAGCTTCTTTTCATTGTTCACCTTCCAGCCTTGCAGCAGGTAGCCCTCGGGGTTCTGAAGCTCGCGATCCTTGTTGAAATAAAAGTCGCCCGCACGGGTGTAATACATCTGCTTGCTGTTGGGCTTGCGCACCTGGAAGAAACCGTTGCCGTCGATGGCAAGGTCGGTTACCGAGTTGGTGCTCTCAAGCGAACCCTGAGAAAAGTCGCCCAATATGGCATAAACGCTGGCTCCCGCGCCAATCTGGCTGGGGCCGCTGGTGGTTCCGATGCCGCGGTAGAGATAATCGTTGAAGTCCATGCGCTGGCTTTTGAAGCCCAGCGTGCTCACGTTGGCTATGTTGTTGCCGACAACGTTCATCTTCTGACCGTGGCTGAGCAAGCCTGAAACGCTTGTCCACATACTTGCTGAAAGACCCATAACTTCCTCCGTGTCTCGGGATAGGGGGATATCTATCTTCAGAGGGGCGCCATCGTGGTGTTGCCCCATCTTTATCTGTGATGCTGTCTGCTAAAAAAGTTTTCCGCTCAGGTTGATATTGCTGATGTTGACATCACCGATGCTCAAGGGGCTGGCGGCCGATTCCGCCGCTGTCTTGTCCTTGTCATCTTCGGCAGGCTTGTCTTCGGTTGTGCCCTTATCGTCCGGCTTTGTTGCAACAGTGGTTGGTTCAGTGACCTGCCGCACATTGGCAAGGGGCATGAGCTGGCCGCCCGCAAGGCCGAGATAGACCACGCCGCCGTCGTTGACCACGCCGGTAACCTTGGCATCCACCACCTGGTCAGAAAGAACCGCATCGCCGTTGGAATCGCGCAATACAAGGTTGACCGTGTAGACCCCGTCGCCTGCAACCGTTCCATCGGTGGACTTGCCGTTCCACTGGAAATCGTATGTGGTTCCCTTGTTCTTGGGGCTGACTTCTTCCACATATACAACGTTGTTTTCGGCATCGCGCACGGTGATGGTTCCGCCCACGGTATTATCCGCGGGGGCGTAGCGAAAGCGGGTAATGGTCGCTTCCTTGGTGGTTTCATCGGTAACCTTGCCGATGCTGTTGCCGCTTACGGTGACCTGCTTGCCGATGTAGGACGTGGCATTGATCATCTGCTGATTGTTGGTGGCGGTTGTAAGCCCTTCCATGCTCGTATTGAGGTTCATGAGCTGCTCAAGGCTTGAGAACTGCGCCATCTGGGCAATAAATTCCTTGTCTTCCATCGGGTTAAGCGGATCCTGATACTTGAACTGCGTAACCAGCAGCAGCATGAAGGAATCCTTGTCCAGATTACTGCCCTTCTGCTTGCTCAGGGCAGTATTGAATTCATTATTGGTATTGTTCAGTGACTGGGTAATGCTG
Organism: uncultured bacterium; assembly: GCA_905214305.1. Taxonomy (GTDB): domain Bacteria; phylum Desulfobacterota; class Desulfovibrionia; order Desulfovibrionales; family Desulfovibrionaceae; genus Desulfovibrio. The sequence continues at coordinate 11,635 of CAJMLK010000005.1, forward strand.
GACATGGTTGCTCCTCACGCCGGGCTGTTTTTACGCCACCACATGCAAAGAACGGGTGGCATATCTTGCCGCATGCGTATGAGAATGCACAGGCTGTTCCAATGTTGTTTCTTCTGGATTATTTATTGAATTTCGCATAGTTGAGAGGCTCTTTAGCCGGGAAAGTTCTTCGCGGCGGGCATCTTCTTCCTGCCAGGAGTTGTGCTGGTTCAGGTTCTGCCAGGCATTTTCGTCCTGCTGGCGTGAGTTGAGCTGCACCTCAACCTTGTCCACCTTGAGCCCCTGCTGTTCCAGATTGGTACGGATTGCTTCCAGCTGGCGGGTGACCATTTCGGCAGTTTCGGTCTTTTCAGAGCGAATGGTGGCGCTGACTTCGCCGTTGCGCAGGCTGAGACTGAGCGTGATGGCCCCAAGCTCCTGTGGATGCAGCTGAAGATCAAGCCGGGTAGTGCCGCTCCGAAAGCTGGTGAGCAGGCCCTGTTCCACCTGTTGCGCCACATAGCGGGGTATGGGAGCAGGGCGTGAAGCATCCGCAGACGCCTGATTTGCAGCGTCCAGAGTTTGCAGCACGGCTGCCGCCGCCTGATTGTCCTGCCTGCTGTTAAAGAGAGGCTGTACATCCACCTTGCGGGTCATTTCGGCCCACGAGCTGTCGCGACTGGAGTCCTTGCCGCTGCCTTGTCCGTCTTCGCCCAGTGCCTGATGCCCGGCCTGACCATTTTTGCCTGTATCATTCTGCTTTACGGCGTGTGCTGGGCCTTCGCCATGCTGTTGGGCCGTGCTCTGCTGGTTGGACGCCTGATCCGAATTGGCTGAAACGCGGGTAAAGGCTGTTTCTGCCTTGCCGCCCTGCACACCCGCATGCCCCACGCCCGCACTCTGGCTGCCGTCAAGCTTTCTGCTTACGGCATTGCTTTGGTGCTCGGCATTCTTGATGTCCTGGACCTTTTGCCCGTCCTGCCCGTTGGCGGTGAGCGTTTCATCCAGCATGTGCCGGATGTTTTTCTGTACGGTCTGATCTATGAGAACCTTGCTCTGCTGCGCTTCCTTGTTACGCAAGGCGCTTGCCTGAAGCTCCTTTTCGGTACGGGCGCGAGCCTTGCTTACAAGAGGCTGCAATGTTTGTTGCAGGGCAGCGTCAAGCTGCTTTTGTGCAGCCTTTTGCGCGGTGAAGTGATGGGCCGCCGGCGCCATGAGAGAAGAAAACTGCCCCATGAGCAAATTCATGCCATCGTTGCCGCCAAAGCTCTTCAGCAGGGTTTGCAGACTTGCCGTGTCCAGCCCGATTCCGCGGCCCAGGGCCAGAGCTTCGGCAGCTTCCACATCAAGGCCGGCGGCGGGATCAAGGTGCGCCATGAAAGCGTAGATGGAGTCAAGGGCCGCTTCACCCTTGCCTTCGCCCATGAGTTGCTGCACGCGCGTTTCAAGTACGCCCGAGGGGTCTATCTTCTTGAGCAGGGTGCTGATGTGCGTCTTGTCTTCATCGCTGAGGGCAACGCTGCCTCCCAGGTTTTGCAGGCTGGCCATAATCTGGGCAAGGGTTGCGCCGTCAGGCTGATCAGCCAGAGCGTCAAACTTTTTCAGCGCGTCAAGCGGCGCACCGGCCTTGAGAAGATCCCGCCGCAGTTCAGCCAGCTCCTGCTTGGTGAAGCATACTTCATCAAGAGTATAGGTGACGCCGTTGGTGGTGGTCCGGCTGTAGGGGCTTTGCACGCGCGGCGCCTCTGATGCTGCAGCGGTGGCGGAAACGTGTTCGCCACGTTCCACGCTGTCGATGGCATCGTGAACAGCAGAGAAAAAATCGGCAAAGGACGAGCTTTCATCCTTGCTGCTGGTAAAGAGGGCGTCGAACGACGCGGAGCCTGTAGGAATAATCTGCATCATGCACTCCTTGCACCCGGTGTAATACAAAGAGTGTTCCAAAAAATAAAAACCATTTAATTAAAATGGTTATGTAAATAGATGGAAATTGCAAGGCAAGTATTGCCGGGCGATGCAGAAAACGGAAGCCTGGAGTCGAACGCAAAGAAGGGGGAGGGAAAAAGAAAAATCAGGAAGGATTCATGAATAGAGCGGTAATTTCTTCCAGATTTTCAAGGGCGGCATGCCATGCTTTGGAAGAATAGCCGTCATTTTGCATGTTCATGTGCAAGTATCCGCTGAAAAGGCGGATCACGGGAGGCTGGGAACGCCAAAAATCATCCGGCAAGACGTGCGCGCCCTGTCTGAGATGGCGCGAAAAGCTGGCACAAAGCCCGGCAAGCCCGGCCGTGACGCTTTCTGCAAGGCGGGGAAAAGCCGTACGCAGGCGCTCCAGCCTGTCAATAAGCAGCGGGCGTTGCGCCGGATTATAAAGAAAAAGAAAAACAGCCTGCCAAAGATCCTCAAGCAGCGGGCGGCAGCTCGTGTCCGCCGTTTGCCCCACATGCTTCAGTGTGTACAGCCCCAGAGCATCGCGTCCGGTGCGGTACAGGCGCAGGCCCTGCGGCACTGCCGGGTTGTTGGGCGTGCGCAAAAGACTCAGGCTCAACCCGGCGACCCCGGACGCTGTAAACGCGTGCTTGCAGTAAAGCCGCCCGCGGTAACACTGCCAACAGCCCACGCAGCTCATGGCAGCGCGCAAAACGTATTGCCCGGGGGCGGATGGCCCTGTTTCTCTGGCGTGGACCGGCCCCATTGAGAGATTGAGCACCGGAACACCCACAAAATCGGCCAGATGCATGGGGCCGGTGTCCGGCGTTATGCACAGATCAAGAGTGCGCATGAGTGCGGCCAGTTCCTTGAGTGAAAGACGGCCACAAAGGTTGGCCCCGGGCAACCCGGCCTTTTGTGCGACTTCATGCCCCATGTTTTGCTCTGCCGGGCCGCCCAGAAAGAGCGGAAACAGCCCTTCGGCGGCCAGACGGCGCGCCAGCCGCGCCCAAAAATCCACATCTGGCCGCTTGGCAAGTTCGCTGGCGCCGAGAACCATGCCAACACGGTTTGTTCCCGCAGAACGGGGGGATGGTCGGAACACTCCTGTGAGGTCTGGCTGTGCCGAAAGGTCCAGCATGTACAGATCAGCCCAGTGAAAGGCGTTATTGTGATTATTATGGGTAAGCGCGGCACGGTAGAGCTGCCAGAAGCCGTTGATGTGCTGCTGGCCCGCCATGTTGCTGTGCGACTGCGGGCCATGCGTGACGATTTCCGGGCCAAATTTGTGCATGGCCGTCAGCTGTGCCTGACAGGACAGAGCCTGCGGCCGACTGCTCAGGTTCAGAGCCAGTTCATAATGGCGCTCGCCAAGGGCAGGGCAGTGGGCAGAAGGAAAGAATACCACCTGGGGCGCCAGCGGCATGAGGTCTTGAAAAAAATGAGGTTCAGCGGCCACCCATACTTCGTGCCCCGGCCAATGATGCAAAAGATGGCGGAGCAGCGGCATGGTGAGGATCAGGTCACCCATGCGATGCATCTGAAGAACCAGAATCGGATCCGCGCTCATGCGTCTGATCCGGGCACTGTGACTTTTTTTGCAGCAGGGGTTCCGTAGACCTGGCGCATCTGCTCAAGCAGGCTTTGCAGCCGGTGTGCCCAGGTATGGCAGGCCAGCACTCGACGTCTGGCCCGCTGGGCGATATCGCGGCGTTCCTGATGGTGTGCCAGATAATAGCGCGCCAGATCCGGGGCTTCATCCGGGTCATGATAGCAAACCATTTCTTCAGGATCGTAGAGGTGTTCCATCTGCGGCCGCCAGTCTGTAAGCACAAACGCTCCGGCAGCGGGAACGTCGAAAATCCTCTGGTTCACGGCCCCTTTCATCTGTTTGCTGGTGCAATTGAAATTAATGTGTGAACGGCAATAAAACCGTGGCAAGTCAGTATAATAGCCCAAGGCGTCCATATAGCGCGGCTGAAGGGTTTCGCGCCTGAACTCGGATCGCCAGCCGGCGTCTCCCACAATAAGGGGGCGCAGAGGCAGCAGACGGCGCACACAACCGTTGCGGTACAGGCGTGTAGCCTGCCATGTGATGGCAGTTTCATAGGCCAGGCGAGCTTCGTTGTCGGGCAGGGCCTGATACTGCGCAAAAACGTCAGGGAACGCACCGCGCAAAAACTCGGCTACAGAGCGCTGGTCACTTTCCATGAAGGCTTGGGATATTTCAAGGAAAGGCAGCAGCAACGGACGGGGAAAACGACCGTGCTTGAGGCGGCCGCCTACCTTGTAGAGCATGGAATTGCCCACAAAAGAAATGTCAGCCTGCCACGAATCTGGAGCTTCAGCGCCGCGCCCTGGGTGAAAGCGATCCGGGTCTGTACCGAGGGGAAGATAGAAAACATGTTTGAAGCCCGTTTGGCGCAGGCTTTCAATATTGTCTGCATCCCATGTGAACAGGGTCGTCCAGGGGCTGACACAGCGTGAATAGAGATGAATGATGAGGTGTGGATTATCCACAAACCACGAAGCGAGAGGCAACTGCAGCCGGGCCAGAAGGTCCATGAGGACGCCTTCCACATCCACGCCCATATGATTGAGCGTTATGCAGCAGTCAGGCCGAAAAGAAACAACAGCCTCCAGCAGTTGTTCCACAAAATCAGTGCAGGCAACACTGTCATCCTCAATGCGAACCAGCCTGTGCTCAATGCCGAGTTTGCGGCAGGCCCCTTCCAGTTCGCCCATAAGAAAGTATTTGCTTGTAAGCAGCAGTACACGCGGCTGGCTTCCTGCAAAGCGGGGGCCGACGGCACGGCCCCAGAAATCGAAGCGGGTGCTGGCTGCAAGCTCTTTTTGCAATGTGCCATAATAGGCGCGGTCAAGGCGCAGGTAGAAGGGAAGGGCCACAGGCAACAGGCGCAGCCCGCTGTGGCGCATCTGCCAGCGGCTGAGTTGCCGCAGGGCTTCACCGGCTTCGGCTACGGTTATCAGCTGAATTCTCTGGCGATCTTCTGCAGGCAGGCCTTCAAGAACACCGCTGATCTTCTGAATTTCCAGCTCCTTTTCCACCACGGCCACAGGCCCGTGACAGCGCTGCAGCAAGAGTCGCAGTGCATGCCCCATGCCGCAACCGAGAAGAACAGGCAGCGCGTTGTCCATCTGCTCTGTATTCAGAGCCGCAATCACCGCCTGTTCGCGTTCCGGCCCGCCAGAAGCAAGCATGGCAAAACTGCGTCCGCCGATTCTGGCCTCAATGTCGTGAAGCGGCGGCGCGGCATCATTTCCGAAGTCTGTTTGTGGAGCAAGGATGGCGTGAAAAATGGGCTGCTGTGTCTGCGTCATTGAGAAGTGCCCAGATGCGAGTGCTGCATATGCTCGATAACAATGTCGTGTTCCACCAGACGGCACGTGATTTTTTCATACATGCGGTCAATGGTGAGAAATGCCCGGCCAATGGAAAGTTCCACGCCGGGATAGATACGGCCCGGAACCAGAAGGCGGCAATTGTGCATGTAGCTTTCGTCCATTGACAGGCGCGCCCACAGTTCGTCGCGCCGCCGTATAAGCTGTTTGCGCTGTTCACGCAGAGCTTGCAGTTTGCGGCTTATGTCATTGGTCTCCGGCGGCAGATGCCCGGCCACAGCGTTGAGGTGGGTAATGGTCTGCGATTGCTGGGCAATAATATGATCAATTTTTTCGAGCTGACGAATGCTCAACGGGTCATAGCCAAGGTAGACTCTGGTGGGAATGCCCGCCTTGTTGCCCAGCTGCCTGCCCACATACATGCTGCCGTAGGCATTGATGATGCCGCCATATGCCTGTTCCCGGACCACCATGCTGGCTCCGGCGTAAACAGTTGAATAAAGACAGCTTTTTTCGATAACGATATTGTCCCGTGCGCGGGCTTCCACTTTTTCAAGAAAAGGAGAAAGCAGTTTGCCACCGGCATCCACCAGACTGTGCTGCCCCGCGCCGCCGCGTACGCCGCCGTCAATGAGCAGATTACGTCTGGCGCGTACCACGCCGCCCTCGACCATGCCCATAATGCGTACGTTATTGGCCTGTACGGAAAAACCCGCGCGCACCGAACCGTGAATTGCCATATCGCCCACAAAAAAAATGTTCCCGGTCTGAAAGCTTACGTCTTGCCGCACATTGAGCAGGCATTTGACCGTAATCTTTCCATCCAGGTAAAAAACGTAGCCGTTGGCAGCGGCCAGCAGATAGTTGGGGTAGTGTGGATCAATGCGGGTGTTGGAGCCGGTAGGAAAGCGGGGTTTATCCAGAATAAAACGCGGATCCGGTTCCGGCCCCGCATCCTCCAGAGGGATGATTTCGGCCAGTACCTGCCCGTTGATGGCATTCTGCACGTAACCCAGGCTGTAAACGTCAGAAGAGCCGTTCTCTCCACCGGGTTTCAGGTGGAGGTAGTCAAAATCGGGATTGAAGTAATGCCGCAGATAGTATTGCACCATGCACCATCCGTAATGACCTGCGCGACTGAGCTTTCAGCCGTGGTCAGTCCGCAGTGTCAGGAATAAAACCCTTCAATTCCTCTTCGCTGTCAAAGGTGGGAAAAAAACCTTCGATTTCCACTTTTTTCAAAAGTTCAACCACGTGAGGAGCAGGCGTAAGCAGTACGAGCCTTCTGCCGTGCCCCCGGCTTTTGGTGCTGGCGCTGACGAGCACACCAAGGCCGGATGTGTCCACCTTGTTTACATGGCTCAGGTCAAGCACAACCTGCCTGATGCCTGGGGCCAGAAGATGCGTCTCAAGCTGACGGCTGAACTGCGGCACATCAGGCAAAAGCATGTCGCCCAGATAGCGCAGGACTGTAACGTTTTTGTGAGACTCCGCTTGCAGGGTAAACACGGGGCCGGGCCTCCTGAGGGTAGGCGGGCGTCAACTGCCGTACAGGCTGAGCGAGTCAAGCCAGATGGTGACAGGACCCCAATTGCAAAGGCGCACCGCCATGTCGGCGCCGAAGATACCTGAAGATACGCTGACGCTGCAAGATTCGTCAACTATCTTCGCGAAATGTTCGAACATTGGTTCGGCCCAGGCCGGGTTGCCCGCATCTGTAAAAGACGGGCGTCGGCCTTTGCGGCAATCTGCGTACAGGGTAAATTGCGGCACAAGCAAAAGTTGTCCGCCGAATTCTTCAACCGAGGTGTGGAATTTGCCGGCAAGCTCGCCTTGGCCGGGAAAAATGCGCAAACCCACCAGTTTTTGGGCCATGCCGCGAAAAGCCGGCCTGCAGTGAAAGTCCGGGCCGTCCTCCTGCCCAAAACCCACCAGAGCCATGATGCCGGGGCCGATGGCCGCCACCTGGCGGCCATCGACACTCACGGAAGCTTCAGTAACTCTCTGAACAAGCAGGCGCATCAGGAATTCTCTTGAGGTTGTTCCTGACTGTTTTCCGCAGCAGGAGCCGCATTTTTGGCCTTGCGCTGCTTGCGCTTGGCAGCCTTGTTTTCTTCTTCTTCACGCAGGGCGCGTCTGAGCACCTTGCCCACAATGGTTTTGGGCAGCTCCGGGCGAAATTCCACAAGGCGCGGCACTTTATAGCCAGCCAGCTTCTGGCGGCACCAGGCGACAATGTCGGCCTTGGTGAGCTCTTCACCTTCCTGGGTAACCACATATGCCTTGAGTACCTCGCCGCGCACGTCATCGCGTATGCCCACGCTTACGGCTTCCTGTACCTTGGGGTGCTCCAGCAACACTTCGTCCACTTCACGCGGGTAGACATTGTAGCCGTTGACGATCACCATGTCTTTTTTTCTGTCGACTATATAAAAATAGCCGTCTTCATCCATGGTAGCCAGGTCGCCGGTATAAAGCCAGCCGTTGCGCAGCGCGCTGGCAGTTTCGTCCGGGCGACGCCAGTAGCCGCTCATGACCTGAGGGCCTGAAACGACAAGTTCGCCCATCTTGCCCGGAGGCAGGGTAAGGGAGCCGCCTTCCATGTCCACAATGCGGGCGTCGGTGCCGGGCAGGGGCATGCCGATGGAGTTGGGCTTTTGCCCCTGTTTGCCCAATGGGTTGCAATGGGTAATCGGTGAGGCTTCAGTAAGGCCGTAGCCTTCAAGAATGGACGCGCCCGTGGTTTCCTGAAACTGCCGGAATATCTCTCTGGGCAGGGGGGCTGAACCGGAAACGCAGATCTTGATGCAGTGCAGGTCGTACTGGGCAAGATTTTTTTGCTGCAAAAGCGAAATATACACTGACGGCGCACCGGGAAAGATGCTCGGCTTGTGTTTGCCGATCAGGCGCAGCACATCCTGGGGAACGTAGCGCGGCAGAGGCAGGGTAGTGGCGGCCAGCGCAATGGGGATGATCAGGCCGGTAGTGAGGCCGTATACATGAAAGAAAGGCAGGATGGAGATGAAAGAATGGTGGTCTTCAGCCTTTACATTGATGATGTCGAGCACCTGGCGGCAGTTGGTGCCCAGATTGCTGTGCGTCAGTGTGACGCCTTTGGGCAGGCCCGTGGTGCCGCCCGTGTACTGAAGCATGATGGGGGCTGTGTGCGGATCGGCAATGGGAGCAGAGTAGCGTTCAGCCCCCTTGAACAGTTTTTTCCATTCAAAAACGTGCTTGCCGTCATAGGGGATGGAAATTTTTTTGCCACGGGATTTTTTGAGCCGGTACAGCCAGTTGAGCGGAAACGACAAGGCATCCGCCGCACCGGTAACGATAAAGTTGCGCAGCGGCAGACGGTCGCGCAGAGCAGACACGCGGGGCCAGAGCAGGTCGAGCATGACGATATGCTCTGCGCCCGAATCCTGCATGTTGGCAATGATTTCTTTTTCCATGTACAGGGGGTTGGTCATGACAACCACGCCCCCGGCCTTGATGATGCCCCAGAAGGCCACCACGGTCTGGGGCATGTTGGGCATCATGAGAGCCACACGCTGGCCGGTTTTTACGCCAAGGCGCTTGAGTGCTCCGGCAAAAAGTTCTGCCTGTTCCCGCAGCTTCCTGTAGGAAATTCGTGTGTTCTGAAAAATGACCGCCGGGCGGTTGGGATACTTGTCCGCCGCTTCGTCCAGCATGGCATAGAGTGGTTTGTCCCATGCCTCTGTAATGCGCGGCACAAAGGCATCGTAGTGAGCGAACCAGGGACGATACAATTCTGTGTTCATGGCGATCCTTGTGAATCAGATGTCGCGTTGCAAAGGAGACGGCGGCGCAAAAGCAGCGCGGGCGCCAGCCCACGCGGTAACAACGGCATATGCCTTGATGCCTTCGACGCGGCCCGTAAATCCAAGCCCTTCCTCCGTGCTGCCCTTGACGTTGACGCAATCAGTGGGCAGTGCCAGAAGGCGGGCGATGTTTTTTCTGATTTCTTCGCGGTAGGGCGCGATACGGGGCTTTTGAGCGATGATGGTAAGATCCGCGTGGCAAAGCTGCACGCCTTTTCGGCGTACCATGTCCAGGGCTTCGTCCAGCAGGAGCGCTGAAGAAATATTGTCAAAACGGGGGTCTTTATCAGAAAAGTGCTGACCAATATCGCCGAGGCCGGCACAGCCAAGCACGGCATCGGTAAGCGCATGCAGCAGCACATCACCATCGGAATGCGCGGCCACCTCCGGCCCGGCAGGAATGGGCACGCCGCCGAGCCGCATGGAGCGTCCCGGAGCGTAGCGATGCACATCATAGCCCATGCCAGTGCACGGGCGCGGCAGGACAGGAGTCTCCCGCAAGAGATCCATATCTTCGGGGTTGGTTATCTTCACGTTGGCGGCTTCTCCTTCCACAATGCGGACTTCATGGCCCAGCTCTTCCAGCAGAGAGGCGTCGTCAGTGACGTTCAGGTTTTGGGTTTTCGCATGTTGGTGGGCCTGAAGCAGAAGCTCAAGATCAAAGCCCTGAGGGGTCTGCACGGCCATGAGCGTGTGGCGCGGCAAAGTTCCTGTAACCAGGCCATGCGAAACGGTCTTTATGGTGTCTGTTACCGGCAGGGCCGGGATTGCTCCCTGCGCGCCCGACTCAAGGGAAGCGCAGATGGCGCGTATCAGCTGGGGGCTGACAAAAGGGCGGGCCGCATCATGAATAAGCACATGACGCGTATCAGCGGGCAACACGGCCAGCCCATGACGCACGGAGTCCTGACGTAGCGGGCCACCAGCCGTTGTCAGGCAGGGCAGCCCCAGGTCTTCAGCGGCGTACAGGGCACGCAGGTTTTCTTGATGAGCGGCGTGATCATCGGGGGGGAAAACAAAAACAATGCCTGCCACCGCGCCGCTGCGGCTCATGGCTCGGGCGGCATGCCAGTAGAGCGGCGTGCCTTGCCAGTGCAGAAACTGCTTGGCAAGCCCGCCTGTGGCGGCAGCAAGACGGCTGCCTTGCCCGGCGGCCAGAAGTATGGCCCACGGCTGGGCGGGTTGCCCTCGAGGGGGCACGGAAGTGTCTGACATGGCTGGCCTCTGGCTGACAGTATGCGGGAGTCGGACTGTAAGCCGGGTTCTGTCCACACGGTTGCCCATGTGTGATCGTCATTCCTCTAGGAGTGCGGTTGCCCGCACCCTCAAGCAACCTACCCGGAAGGCTATGGCCGGGCCGGCCGCCTTCCCTATTTGGTCTTGCTCCGAACGGGGTATGCCGAGCATGCCGTGTCACCACGGCATCTGGTGGTCTCTTACACCACCGTTTCACCCTTACCCGGCCGAAGCCGGGCGGTTTGCTTTCTGTGGCGCTGTCCGAAGGTTGCCCTTCCTGGATGTTATCCAGCGTCCTGCCCTGTGGAGCCCGGACTTTCCTCCCCGGGGTTGCCCCCGCGGCGACGATCCGTCCGACTCCCGCAATATGGAGGCGCATGGGTGACAAAAAGCGTCACACAAGACCGGGCCGCATGCTTTTAAATGCGGTCCGGCCTTTTTTCATGCGCCGAAATCTGTTAATCCGTCAGCGGCTGCGGCTTGGGCGCGCACTGGGGCGCTTCAGCAACTGTGAAATGTTCGCACCAGAAAATGAGGCGCTGGCAGTTGGGGCAGCTCAATATCTGCTGCCCGCGCTGCAGTTCGATGAAAGACTGCGGCGGAACGGCAATGTGGCAGCCCGAGCAGATGCCTTCTTTAACGGCAACAATAACAGGGTGCTCAAGGCGTTCACGAATGAATTCATAGCGCATGAAAACAGGCTGGGGAATGGCCTTGCTGACCTGAGCGCGCTTTGCGTTAAGCTCGGTAAGGGCGGCATTGCACTTCTGCAGCTTTTCTTCAAGACCATCACGCTTTACTTCAAGTTCGGCCTTGACGGCAGAGTGGGTGAGGTCAAGTTCAGCCAAGGCATCTTTCTGGAACTGCAGTTCTTCCATGAGAGTCATCTTTTCCTCTTCACGGGAGCGGTTCACTTTTTCCATGCCGTCCATTTCGCGCATCATGGCATGATATTCGCGCGTATTTTCTACCTGCATGAGCTTGTTCTTGCTCTTCTTGATGCGGGCGGCATCGTCATCTATCTCAAGCGAAAGGCGCTTTTGCTGTTCCTGAAGATGGGTCAGCTTGTCCACAATATAGTTTCGCTGCGTTTCGCTGGCATTGAAGCGCTGTTCAAGCGAATTCAGCTCATTGGGGGCACGCTCCATGTCCTGCCGTACCGCATAGATGGCATCATCAACCTTCTGCAGCTCCACAAGCTGCTTTATCTGATCAAAGTAAACGGCATTACTCATTGTAAAAAGACCTCCTGATAGTCATGACAGGGCAACAGCACGAAAGGGCGATGCCGATGGAACAAAGTGAACGGCAACACCGTGAAGCTGCTGCTGGAGCAAGTGGCACATGCGGCGCATCATTTCCTCTTCAAGGCTGTGGTGACCCACATCCAGCAGAGGGATTTCCGCCTCAAGCGCGGTATGGTATTTTACATCCCCGGTAATGAACAGCTGCGCTCCGGCCTTGCGGGCCGCAGACAGCAGTGATGCACCGGAGCCGGTGCAATAGGCCAACCGGCGGATTTTTCCGGGCGGCGGCCCGCTGAGGGTCGCTGTGGAAAGGTCGAGCACTTTTTCAAGCTCACGGATGACGTCGCTGGCCGTCTGGGCCTGAGGCAGGTCGCCCGCAAGACCGTAGCCAAGCACAGGGCTTTCGGGCGATGGTTGCGGGCAGACCGGCTCAAGCACGGTCGTATTTTCAAGCTTGAGGTCAGCAGCAAGCCAGCCTGCAGGGCCTTGCGGGTTCACATCCAGTGAGGTGTGGGCCGCGTAGAGGGGGACGTCCGCGCGCATGAGCAGGCGCAAAACCTCATGGTATGCGTCAAGTTGCGACGGCAGGGCGGGCTTGAGAGAAAGCGGGTGATGGCTCAGAACAAACTGTGCGCCAAGGTCAAGAGCCTGCCGGACTGATTCTGGCGTGGGGTCAAGACAGACGGCGACACTGCTGATGTCCTGGCGCAGGGCTGCTACCTGAAGGCCGGAAATGTCCCACGAAGCAGCCGCACGCAGAGGAGCGATTTCTTCTATGGACTTAATTAATTCAGCTAGTTGCATGTATGTGCCTCACCATAAAAAAAGGCACTTTCTTGCTCTGCAGAGAAAGCGCCCAAAAACACCGGCGTGAAAAAAAAGTTGAATGATACCGACAAAATGTTTTTGTACCTACTGTTCGGTGCGCTACATTGATTTCGCTGGAAACAGCGTTGCGCCTCAGGTTTTGAATCTGGCTTTCATAGCTGCCCGGAAGGATATTGTCAATATGCCGGCGTAAAGGAAAAAGTTCACAGCGGGCCGTATTCATACGGCCTGCCAGCCAGACGTGCTGTCAACTGGCAAGATGCCGACACGTCGGCCGCTGTAACGCCGTTGCATCAGTACCTTGTTTTTTCTTCGCAACACTGCCACTGCCGAAAGGCGTCAGCGCTGTCTTTGCAGTAGAGCTGTTCAATGGGCAGTGTTCTTTCACTCAGCTGTCTGGAAATTTCGTCATAAATGGCTGCATCGTCAAATCCGGCAGCAGCGGCGTCTTCCCTTGTATTTGAGAAGTATATTTTTTCAATGCGCGCCCACCATATGGCACTGAGGCACATGGGGCAAGGTTCGCAGCTTGTGAAAATGACTGAGCCGGAAAGGTCAAACGTTTCAAGCGCATGACAGGCGTTTCGAATGGCTTCCACTTCAGCATGGGCTGTGGGGTCGTTATGCGGTGTGACATTGTTGGTGCCTTCACCGATGATTTTTCCGTTTTGCACGATCACCGCGCCAAATGGGCCACCCCCGGCCGTCATGCTTTGTCGGGACAGCTCAATGGCCCGCTCCATAAAACGCCTTTTTTCCATATTAATTCCTTAAGCTCTGTCCGTTTTTTGAGTTGTTTCTATCTTTTTGGCAAAACCGGCATGTCACAAGGTTTCTCGCGGCAAGCAGTTGCAGTGAACATGTTTGCAACGTAGGATTTTTTATGAACATAAAAATTTTTCTGAGTATTCTGCGTGATCTTTTTTTGCCTCGGGAGCGCAACAAATGTCCTCATTGCGGGGGAGTCCGGTGTATCGGGGCCTGTCAGTTTGACGGATCGGCGGCAGAAAAAACAGTTTTGGCTGAACAACAGTTGCCTGAGAAGGGAGGTATTCACAACGAGAAGAACGTTTGTGGAACTGCCGCCAATGAGCGGCGTTAAGGCACTTTTCACAAGGGTACACTACAGCTTAGTGCAAGCCCCTGTTTTTAACAACTGGAATCTGCCATCTCTGATCCGGCATCGGGCCGCGCGCACGGCCCGATGCACGAATCCACCATTCTCTACTGCATCAACTGGACATCAGCAAGCTCCAGCCTGACCCGACGCTTCGGGGCATCATCAGGGCGTGAAACGGCCACGATATCGCAGACTACAATGTCGGCTGTCAGCCCTCGCGGAATAATGCCGATATTTCCGCGCATTTTTTCTACCACTTCAACGCATTGACCGAATTCCATCGCAGCACACAGGGCATCCCTTAGTCGTTCCATCACTACCTCCCTGTGACACGGCTTCAGCCCCAGCTAGTTGGCCGTGCACTCATAGACCGGTTCCATTGTTCCATTCCCGGAAGGCTTGCTCAGGCTAAGCTCGTTTCCTTTGAACCAGGCTTCAAGGGCAAACTCATCCGAGTACCTGCTGCCAGATGCCGAGGGCATGAGCGGAAGAGAGTATTCCACGCCATCAGGCATGACGACCTTGGCAAACATCAGCTTATGGTCGCTTGTGGAAAAAAACTGAACTGAGACGTTTTTTCCTCCCGGGCATGCGTATGTTTCCGAATGGTTTTTCTCCACATAAATGCCGCCGCAGTATTTCTGAAAGGCGAAATGCAGTCCCACAGCCATGATTACAACTAGAATTAGTACAAAAACATATCTCAAGACAATACCCTCACGAGTTCTTTTCTGTACGCAGCACAAGCACCACTGGGAGCATCTTTGCTGCGAGTAATCATTAAAATATCAGCTGGTTGCTGCGCTAACAAAAGCGATCAGAACCATAAAGCCGTGACGCGCCGGGCTGAATCCACTGGAATTTTGCCAGTAGCGCGGGCAGCTTTTATTTTCCCATAATGGGCGCGTTTAAAGAATACATTTTTTTCAAGCAATGGTCACGCCAATGCGCATGGCTTGCAAGCCCCTTCGAGGGCGTACAGTCCACAGAAAGATCGTGCCATAAAAACTGCGCCGAGTCGCCCCCCGGACAAAGCAGTTGTTGCGGGGGCGACTCGGCGCGAGTTCTTTATCGGGAAGGTGAGTACAGGCTGAAGGGACGTTGTGCGCTTTTTTCATGGCGCATTGTTAAAAATGGGAGCCCCTTGTTCAAGGCATCTGGCTGATCTGCAAAAATGTCAGAAACAGTGCAGGCTAGATTTCAAGACTGCGGGCTACGGCTTCACCCTGTGCGCCACCTCCGGCCATGCGTGCGAGCTCTGCATGGCGGGCCGGCTTGTCCAGAGGGCGACAGAGGGTAAAGGTGGCATTGTCCCGCACCGTCTTGCTGATCTGAAAGTGCTTGCGCGCGCGGGCCGCCAGCTGAGGCCAGTGGGTGATAAGCAGCATCTGCCTGCTGGAGGCAAGTGCATACAGCTTTTCAGCCAGCTTGTTGAGCGTCAGACCACCCACCCCGGCATCGACCTCGTCAAAGATAAAGATGGCATTTTCCCCGTCTTGCCGCACGCTCGCCAAAGCCAGCAGAAAGCGGGAAAGTTCGCCTCCGGAAGCGATCTTGTCCAGCGGTTGGGGAGGTTGGCCGGGGTTCGGCGCCCACAGGATGCGCCCGCGTTCATCCATCACTCCGGGCCAGATTTCCTGCTTTTCAAAATGGGGAATCACTTGCACCTGCTCGGAAAAACCGAGTTGCCGCAATTCGTCTTCCAAAGCCGAAGCCAGAGCCGAAGCGGCCTGGCGGCGCAGCGGGATGATGTGCTCCACAAGGGCCGAAAGCTCCTGGCTCAGGCTTTCTTCTTCCCGGCCCAGGCGGGCCAGATCCAATGCGCAAACATCAAGAAATGAAAGGTTCTCCGCGATTTCATCCCGCAAGGAGAGGATTTCCGGCAGTGTGCGGTGCAGTTTGCGCTTTAGCTGGGCCAAGGCAAAAAGCCTTTCCTCAACCTGATCCATGTCGGGCATGTCTTCCATTTGCGGCGGACGGCGCAAGCGCCCGCCCAGATGCGAGAGCTGCTGCCGCAAGGCTGCAACGGCGTCGGCATCGGGCTTGAGCGAATCATCCTCACGGGCCATGCGGGTCAGCACTTTTTCAAAATTGCCCAGCAGGTCCAGCAGTCCCTCGGTATCATCACCGAACAAAAGAGCAATGGCCTGTTCGTAATTTTCACGCACGCCCTCAAGTGAGCGGGCCTGAGCGCGAACTTCTTCCAGTTGCTCCTCTTCGCCATCTTCGGGGGCGACCTTGTCAATTTCCTGCTGCTGCATTTCAAGCAGTTCGCGTTTTTCGGCAAGCCCAGTCTGACGCTCGATCAGGGCTTTACGTTGTGCTGCTGTTTCATTCAGGCGGGCAAGCAGAGCATCGCGTTTGAGCAGAAGTTCCGGCTGTTCAAAGTCGCTTTCAAGCAGGCGGGCCTGAACTGCTGGTTGCAAAAGCTTTTGCTGCGCATGCTGGCTCGTGTGTGCCACAAGGCGAGGTCGGAGATCACGCAGGCTGTCCTGAGAGCGGAGTTCATCACAGATGTAAAGGCGGCTGCGGCCGGTTTCGGCCAGCAATTCTCGCCGCAAAACAATATCTTCTCCATCAAGCGTAAAAAGGGCCTCGACCTGGGCACGTTCTGCCCCCGCACGCACCATGTCTGACGACAGCCTGTCGCCCAGCAGAAAGCCAAGAGCCTTAAGAATAAAGCTCTTGCCTGCCCCGGTTTCGCCGGTAAGAACGTTCATGCCCGGCTCGAATTCCAGCTCCATATCTTCGATGAGAGCAAGGTTGCGAATGCGAAGGTATTCCAACATGTTGTTTGCGTCCGCACAGTGTGTTTTTAAAGTTTTACCTTAAATATTATAGCGGCCCCGGCACAACTCAGCGTCGCAGCCTGGGGTCAAAAATATCTCGCAGGCTTTCGCCAAGCAGGTTGTAGCCGAGCACGGTTATGAGAATCGCCAGACCGGGGTAGACCGAAAGCCAGGGGGCGTTCTCAATGACAGCTTTGCCTTCCATAAGCATATTGCCCCAGCTTGCCGTGGGCGGCTGCACGCCAAGGCCAAGAAAGCTCAGGCTTGATTCCACAAGGATGGCTCCGGCCACACCGAGAGTAGCGGTTATAAGCACGGGAGCCAAGGCATTGGGCAGAATATGATAAAAAAGTATTTTTCCTGTCGAGCTGCCTGCCAGACGTGCTGCGTCCACAAATTCGCGCTCGCGCAGGCTCAGGGTCTCGGCACGGACTAGCCGCGTAACGCCCATCCATGAGGTAAGACCGATGACAACCATGATATTGATAAGATCAGGCTCCAGAAAGGCAATGACCGCCAGAATAAGAAAGAAGGAGGGAAAACAAAGCATTATGTCGACAATGCGCATGATGGCTTCATCAACCCAACGACGAAAATATCCGCTTATCAGGCCAAGCGTGGTGCCAATGCTTATGGAAATGCCCACGGCCACAAAGCCGACCCACAGAGAAACACGCCCGCCATAAAGCAGGCGTGAAAAAACATCGCGTCCGAGCCTGTCCGTTCCAAGCCAGAACCGGGAAGAGGGTGGCTCAAGGATATTGTCAAGGTGCAGTGCATCAGGGTTATAGGGCGCAATGGCTGGCGCTAGCAGGGCCGCCAGAGACATGCCAAGAACGATAAAAAGGCCGATGAGCAGCATGGCATGGCGCCCGAGCGCGTTTTTGACGGCGCGGGGGAGCATCAGGCGTCATCCTTTGCGCTGCGTATGCGCGGATCCGCCAGGCCATAACAGATGTCGGCCAGCAGATTGCCAAAAAGGGTAAGCACAGCCCCCAAAACAAGATTGCCCATGATCATCGTGTAGTCACGGGCCATGACCGCCCCGTAGAAAAGCTGCCCCAGGCCGGGCAGGGCAAAGATGGACTCAATGATCACGCTGCCGCCAATAAGCCCGGGCACAGAAAGCCCCAGCAGGGTGATGACGGGCAACAGCGCATTGCGCAGTGCGTGACGCCAGATGATGGTCTTTTCGTCAAGTCCCTTGGCCCGTGCCGTAAGAATGTAGTCCTGCTGCAAAACTTCCAGCATGCATGCCCGCATATAGCGTGACATGCCCGCAAGACCGCCCACGGTGTAAACAAGTATGGGCAGTGTCAGGTGCCGGGCCAGATCGCAAAATTTTCCCCACAGGCTCAGCTGGTCATAATGCATGGATGTAAGCCCGGAAATGGGCAGCCATTGCAGTTCAATGCCGAACAGCATCATGAGCAGCAGGGCAAGCCAGAACGAAGGCATGGCAAAGCCCAGAAAAACCAGCACCGTGACGGAGCGGTCCAGCAGGGAATTGCGGCGACAGGCCGAAACAATCCCCACTGGTATGGCAATGAGCAGTGTCAGCACCATGGCGGTCACATTCATGCCCACGGTGAGGGGCAGGCGCTCCATGATCTTGGTCAGCACGGGCCGGGAATCTGCGGACATGGAATTGCCGAAGTCAAAATGCAGCAGTCGCATCAGCCAGTCCGCATATTGGACGTGAAGCGGGCGATCAAGACCGTACAACGCCTCAAGCCTCTGCCGGGCGGCCTCGCCAGCGAGGGGATTGAGCGTTGTTTCCATATCCGTGGGAGACCCGGGAGCCAGATGAATGACCCAGAAGCTGATAAGCGTAATGCCCCACAGCACCAGCAGCATCCACAACGTCTTGCGGGCGACATTGGTGACGATGGCAGTCAGTCGGCCATGACGGCGGGCATGTGAGGGCAGGGGGGGCATGGCGGCTCTCTCTACTCTGTACGGGTCATCCACTGGCGCATGTCGTCAACTTCTTTCTGCCACTGGGGGGTAAGGCGCAGAGAAAGAAAGCGCGTGTATAACGCATCCAGCAGGTTGGTGCATATTTCCATCAGATAGAATTTTTCAAGCAGCAGGGCATCCGGATCGTCATCGCTGTCACCCTTGTCGAGCTTGGGCGTTTTCAGACTGTTCAGGCAAAAATCTTCTGCCTTGAGCGTGACCTGGAAGGCCAGTTCTTCTTTTTCAAGCCGAATGAGCGCGCGACTGACCTTTTTGCCGGTTCCAAGACCAAAGCGCGCTTCCCGCAGGGGAGAGAGGGAGCCGGAAACCGAGGCAGTTTCCCGGGCGTCACCCTCGCCACCCTGTACCACGATCCGCTGTTCCATAGAAACAGAGAAAGGAGCGCCGTCCTTATCCGTAAAGGCGCCGGGGGCGGTGTCGCTCTGGTACCAAAGCCAGGTCAGGAATTCCTGACCAAGAATAATATCAGTAGATTCTCCAAGATAGGGCATATTCATGTGTGCTGGCTCCGAGGCTAGGACTGGGGGGCAAACTGTGTGGCCTCAAGCTGATCAAGGCGAATGAGGCTTTCTTCATCCAGCATGGAAGCCGCCAGAGTATAGGGCGTCAGTTGCTCAAGATGCAGTTCGAAGGTTTTGAGAAATTCTTCCATAAAAAGATCAATCATCTTGTTTTGGGTAGAGGCAAACCATATCTCGTTTCTGTCCGTAGCCCACAGTACGTTAAATTCACTGGGAATTGGCAGAAAGCGCGAGCGCAGTCGCAGCATGACCTGTTCTTTCAGTTCTTTTTTGCGCTCACGGGAAATAAAGGTCTTGCCTTGCTCGTGCATGCGCTTCTTTTCATCGCGCAAAGCCACAGCCAGGTGCTTTTTTACAACACCAGCAGGAATGCGACGCATATCAAGCCGAAGCGAAAAGACAAGATAAGCGCCTTTTTGCGGTGGGGCGGTCACCCATTCCGAATCCAGCATGTCTTCAAAACAGACCCATCCCTGAGCCTGCATTTCGGGAATATCGTCAATATCCCGAAAAGCAAATTGTTTGAGCTTGTCGGGGATTTGCGGCCAGAGTTCAGCCGGAACCGGATCAAGGATGCGAAAGCGTGTAAAACTGCACGCACTGTTGGCAAAGCCCATGAAAACTCCTCGGTTGGAAACATGCGCCATTGGGATGGCGTTGGTTTGTGTTGTACGTCAGAGCCGTCCTGGGAGCAAGTCCGCTGCGGTGAATCAAACCCGCAGGCAACGTCTGCGGCATCAATAATAAGGCAGGCACGCTTGAAAATATCAAGTGAAGCAGAAGCGCCACGGGCTGGTTTTTCACCGTGTTTGGGGCGCAAGGTGGCCTTTTTGGCGGGCACGGCAATGTCCCATAATGATAATTATGTAAACTTTTGTCAAAAAAATATGAATTATTCGTGAGTTCTTGACCTTGTCCTTCTCTTCCATCACCATGACTTCACATCTTCAAGGAGTACAAAGTGACGTCATCCAGTCGCTCCCGGCGGCCCTCAAGCGGCCGCACATCGCATGCCGGTAAAGAATTTTCCCGCGGCCCCCGCAAGGCCGACAAGACAGAAACAGCCGAAAAAAATGATCGCGTATTCACATCCGCAGATTCCGAACGCTCCGAAATGAATCGAAAAGATCCAAATGTTCGGGCACATCGTGACGCGATCAAGTCTGGGGTTCGGCCAGCAACACAGGCTGAGATTCTGCCGCAAGACAGCGCGCGTTTGAACAAGGCCATCGCAGCATCCGGATTGTGTTCACGCAGAAAAGCTGACGAGCTGATTCTTTCCGGCCGTGTGAGCGTTAATGGTGTTGCGGAACCTAATCCGGCCCGACAGGTATCACAGCATGACGTCCTTGCGGTTGATGGAAAGCGGCTTACCGGTGCGCAGGATTATTGCTATCTGATGCTCTACAAGCCTGTTCAGGTGGTATGCACGGTGAATGACCCTGAGGGACGCCCCACGGTGATGGACTGCCTGCCGGAAAATGTGCGTGGCCTGCGCCTCTACCCTGTCGGCCGTCTTGACTATTTTTCCGAAGGCCTGCTTTTGCTGACCAATGACGGCCAGCTTGCGCAACGGCTGACTCACCCAAGCCATCATCAGCCTAAAACATACGAAGTGCTTGTGCGCGGAGCCGTTCCTGAATCGGCGCTTGCCGCCATGCGGCGAGGCATGCGTCTGGCTGAAGGTGAAGAGCTCATGCCGGTAGAAGTTGAGGCCAGCTTTGTCAAAGGCCGCACCCTGCTGCGCATGGTTTTGCATCAGGGCCTGAATCGCCAGATACGGCGCATGTGTCGCGACCTTGGCCTGACCATCCTTCATCTGAAGCGCGTGGCTCAAGGCCCGCTGGAATTGGGAAACATGATGGCTGGTCGGGCGCGACATCTTACGGCCGCAGAAGTCAAACTTTTGAAAAAAAGTGTCTGTTTACAGGAGGTGCGCGGATGAAAAAATATTTTTTAGCATTGCTGCTTGTTGCAGCAATGCTTGCGGCAGCCCCGTGCATGGGTGCGGCTTCTTCCGGCAAGAATGCTGCTGAACCCATGCGGGCTGCTGAAGCTTGGCTTTCTCTGGCTGATGCAATGAACGCGCAGGAAAGCTGGAATCAGGCCGCCGCAGCTTTTAAGGCCGCCGTTGAATTGCAGAATTGGGAAAAGACCTTGCCCAAAGCCCGACAACCGCTGGGAGCAGTAAAAACACGGACGCACCTTGCAACAAAAGCCACAACTACCCTGCCCGGCGTTCCAGACGGGGAATATGTGGTTATGCGGTTTCAAACGGAATTTGCCAACAAAAAAAGTGCAATTGAGGTTTTGCTGCTTCAAAAAGAAACTGATGGAGCGTGGCGCACTGTTGGATATTTTATTCGATAGCCCAATTGATTGGATCAAAAAATACTTATGTATACATATTATTTATATTTATTGAAATAGCCACAATAAAAAAGCTCTCCTTAATGTACAAGGAGAGCTTTTTTATAATACAGACTCTGTCTGACGCTCTTATGGTCTGATTTGAATCCTGATGCAGGTTGATTTTTAGAAACGTATTTCTGAAACCGCATGATTTTCGGCAATATGCTGTAGGCCAAGATTCGTCGCAATTCAAAAGCCCATCTTCAGGCTCAGGCTTTCAACAATCGCTCCAGAAAGTTCATGGCGTCTTTTTGTATGGCACAGAGGTGATCTTCGCCCTTGAAGCTTTCTGTATAAACTTTGCAGATGGGTTCTGTACCCGAAGGGCGAACGGCAAACCAGCCATCGGCGCTGGATATTTTTATGCCCCCAATGGGTGCGTCGTTGCCCGGCGCTCGAGTAATGATTTCCGTAACAGGCGAACCGCCAAGGCTGGTGATATCTGCACTTTCCGGAGTCAGAGCCTTGAGTTTTGCGCGTACCTGATCGTCTGCCGGGGCATCAAGGCGCTGATAGACCGGGCGGCCCAGACGTTCTGTGAGCTTTTCATAAAGTTCTGTGGGGGATGACTGCTCCACTGCCAGCATTTCCGCTGCCAGCAGGCACATGAGGGGGCCATCCTTATCGGTGCTCCAGGGACTGCCGTCAAAACACAGGAACGAGGCCCCGGCGCTTTCTTCGCAGCCCATGCCGCAACGGCCGTTAAGAAGATACGGCACAAACCATTTGAACCCCACAGGCACTTCCACCACCGGACGATTGGCCTCGCGCCCCACCCTGTCCAGAAGAGCACTGGTTACCAGGGTTTTTCCAATACCGCTGGCAGCTGACCATGAGCGGCGCGTGCGGAACAGATACCACGCTGCCACGGACAGAAAATGATTGGGATTCATCAGCTCCTGACTGGTGACGATGCCGTGGCGGTCGGAATCAGGATCACAGGCCACAGCCAGATCAAAGCGGTTGCGCATTTCAAGAAGGCCGTTCATGGCATAGGGGGAGGAACAATCCATACGGATTTTTCCATCCTTGTCAAAAGGCACAAAACGGAATGTGGGATCAACTGCTTTATTTACCACAGTAATTTCAATTCCGTAGGCGTCAGCTATGGGCTCCCACAGTTGCAGGCTTGCCCCGCCAAGAGGGTCGACGCCAAGGCGCAAACCTGAAGCCGCGATGGCCTTTACGTCAAGAACTTTTGGCAAATCATCAACATAACTGCGGATAAAATCATATTCTTCCACCAGTGGTGAAGACAGGGCCGCCCGCAGGTGCGTCAGATGCACACCGCGATTGCCGCTTTCAAGATAGGCATTAGCTCTTTTTTCTATGCCGTCGGTGACGTCGGTTTCTGCCGGCCCGCCGTGCGGAGGGTTGTACTTGAAGCCGCCGTCACGGGGGGGGTTATGCGAAGGGGTAATAACTATGCCGTCGGCCAAACCGCTGGAACGGCCTGCATTCCATTTCAATATGGCGTGCGAGACTGCGGGGGTGGCCGTGTAGACGCCCACGGGCGCAATGCGCACATGCACGTCGTTGGCGGTCAAAACTTCAAGGGCCGAACGAAAGGCCGCCTCGGACAGGGCATGTGTATCACCGCCAAGAAAAAGAGGACCATCAATGCTGTTGGCTTTTCGATAGTCACACACTGCCTGCGTAATGGCGTAAATGTGTTCTTCATTAAAAGTATGAAGGAGTGAAGAACCTCTGTGCCCGGATGTGCCAAAGGCAACGCGCTGAGCCGGAACCGCAGGATTGGGGTACTCTGTGAAATAGGCGCTGACAAGCGCCGGAATATTTTCAAGATCTTCAGGCAGGGGCAATTGTCCGGCTCGGGCATGAACAACAGGCATGATGTACCTCCATTGTCTTGTTAATTACCATAAGATATTATGGATTGTCACGCCTGCAGGGCCGCGCTTCAGACCAGATTGTCCTTTTAATGCATACAAAAAGGGCTGCTCCTCTGGAGCAGCCCTTGCAGTTTTCATTTTCCGCAGTTAACGGCGTGTCTTATTTGCTCAAAGGAATTGTGCGGAAGTATACATCGCCGCGCCGCGAAAGCTGGAGCATGATGGCTCCGCGCTTCGCGCCTTCTTCGGTGACAATCTTTGACAATCCCTCCGAGGTATTCACAGGCTTGAGGTTTGCCTTAAGGATGATGTCGCCGGGGCGCAAGTCGGCCTCGGCCGCAGGCTTGCCGGGGGTAACATCCACAACGAGCAAGCCTTCATTTTTATCAACCTTCATGTCGCGGCGTTCAGTTTCGTTGAGAGGACGAACTGCAATGCCAAGAAGCCCTTCGTTTTGCTTGGGGCCGCTTTTTCCGGATGAAGCCTGAGAGGTTGACTGGCGTTCGCCCAGGGTGACCGTAAGATCAAGCACCTTGCCATCGCGCCACACCTTGATAACAGCCTTGCTGCCGGGAGTTTTTTCGGCAATGGCGCGCAACAGGGCCGATGCGTCGTCAATGTCTTTGCCGTCCACCGCAAGAATGATGTCGCCATCTTTCATGCCGCCCTTGCCGGCAGGCTCATTTTCCATAACGCTGCCTACCAGCGCGCCCTTGGCGTCCTTCATGCCGAGAGCTTTTGCGGTATTTTCTTCAACATCCTGAATGGTAACGCCAATCCAGCCACGAGTGACCTTTTTGCCGCTTTTGATCTGATCAATAATCTTGGCAGCCATGTTGCTGGGAATGGCAAAGCCGATACCCTGGCCGCTGGCGATGATGGCCGTATTGATGCCCACCACCTGTCCCTGCATGTTCAGCAGCGGCCCGCCGCTGTTGCCGGGATTGATGGACGCGTCGGTCTGAAGAAAGTTGTCAAAGGGCCCGGCATGGATGTTGCGGTTTTTGGCCGACAGAATGCCCGCGGTCACAGTATGGTCAAGGCCAAAGGGATTGCCGATAGCCAGCAGCCATTCGCCCACCTTGAGTTCGTCGGAATTTCCAAAAATCAGGAAAGGCAGATTCTTTTGGGTGTCCACTTTCAGCAGGGCCAGATCGGTTTCTTCATCCGCACCCACAAGCGTTGCCGTGAAGGTTTCGCTTTTGCCGTTTTCCTGATCCAGGGTCACACGGATGACGTCAGCATCGGCCACCACATGGTTGTTGGTGACGATAAAGCCGTCCGCAGACACCAGAAAGCCGGAGCCAAGCGATTTCTGTCTGGACTGGGGGCGCTTGCCGTCCCGCTTACCGCCGAACTGGTCAAAAAATTTTTCAAAACCAGGGGGCATATTACGGAACATCTCGCCAAAAAATTCTTCAGAGCCGCCTGCGGTGGCCATCTTTTCAGTATTGATATTGACAACAGCGGGACCGCTTTTGGCTGCCAGCTCGCTGAAATCCGGCAGGTTTCCTGCCTGGGCGAACTGCGCTGCAACGACAAATGTCACTGCAAGCAGGCCCGTAAGGCATTTTTTTATAAACATGGAAAAACTCCTGGTTACTTGTTTTGCATTGCTTTATGCAAAGCTTGCGCCAAAGTGTTCATTCCTGTGTTTGCAGAACCATTGCCCTTGTCGGCGTGTTGCTTCCACGCCTTGTCATCTGCAGAAAATGAGGCCTCGGTCCCTTCAGGGGCAAGGCTGATACGCCGTGCGGCGGTATCCAGATTTTGTACTACAAGGGTTACACTGTCGCCCTTGTCCAATTTGCTGTACCGGCCTGCATTTTTGTCGTTCTTGATGACACCTG
Organism: uncultured bacterium; assembly: GCA_905214305.1. Taxonomy (GTDB): domain Bacteria; phylum Desulfobacterota; class Desulfovibrionia; order Desulfovibrionales; family Desulfovibrionaceae; genus Desulfovibrio. The sequence goes on from CAJMLK010000005.1 coordinate 36,587, forward strand.
CGGGTAAAAGACCGGTGATGCCGGGAGCAAGTGTAATGAAAAGGCCGTACGGGCTGCGCCCTTCCACTGTTCCCTGAACGGTATTGCCCGGCGCAAACTGCTGTGCGGCATCCTGCCAGGGGTCACCTTCGGCATCGCGCAGACTCAAGGAAATACGGCGGGAATCACCATTAATTTCCTTGATCTTTACCATTACGTTATCACCTGCCTGAAGAATCTCTTCAGGCTTGCTGACACGTTTGGTCCACGACAGTTCCGAAATATGCACAAGGCCCTCAATACCGGGCAGAATCTCCACAAAGGCGCCAAACGGCGCAAGGCGTACTACCCTGCCCTGCACCACAGCACCGGTTTCAAGGCGCTGGGCTATATCCTGCCACGGGTCGCCTTCGGCCTGCTTGCGGGAAAGGGCGATGCGAACCTGCCCCTTGTCATTCTTGCTGATGGAAAGCACCTTGGCCCGCACGGTATCGCCAAGGGAAACAGCCTCGTCCGGCGCACCAACGCGCGACCAGGACAGCTCGGACAGATGTATCATGCCTTCTACGGCTGTATCCAGCTCAATAAAGGCGCCAAAGGGCGCAAAACGGGATATTTTGCCTTCGACAGTGTCACCGACGGCAAGCTTTTCAAGTAAAGCTTCAAGTTGTTCCTGTCGTTCACGGTCAAGCAGCGCACGGCGTGAAACAACAATGTTGCGTCCCCTGTTTTCTACCCTGATTACCAGGAATTGCAGGGTGCGTCCCGTGAGGGATTCGGCATCTTCAGCCGAGGCAAGCCCGATCTGGCTGCCGGGGCAGAAGGCGGTTTTTCCCAGCACTTCAACCGTGTAGCCACCCTTGCAGGAACCGACAATGCGTCCGTCAACGGGCAGGGCCGCATCGCGGGCTTCTTCAAATGCGGCCACGCCACTGCCGCTCATGGAGCGGGAAAGGCGGATTTCCTGCGCAGAAACGCCGATAACCCACGCCTCTACAGGCTGGCCGGGGGCTGTGGTTTCATTGCCTTCGGCGTCAAGGATGTCCTTGCGCTCCATGATGCCGTCAACCTTGATGCCCACATCGACAAATACGCTGTCGCCGGTGATGGCGATAACTGTGCCGGTGACCTTCTGGCCCGCCTGAAGACGATGTCCGGAAGTTTCATGGGCCGCCAGCATGGCGGCAAAATCTTCAACGCCTTCCTCCTGCATGGAGGTCGCGAATTTTTCCTCGGTCATTTTTCCTGCTCCTTCAAGCTGGGCTTATTGCTCAAGTTGGCTATAATACGTTATGCGCTTGCAGAAAACAATGACACGTCATCGGCTCTGGCGCATATTTGTCAAATATTTTAAGCAGTAAAAATATTTATCTATCTGTCTTGCCAATACGTGAAATTCTTTATGTTCAGAGCAATTTCAAATTGAAACTGCTCTGACGGCTGCATGAGCAGACGCCCGCCGCGGAGGCGTACGCGCAGCTTCAGCCGTTGCCCGAAGGGCTTACGGATGAAGCTTGCGGCGCCATTTATTTGCGCGGTTACGCGCCGAAGCGGGCGTTTTTCAGGCATAGAGAATGGATATTCTCAATGCGCAAATGCTTCAGGGATTTCAGATGGCGCATGGCGCAAAATTTGAGGGAAGAAAAGCCGTGGCGCTGTTGGCGTCACGGCTTGGTCAGTGTTTGAGTGCCGACGATTCCGGCGCTATCTGAACAGCTCTTTTTCGGGGACGGCACTATCAATGCGGTCTTCAACCTCAACGCCCTTGGGGGGCGTAAAGCTGAATTCCGAAGCCTTGATGCTGACATCCGGAGAAAAGCGGGTAAAGCGCACTTCGTTGCTGTTGCCATAGAAGTCCAGAATGCTGGCCCGGCGGATATATCCTGTGTCCGGCTCCACCCATATGACGGCTTCAACCATTTGCGGCGCCGGTTCCTTGGGAAAAAGCCGCAACTTGGAAAGGCCGTCTTCACGCCCTTCGGCCTTTACGTCAAAATCCTTGGTAAGCGCTGCCTGACCGGTAATAACCTGAATAATGCTGCGCGAATCCTGAACAAGGCTTGGCGGGTAGCGATAGGCTATCTCTTCGTCCGGGATATAATTCCAGATCTCTTTTGCCGTCACCACAAGTGTTTCTTCGTGCGGAGCCACGGTTTGCCAGCGGATCAGCAGCGGTTTTTTAAAAAGCAGTTTACCCTGCCTTTTTTCTACAGCGCCGCTTTCCTTATGGGTCAAGGTCTGGTCAAAGTCTGCAGAAAAAGCCCCGAGTTTTTCATAGCGCGTCTGAATGGCCGAAGCCGTATCAGAATTCTGTGCTGTCGCAAACGAAGCCATGAAAAGACACAGGGTCACTGCGGCTACAGCCGGGCGCAGAATACGCATATAACCTCCACGGCCCTCAGGCCTCGGACTTGGGTGATAACGCCAAAAGAATCTGCTTCGGCCTATTTGACCACCGCGCGGGGCTTGCTGCCGTCAGCCGGGCCAATGATGCCGTCATGTTCCAATTGTTCAACCAGGCGCGCCGCACGGTTGAACCCTATTTTAAAGCGGCGCTGCACAAGCGAAATGGATGCTCTGCCCTGCTCGCTTACAAATGCCTGCACTTCACCATACAGCGGATCCTGGGCGGCATCACCGCCCCCGCTGCCGTTGCCGCCCAGAGTGGCATCAAGCCCCCACTGGGCAAAGTCGACCTTGTAGGATGGGCTCAGCTGGCGCTTCCAGTGGTTCACCACGTTCTGCACTTCTTCATCGCTCAGGAACGGGCCGTGCAAACGCTGCAACCTTCCCCCGCTGGGCTTGAACAGCATGTCGCCCCGGCCAAGCAGGTGCTCTGCTCCAACCTGATCAAGAATGGTACGCGAATCATGCTTGGAAGTGACCTGAAATGAAATGCGGCAAGGAAAGTTGGCCTTGATAAGGCCGGTAACAACGTCCACGCTGGGCCGCTGTGTTGCCAGAATCATATGAATTCCGGCAGCTCGGGCAAGCTGCGCCAGACGCACGATGCTGGTTTCAACCTCACGTGCTGCAGTCATCATGAGGTCTGCAAGTTCGTCAATAACAACAACAAGATAGGGCAACGGCTCCAGATCGGAAAAGTCCGGCGGCAGGCCATCCTTGTATGCCGCCAGTTTCTGATTAAAGCCTGAAACATTGCGCACACCCAGGCGGGCCATGGCGGCATAACGCCGGTCCATTTCATGAACGGCCCAGTCCAGAGCGTTTTTGGCTTCGTTCATTTCCGTGACCACGGGGTGCACCAGATGGGGCGCATCGGCATACACAGCCATTTCAATGCGCTTGGGGTCAATGAGCAGCAGCTGCATGTCCTGTGGCTGAGTACGGTAGAGCAGGCTCACAAGAATGCCGTTCAGGCACACGCTTTTGCCCGCTCCCGTGGCCCCGGCCACGAGAAGGTGCGGCATGCGGGCCAGATCTGCCATAAAGGGCTTGCCCGCGATATCCTTGCCGAGGATCATTGTCAGCGGACCGCAGCCGTTGCGAAATGCTTCTGAGGCCGCCAGTTCGCGAAAATTGACAGTTTCCCGCTGTTCGTTGGGGATTTCGATCCCAACCGTATCGGAGCCGGGAATGGGCGCCTGAATACGTATGGCAACAGCCTTGAGCGCAAGGGCAAGGTCGTCGCTCAGGTTGGCAATGCGGCTGACGCGAATGCCGGGAGCCGGGCGCACCTCATACATGGTGACCACCGGGCCGGGCGTGATGCGCACAAGCTCGCTTTGAATGTCAAAATCATTGAGGCATGCCATGAGGGCCTGCCCTCTGGCCTGAATGTCTTCGCTGCTTGGCCCGCCGGTTTTGGCAGAAGGAGGGGCCAGCAGATCAAGGCCGGGCAGGGGCGGAGACGCCTTTTTGCGCAATGCCGAAGCCACGAGGCCACCCAGACCGCTTTTTTTGGCAGGCGCGGCTCCAGCGGCAGCCGGGGATTCGGAAGCCGTAGCTGCCGCCGCGGTTTCGGGGGCATCGGCTGCGGCAGTTTCACGCACGCTTCGCGCGGGCACAGATGACGCCGCGCAGCCGTGCTCAACCAGAGGCTGACCGCTCAGGTCCTGAGCTACTGCAAAAGGATCGTCACCAGCATCGGCCGGGACCAGAGGAGCAGTGGATTCTGCAATGTCTGCCCTGCCCTGTCCCGCAGCGGCGTTTTTTTCTTCATAGACATCAGGCAGAGAGTCCGCTGTGGGCTGGATGTCTCCCAACCGGTCCCGCCAACGGGACAAAAAGTCCCATGAGGGCCAGGACAGCCGAAATCCGGAACTTTTCTTTTCTTCGCTTTCAGCAGTTTCAGGCGTGTGGCGCACGATTTCGGGCAGACTCTGCCCACGGGCGGCAGCTTTTCCCGAAGGTGAGGCATTTCTGGTGGATTTTTTTGTTTTTTCGTTTTGCTCTGCTTCACTGGAGCCGAACTTTTCCTCAAGCTTGCCCCTCAGCCAATGCGCAAGGCGGCCAGCCAGAGTAAACCACGAAATGTTCCAGGCAAGCTGAAGTCCTGCAAGGAAAACGAAAAACCATACAAGGGCAGAGCCGCCGGGGCTGAGGTAACGGCTGGCATTGCTGTGCAATGCGTTGCCGACCATGCCGCCACCCCAGATGTCGCCAATGGAAAAATCCCATGCCGCACCAGCAGCCAAAAGACAGATGGTAAGCAAAAAGAAGCCGCACCAGCGCCACCAGTGCATGCCATAGGCAGGAGAGACGTAGGCCGCCCCCAGTGCGCCGAAAACCAGCGGACAGAGGAAGGCGGCCACGCCGAAGACATCGTTGAGAAATCCCGCAGTATACGCGCCAAAAAGGCCAGCCTTGTTGCGCACTTCAACAGTGCCACTGACCACATGGTTGAGGCTGGGGTCATTGGCGTCAAAGCTGAGCAGGCTCAATAAGAGCAGCAGTGCCCAGAAGAGCAGAAAAAGGCCAAGAAGTTCGCGGCTGAATTTATGGGCGTCCGTAGGGCTACCCTCCGGGACCGGGCATTATTCCCGACCCAGATATTCCTTGGAGCGGGTGTCCACTTTAACGCGGTCACCTTCGTTAACAAAAATAGGAACCTGAACAACAAGGCCGGTTTCAAGCTTGGCGGCTTTGGTGACGTTGCTCACCGTATCGCCTTTGGCGCCCGGTTCGGTTTCAACAACAGCCAGCACCATGCTTACGGGGATGTCAATGTCCAGCGGGTTGCCCTTGTACAGCAGCACCCGGCACTCCTGACCGTCTTTCAGGAAGCCTTCCTTGCCATCCGTGGTCGAGATCGGCATTTGCAGCTGCTCGTAGGTGGTCAGGTCCATAAAAATAAGCTCGTCGTCCTGGCGATACAGAAACTGCATGTCGCGCGTTTCAAGGTCGGGCTTGCTTACCTTTTCGCCTGAACGAAAAGTAATGTCCTGCATGCGCCCTGTGAGAATGTTGCGCAGCTTGGTACGTACCATTGCACCGCCCTTGCCGGGCTTGAAGTGCTGAAAGTCCACAATTTCGTAAGGGGTTCCTTCGACTTCGATTTTAAGACCCTTGCGAAAATCAGTGGTAGAATACATAGTTACCTCCTACGTGTCGCCGCAAACCGGCATAAACTGGCATCAGGCCGGTCATTTGCCAACAGGGGCAAGAGCGGCTACCTTGTGCGGAAGTGTTCTGAAGGAAATCACGTTTCCGAACTGTAAATACTTGCCGAAAGTCAGGCACTTGTCAAGACTCAACTTTCAAGTATCACATGAGGTTTTTATGCCCATCAGCCTTACCCTGGAAAGCACCGCCTACACGCTGGATCAGCTTACTGCGCGCCCCGAGGCCCAGATAGCTCTGGCCGGGCGCTCAAATGTGGGTAAATCCTCTCTGGTCAACGCGTTGGCCGGCAGAAAAAAGTTGGCCAAAGTCAGCTCTACCCCCGGAAAAACTCGATCTGTCAACTTTTATCTGGTTGAACCGTTTCATTTCTATCTTGTTGACCTGCCCGGCTATGGCTATGCCCGCGCAAGCCACAGCGAAAGAGAGAAATGGGCAAAGCTGCTGGAGCGGTATCTGACGGAATGTGCCAGCCTCAAGGCTCTGGCCCTTTTGCTGGATTGCCGGCTCAGTCCGCAGCAGCTTGATCTGAATCTGGCGTCCTTTGCTCAGGTGCATGGTCTGGCTCTGGTTCCCATCCTGACCAAGGCCGACAAATGCAATCAGCGTGAGCGTATGGCAAGGCAAAAAGAATGGCAAAACATCCTTGGAATTTGCCCTGTGTTAACTTCATCCAGCAGTCGGCTGGGCATTGATCGCCTGTGGGACGAACTGGCCCGGGCGGCCGGGGCTGCTGCGCCTTCAGCGGAAAGCGCAGAGTAGGCTATCAGGCAACCGGGCCGGGCGTCACGTCTGAAGCACGCGGCGCGCCGCCCTGCTCTCTTTCGTGACGTGCGCCGGGATCCATATGTATAATGATGCGCCCCAATTGCGGCGCGCTGAGCCGCAGCTGTTTTTCAAGGCGCATGCATACGGTGTGCGCCTCTTCAACATTCAGCGTGGCGTCCACATCGCAATGGAAGGAAATGCAGATACCCTGTTCCGGCGATTCGTAGGTAGAAAAACTGTGCGGGTTGCAAGCCAGAGGTTCTTTTGCCAGCACAGCTTCTATTTCGCGCCAGACCATCTCGGCATACGGCACTGAAACCGAAGCTCCGTATGCCAGAGCACAGGCTGTGCCTTCCGGTTCAAGGTGGCTCACGACCTCGCTTCCGGGCAAAGATTTTCGCAAATCCTCTTCAAATTCCATGACGCGGTTGTGCGCCTGAACAAAAGACATTTTGCCGGGAAGCTCGACATGCAGTTCAATAAAACAGTTTCCGGCCGACCGCAGGATATGCACGTTGTGGACTGCCAGGGCGTGTTTCCAGGCAGTGTGCTGCACCTGAACAAAAGGGTCGCAGTGCCTGTCATCATCGGCGCTGTAGGGCTCTACGTGAACGGTTACATCCGCGTCCTCCAGCACTGAGGCCACGGCCTCTTCCGCAGCGTGGGCCAGCTTGTGCCCCTCGCTGACCTGTATGCCCGGTTCAACACCCACGGTCAGGTCTACGAAACTGGTGGGGCCACTGGTGCGCAAGCGTACATCGCGCACATTGGTAATGCCGGGAACACGCCCCACGGCCTTTATGACGGCCTGCTGTTCACGCATGGAGCCGGAGTCCATGAGGATGTCCACAGCCTGCCGGGCCATGCGTACGCTGGCCCGAAAAATGATGATGGCGACGATCAGGGCTGCCACGGTGTCGGCCTGAATCAGCATGTCATGCATCGGCCCCGGAATATTGAGGGCAGAAGCCAGCCATACGGCAAGAACACCAGCCAGCACCACGGCCGAGGATAGAATGTCGGTGGAAAAATGCAGCGCATCAGCTTCAAGCGCCTGACTTTTGTATTTTTTTGCCACTCGCCGCAGTACACGAACCCTGTTGACATCAATGATTATTGAAAGGGTCATGACTCCAACGCCCCACAGGGAAGGCGTTACGGGGCTTGCACCGGCCAAAAGGCGGTCCACCCCTTCATGAACAACCCAAAAGCAGGTCAAAAGCAGCAGCAGGGTTTGAGCCAGCGCTGAAAGATTTTCTATCTTGCCATGCCCGTAGGGATGCCGTGCGTCTGCAGGTCTGGACGCCACGCGCACTGCGGCAAGAGTCATGGCAGCTGCCAGCAGGTCAAGGCCGCTGTGAAGAGCTTCAGACAGAATGCCCAGACTGTTGGTATGCAGCCCCACAGCGAGCTTGACCGCAGTCAGGGCAAAAGCCGCCCATAAAGACGTGAGTGCCGCACGATTTTTTTCAGCACTGGCTTCCATCGAACCGGACATGACGCGACCCCGCTAGTAAAAAAAGCCCCCGGAGGGGCTTTTGTCTTTCGTTCCTACAACCACTTGAACCATTCTCGCCAGGACCCCTGACGTTTCTGCCGTGTTTCCTTGGCCTGCTCTTCCTTGTAGAAATGGTAGGCGGCAAGGCTTTTTTCCTTGGCGTGTTCAGCCACTCCCGGCACATCCTGGAAATTCTTTACGATAAATTCGTAACGGTGCCAGGCCGGGCCATACTTTTTCATGTGCCAGAACACGTCTGCGATATAGAGTTCGTGTTCGGCCATGAGCTTCCGGCAGGTTATCATGTGCTCTTCCGCGCCCTTGGCATAGGGAGAATCCGGATACATCTGGTGCAGACGATTAAAGTAGTCGTATGCTTCCTGCAATTCCGTTGTCGCCCTGTCAATGGAGCGGAACTGTTTCAGCAGGGACATGCCCGTCTGATACAGCACGTAGGGGATGGCCTCATGCCTGGGATGCAGCGATTCGAAATCCTTGTAACTTTCTGCGGCCAGTTCGTATTCCTCATCAAGGAAATACGCATCGCCCAGGGAAAGTTCCGCATCAATGGTATAAGGGCTGAAGGGATAGGTATCGCGCAGCTTATTGTATAGCTCCACTGCCCGCACATAGTTTTTTTCACTCATGGCGTCGTTGGCGGCCTCAAAAATTTCCTGCGCAGTGTCTTCAGCAGGCGGCAGATATATCATATCGATAATGCCGCAGCCGGAAGCCATGAGCATGCTCATGACAAGCAAGATGGAGCGTAACAATTTTTTATGCATTGAGCTGTTCCAAAAAGACAAATGCCGCTTGGGCGGCGGTTGCGCCGTCGCCGGCGGCGGTTATGACCTGGCGGCAAAGCTTTGAGCGGATGTCACCGGCGGCAAAAATGCCGGGAATGCTGGTGCGCATTTCTGTATCTGTCACGATAAAGCCCTGCTCATCAAGCACGATGTCCTGAGGAAGGAAGTCCGTTACCGGGGCAAAGCCCACATAAATGAACAGTCCGTCAACAGGCAGCAGTTCTTCCTGACCGTTCAGAAGATTCCTTACGGTCAGTCCGGTCAAAAAGTCTTCACCGTGCAGTTTCGTAATAACCGAACTGCGCATGATGTTGACTTTATCCGGCATGCTTTCGAGCCTTTCTTCATATACTTTAAGACCCCGGAAGCTGTCGCGTCGGTGGATGAGATGAAGCTTGCTCACTATCTTGGAGAGATAGAGGCTTTCTTCCATGGCGGCATTGCCGCCGCCCACCACGGCCACAGACTGGTTGCGATAGAAGTTGCCATCGCAAAGCGCGCAGTAGGAAACACCCTTTCCACGCAACCTGTCTTCATCTTCAAGCCCCAGGTGGCGATGTTTGGCCCCAGAGCAGACCAGCACGGTCTTGCACGCGTATTCTCCGTCTGAGGTTTTTACGGTAAACCGGCCCGCCGAGCCGGTAATGGATTCAACCACGGTGGCGGGCCTGTCTATCGGCAAACCTTCGAGATGTGCGGCGAAGAGGTCGGCGAGTTCATAGCCCTTGATGCCCTTGGGAAAGCCCGGGTAGTTCTCGAGCGCTTCGGTTTGCAGCAACTGCCCGCCGGAGGTCAGACGCTCCGGCATAAGAACGCTGCAACCTGAGCGCGCCAGATACAGGGCTGCGGTAACGCCGGCGGGGCCGCCGCCGATCACAACGGCATCGTACGCTTTCATGCCAGAGCCTTGGTATCAAGCAGATCCTTCATGGCGGCCTTGGTCACAGCGCCGGTGATCTGTTCGACAGTTTCGCCGTTCTTGAAAAGCACAAGGGTGGGGATGGCGCGAATGCCGAATTTTGTGGGGGTAGCGGGATTTTCATCCACGTTCATCTTGACGATGCGCACCTTGCCTGCATATTCGGTGGCAAGCTCGTCAATGATGGGGCCAACAGCGCGGCAGGGACCGCACCAGGGCGCCCAGAAGTCAAGCAGAACCGGCAAATCGGACTTGAGGACAACACTTTCAAAGGTGGCGTCAGTGACCTGTTCAGCCATAACTATCTCCTTAGGTTTATGTTGCGCACTGCATGCCCGAAAGGGCGCAGAGGCGGAAAACCGAAGCTTCGGGATATGGATTCCGAGGCCTCTGTATTGATCAAGAGTAGTTTCCAAAGACCTGACTGTCAAGACAATCTCATGTTTCTGACAGGTCTTCAGCGTATTCGCGGCTGCGCCTCATATCGTCAGGCAGCGCGCGCCCGCGAGGGACTGTTTCCATATGCAATTGATGGTAATAGCCCTTTTTTCCGAGCTGCCAGCCCGCATAGGCTATCATGGCCGCATTGTCTGTGCACAGGTGCGGGCCGGGAATGATGGCATGGCCGCCCCTGCGCTCCATAAGCTCGGTAACGCGTCGGCGCAGCAGCGAGTTGCAGGCCACGCCGCCAGCAAGAATCAGATATTTCAACTGCGGATTTCTGTCCAGTGCTCGCGCTGCCTTTGCGCAGAGCGTGTCCACTACGGCCAGATTGAAGGCGGCGCAGCAGTCCTTCAGCTCTTGCGGGGCATCAGCCGTTGCGCTCAGAGGGCGCGGCCAGGCCACATCCTTGAGATATTGCTGAATATAGGTACTGGCGGCGGTTTTCAATCCGCTGAAGCTGAAATCCAGATTGTCATTATCCAGATAGGGACGGGGAAAGGCAATGCCCTCTGCCCGCCCTTCTCCGGCAAGAGCGTCCATAAGTCGCCCTCCGGGATAGGCCAGACCGAGCACTTTGCCGACCTTGTCAAAAGCCTCCCCCGCTGCATCATCCAGTGTGCGGCCAAGGGGCAGGCATTCCCACGGGCTTTCCATATGGTACAGATGCGTATGGCCGCCGGATACCAGCAGACCCAGGGCGGGAAATTTCAGGGGCTGCTCCAGTCCGGCTGCCAGCAGATGCGCCTGAAGATGATTGACGCCGATAAAACGTGCGCCCAAACTGAAGGCAAGCCCCTTGGCAAAGGCCACGCCCACCAGAAGACTGCCCAGCAGCCCAGGTCCCCGAGCCACAGCCACGAGGTCAATGTCTTCATTTTTTTTGCCGCTGCGCCGCATCAGTTCGTCAAACAGGGGACCGATGTAGCGGTAGTGTTCACGAGATGCCAGCTCGGGCACAACGCCGCCAAAAAGTGCGTGCATGTCAGCTTGTGTGGATAATACGGAGTGAAGCAGACGGCCATCTTCCACGAGGGCCAGTGCGGTTTCATCGCAGGAACTTTCAATGCCGAGGCAAAGCATATGGTCTCTCTTTCAACAGAACTCAGGAGCCGTGTTCGGCGCGGCTCCTGAGTTTCGCGCAACTTGTGGTCAGGCTGTCAGGCCTGCATGCCTGGCGTAAATGCTTTCAACGGCTTCCACGTCTTTGGCAGAACCTATAAACAATGGCGTACGTGCGTGCAGATGTTCGGGAACCCTTTCAAGAATCCGCCCCCTGCCGTCGATGGCCCTGCCGCCCGCCTGCTCCGCAAGAAAGGCCAGCGGTGCGGCTTCGCACATGAGGCGCAGCTTGCCGTTGGGCTTTTTCGCATCCGGCGGATACATATAAATGCCGCCGTTGATGAGCGTGCGGTGAAAATCCGCAACAAGCGCGCCGACATAGCGAGAAGAATACGGCTTTCCGTCTGAAGTCTCACAGCCGTGAAACCAGTTGACGGCTTCGCGGGCCGGGGCGTCCCAGTTTTTCCAGTTCCCTTCATTGACCGAGTAGATATAGCCTTGCTCGGGAATGGACATGTTGGGGTGGGAAAGCAGAAATTCGCCCACGCCGGGGTCCAGGGTAAAGCCATGCACCCCCTGCCCTGTGCTGAGCACAAGCATGGTGGAGGGGCCGTACAGAATGTAGCCTGCCGCCACCTGCCTGTTGCCCGGCTGCAGCACTTCGTCCAGGGTCACTTCACCCGAATGTCCTTCAGGGCGGCGCAAAATGGAAAAAATGGTGCCGACATTGATGTTGACATCAATGTTGGATGAGCCGTCCAGCGGGTCAAAAATCAAGATATAGTCGCCACGGGGAAATTCCGGGGCAACGCGGATAAGATCGGCCTCTTCTTCCGAGCTCATGGCGCACAATGCGCCGCAACGCTCCATGCGGTACAGCATGATGCGATTGGCGATCGTGTCCATTTTCTGAACATTCTCGCCCTGCACGTTGATTTCGCCCGTGCCCCCGAGAATATCCAGCAGCCCCGCCTTGTTGATGCGACGGGAAATGCTCTTGCCGGAAAGAATAAGGTCATACAGCAAGCCGGTAAATTGCCCCGTGGCCTGCGGGGTGCGCTTTTGATGCAGCAGCAGATGTTCCGTGACCGTGATGTCAGCCATGCTGGCCTCCTGCAAAAAACAGATGTTCCGTGTACCTAAAGGCTTGCGCCGCCCCGGCGCAAGTTTCATGCTATGCGTCAGTTCCGTGGCCCAAAGGGGCTTGGCCGTCCGCCCGGCAAAGTATCCGGTGCGGCGCTGCTGTCCTGCGCGCCGCCGGAGGGGGCGGCAGCACCGGTCTCTTCCTGCGCGGGCTTTTCGCTCGGCTTTTCGGCGGGCGGGGGCGAAGCCTTGGCGGCTTCATCCACAGGGGCGGAATTTTCCTTGCCGCCTTCTCCCTTGGCTGTTCCGGCCTTGCTTGCTTCGGCGTCATCGGCGCGCGGCCCAAAGGGGCTGGGCATGACGAGCGTGGGCCGTTCTTCGCGCGGGCCAAAGGGACTCGGCCTGCCGGCGTCTGTGTCGGGCTGTGTCTGGGGAGCCGCACGGCGTGGCCGCTGCACCCTTTCTACAGGCACATTTTCACCTTCGAGCTGACGTTCCTGAACCCTGCCCTTCTCGTTGCGCTTGTTTTTGAGCAACACGCTGTCGTTGCTGCCGGGCTGAATGTCGTGAGAGGGCGCACCAGCAACACGCGGAGCTTCACCACCGGCGGTAACCGCATCGCCGGGCGTGGGCACAGACATGGCGGGGCCGTCAAGGTTCTTGCGTTTGCGTTCGGGCTGGGGCGGTGGCGGCAGCTTTTCACGTTCTTTCGGGAAAAACGCCAGCCCCTGATCCACATTGCCGCCACCTTCGGGGAAGGAGCCTTTTTCGGCAACGGCAAAGACAAGCGGGAGGTTGCCCAGGTAGCGGACAAGATAATAGAATGTGCCGTTTACGTTGGTGCATGTGCCTGAAGAGCTTTTGGTAACAGCTTCATCCCAGTTCACGCCAGCAAGGGGCGTGGCGGCAAAATCATACTTTCCGGGCCACAGCAGGGCCTGGGGGGAAAGAATGACCACGTTTTCCGGGCTGCCGGAGTACTGCATGAGCGTGCGCATGTCAAAATAGGTGGCAACCACGCCCAAAAAGTCAACGCCGTCATAAAGAGGCGCGGCCAGCAGCACCTCCGGCCCAAGGGGCGACGGCTGAACATCGGCCCTCAAAGCGCGGCTGCTCTGCTTTTTGTCTTCGTAAAGCAGAGGGATGAAGTCAAGCTGCTTGGTCGGGTTGGCTGGCTCCTGCCCAAGAATGGTTCCGTCGTACTTGACGCCGGCAAAGCCGCTGACCCAGGGGAAATTGTTGAAGAACGCGACAATCCAGTCGCGCGTGGGTGGCTTGTCGGCATTGAGCATGACACGCTCAAGGCGGCTCAGCTCCACATCAATCCCCATCATGCTATGCGTCAGGGCCAATGCCTGCGGCGAAAGTTCACCTTTCTCGTCATAGTCCACCGAAGCCGGCGGGCTGACATACGTATTCCAGAATCCCTTGGTGGACTTCCATGCATTCTTGGTTGGCTGGTACGAGCTGCAACCTGCAACAAGAAGGGCGGCAGCAGCCAGCATGAGTGTGGTCCGCAGATATGATTTGAACACCGTGTTCTCCCTCAGCTTTAGAGCTGCCAGGCATTATTGCCGGGCTGGCTCCGCGCGAATGGTAAAGCGCCGTCAGACAGCGATACAGAGCTTGTCAGCGCCCTGTCGGTACAGATAGATGTGTGGCCTGGAAATTGTCAGCTGTGTGCCCTGGCTTCTACACGTTCCGCCAGCGCCTCGAGCATGCTTATAAGTTTGTCTTTGCCGCTTGAGGCTTCGGCCCCAGTGGCATCCCGGACCGGTTCTTCCGGCTGCGCGCTGCCCAGACGTGCATTCAGGGTAGCTATTCTCTGGCGCAGGTCTGCGCTTTCTTCCGGCGCAGTGGCAGCGGCTGCCAGCTCGTGATAGATGTCCAGCGCCCCCTTGGTGTCGCCCTGCTCAGCAAGGACCTCGGCCATGGAGCGTGTACGCAGGGAAAAACGCTCTTCGCCCTCTTCGCTTGCATCATCGCCATAGGCTGCAAGATTTTCTGCGTCAGCTTCCGGCTCAGGTGCTTCTTCTGTGGTCGCAGGCACTACAGGAAGAGGCTGCCGGTCTGTTGCGACATCGGAGCGTTCCGGCAAGGCATTGCCTTCCGGCAGGGGGGCGTCGGGGTCAAAAGCCGCAAGTTCGTCGTGCGTCAGATGCTCCTGTGCCAGATGCTGATGGGCGGAATGGACAGCAGCGAACGTGTGATCCACAGGAGCAGCGCTGGTGGTGCTGTCTTCAGGCTCTGCCGGAGATTCATCCCTGAAATCCGGATGGCGCAGGGCCATGTCGGCATGCTCGAGGGAGAAGTCTGCGGGATGACTGGCAGAAATGGCCGCATCATGGACTTCAGGTGAAGCATGAACTTTTTCGGGTGCGTGATCAGGGCTGCCGAGGCCTGCTTCATGCTTGACCGGACGTTGCGCACTGGGCGCGGCATCCTGATCGAGAAAGCTGCTGACGCCCCGCTCCATCACTTCCTGCAGCGATACCGGGCCACGGGCGAAATTGAGGGCCAGAAAATTCATCACGGCCGCAGCGTCGGGCGAATGTGCCTCCGAGGCAAGGCTGGCGGCCCAGGCCTGCCAGAATCCGGCATACGCCGTCAGCATTTTGCTGAGCTTTTCGACCTGCTTTTCGCACGCGCTCTGTTCGCCGGCCCTGTAAAGCAGCTCGATTAAAAATATACGGGCTTCAAGAAATTCATCGTGCCGTTTCAAGCCCCGTTCCAGAACCTCAACAGCCTCGTCAGTCCTTTGTGCTTCCGCCAGCAGGCGCGCCAGCGGAAAAAAGACCTTGGAGTTGGGCTCCAGATCCAGAACTTCCTTATACCACTCAATTTTTTCTGTCATATACTACGGCTCCCGATGGGGCTTGGCCGATGCGTCAAAAAGGTAAAGCACCTCATTGTCCCGCACATAATGCAGACGCTGCCGGATGACTTTCTCCACATATTGATTGTCTGACTGCAAAAGGCGGATCTCACGGCTGAGGGCCAGATTTTCCGCGTCCAGAGCGGCGATCTGATTTTCCAGTGCAGCATACTGTCGTTTAAGCTCACGATACTCGAGCAGGCCGGTTGGCCCCCAGACCATGCGGCTGAAGAGCACTACGCTGATCAGCCCCAGAACGACAAGTATGAAAGAACGCCAGAACATTATTGCAAAAGCCGTCTTTTTTGAGTTTTGCCCTTGCGGGAAAGTTTCAGTTCCGCAAGAAAGGTCGCGGTAGCGTTTTCGAGCCGCTGAACATCTTCTTCAGCCAGATCCATTTGGTCAACCTGAGAAAGATAGTCTTTGAGAGAACTCAGCTCTGAGTCGAAATAACGCCCCCAAACGCCGGCTTTCATATCCGGCTCCAGTTCCAGTATGGTCTGGATGCAGTTTTTGAGGCGTATCTGCAACGTGCTCATGCCTTGCCGGAATCCTTGCGTTCACGGGTGCGACGGTAGAAATCATAGCAATAGTTGGCGCCGGAAATAAGCGCCAGAACCAGTGCGGCGTACAGCAGCACCTGGCCGATGGGCTGCGGGTCCATGCCCCACAGGGGATAGTGCAGCACCAGAGGAACAACGGCAAAAATCTGCAGGACAGTCTTGGCCTTGCCGAACTTGTCGGCGGCAAGAACAATGCCTTCGTCAATGGCGATGGCGCGAAGACCTGTAACCACAAGTTCGCGGCACACCATGATGATCACAATCCAGGCCGGAGTCCAGCCAAGCTGGACAAACATGATGAGCACGGAGCAGATCAGCACCTTGTCGGCCAGCGGGTCCAAAAACTTGCCCATGCTGGTAACCATGTTGGAGCGCCGGGCCACATAGCCGTCAGCCCAGTCCGTAAATGAGGCAAACATAAAGGCCAGAGCCGCGATCTTGCACACGGTCGGACCTTCAAAGTAGAGCAGCAAAACCACCAGAGGGGTCATCAGAATACGTAACAGCGTAATTTTATTAGCAAGGTTAAGCATTGTATTTATTTTGACTCTCCCTGAGAATTTTTGTCCAAATAACATAAAAGCAGACGGGAGAAAAGAAGAAAAAAACTCCCCTGCCGGACTGCACCGTCCGACAGGGAAGTTTTTGTGCTCTGAAATGGTTGCCGTCATGCTGCTGCGTGGCTTTGTGCGCCTGCAGCTGATCAAACAGGCCGCGCCGTGACTGGTCGCGCCCTGTGGGGGCAGGCCATTGCTAGGCATGCGTTGATGCCAGGGCCTCCAGGCTGCTGTCGCAGGCGCTGGCGATGGTATCCGCCAGTTCGAGGAAAGCGGTTTTGGCCGGGCTTTCCGCTTCCAGATAGACCACCGGAACTCCGCGATCTGCGGCGACCACAGTGGTGGGATCCAGAGGGACGGCCCCAAGAAACTTGAGTCCATAGCGATGGGCAAGCTCCTTGCCGCCGCCTTTTTTGAAAAGATCAATTTCTTCATGGCAATGCGGGCATACAAGGCCGCTCATGTTCTCCACCACGCCAAGCACGTTGGAATTGGTGTACTGAAGAAAATTGATGGCCTTGCGTACGTCTGCCAGAGAAATTTCCTGCGGCGTGGTCACGACCACACAAAGCGCATCGGGAATGGCCTGCATGACGGTCATATGCTCATCGCCCGTGCCGGGAGGCGAGTCGATAAGCAGAAAATCAAGGTCGCCCCATTTTACGTCCGAAATGAACTGTCTGATGGCGGCGGTTTTTTTGGGGCCTCGCCACAGGATGGCCTGATCCTTGTCCTGAAGCAGGGAATCCATGGAGATGACCGACAGGTTTTCGTCATAGGCCGCAGGCAGCATGAGCTCGCCACCGGGATCCATTTCTACCGTGCTTGTGAGGCCCAGCAGGTTGGGCACGCTGGGGCCGTGCAGGTCCACATCAAGAATGCCCACCTTGAAGCCGCGCCGGGCCAGAGCCGCAGCCGTATTGACCGTAACGGAGCTTTTGCCCACCCCGCCCTTGCCGCTCATGACAAAAAGCTTGTGCCGGATATGCCCGAGCCTGTCGGCGATGACTTTGTCCTGCCGGGCTACAGGGTCGGTGCATTGTCCGTCTCCACCCTTGCCCGTTGCGCTTGGACAGGATGAAGATGAGGAACAGGAAGAACAGGAAGCCATGACATCTCCTTGTTGTTGATGGCGAGAGGCCGTGCTACCAGCCGTGGTCGCCCACCAGGTCCACAAAAATAGCGGGGCCGAGGTCTTCCCCGATCATGCGGCCCTGCGCCTTGCGGAAGCGCATGAGCCGCTGTGCGCGGGGGCGGGGTCCCACGGGTATAAGCAGAATGCCGCCCTCGTCCAGCTGGTCTGTCAGGGGGCGTGGCACTTCCGGCCCGCCCGCCGTGACGATGATTCGATCAAAGGGGGCGGCCTCAGGCATGCCCAGCGTACCGTCCCTTCGCTGCATGTGTATGCCGCGCAGGCCCAGTTGTCCCAGGAGGGCTCCTGTGCTCTGGTACAGCTCGCGCAAGCGCTCCACTGTGAAAACGGTGCAGCCCATAGTTGCCAGCACCGCGGCCTGATAGCCCGAGCCCGTGCCGATTTCCAGTACACGCATGCCGCGGCGTACTTCAAGCATCTGGCTCATCAGGGCAACCACATAGGGCTGCGAAATGGTCTGGCCGTAACCAATGGGCAGCGGTGTGTCCTCATATGCCTGGGCGCGCAGAGCTTCCTGCACAAACAGGTGACGCGGCACGGCGCTCATGGCGGCCAGTACCTCGGCATCATTTATGCCTCTGGCTTCAAGTTGTTCACGCACCATGCGCCGCCGCAGGCGTTTGGGATCCACCACGGGGCTGCTTGTACGTTGCGGCGCTCTTGGGCCTGTGTGTCTGGCGTTTTGCATACTGCGGAAGTGAAAACAGATTTTGGGCGTCAAGTCAATGTGCCCTGCGGCTTTAACGGGACGCTATAAAAGTTCCAGACTTTTCCTTGAAAATTGGCTTTCTTTAT
Organism: uncultured bacterium; assembly: GCA_905214305.1. Classification (GTDB taxonomy): domain Bacteria; phylum Desulfobacterota; class Desulfovibrionia; order Desulfovibrionales; family Desulfovibrionaceae; genus Desulfovibrio. The sequence continues at coordinate 54,669 of CAJMLK010000005.1, forward strand.
GCAAGGCTTTGACGGAGTTTAATGAGGAGCCTGTAATGCAAAGAAAAAGTATGTTTTCATCGGTCTTGGGTATTCTGGTGGTCGCCGCTCTTGGTGTAGGCGGCTACACATTTTTTAAGGACCTTGACGGCCCTGTTATTGATGTTTCGCCCAATACCGGCAGAGTTTCCCCCGCCAGCGTGCTCAAAATCAGCATGAAGGATCCTTCAGGAATTCGTTCTGTTACAGTTGGCGTTCGAAAGAATAACGTACTTAACGTTATTTTCAACAAACATTTTGATCAATATCTGCCCGAACGCACTGTTGACGTTCCGCTGAAAGACGCCAACCTGCGTGAAGGCGCCTTTGACCTTGAGATACGCGCAACGGACGGTTCTCTGGCCGGATTCGGTCAGGGCAATACCCGTACTGTGCAGCTTCCCATGCGTCTGGACACGCAACCCCCGCGCATATCTGTCAAAACCCTGCCCCCCAATGTGCGGCGTGGCGGCGCGGCTGTCGTTCGCTATACGGTTGACGAAGACGTCACCAACAGCGGCGTGCTGGTGGCCGGTTACTTTGTGCCGGGCTACCTGCAGAAAGACGGAAGCTATATCTGCTTTTTCCCTTATCCCTACACGATGACCGCCAAGGACTACAAGAACAGCGTGGAGATAACGGCCACCGACCTTGCGGGCAACGTCACCAAGAACCGTCTGACGGTCATGGCCTTTGAGCGCACCTTTAAAAGCGACAGCCTTGAACTGAGCGACGACTTTTTGCTGAACGTGGAAAACAAGCTGCGCCACCTTGCGCCCAACGCCGCCAATCCGCTGGAGTGCTACCTGTATATCAACAATCAGGTGCGTGCGGCCAATGTGGAAGACCTGCGCAACATCAGCAGGGACACGGCTTCTGCCATGCTTTGGAGCGGCGTTTTCCAGCGCATGCCCCGCTCCGCTCCGCGCGCCGGTTTTGCAGACCACCGTTTTTATCACTATCAGGGCAAGCTCGTGGGCGAATCATACCATCTGGGCTTTGACCTTGCCTCTGTGCGCAACGACGATGTGCCTGCCGCCAACAGCGGGCGTGTGATATTCAGCGGCGATCTGGGCATTTATGGCAATCTTGTGGTTATTGACCACGGTCTTGGGCTGATGTCCCTCTACTCGCATCTCAATGACTCGATGGTCAACGCGGGCGATGTGGTACAAAAAGGCCAGACCATAGGGCATACAGGAACCACCGGCCTCGCTTTTGGCGACCACCTGCATTTTGGCATCATGGTGGGCGGCGTTGAGGTTACCCCCCTTGAATGGCTTGACCCCAAATGGATTCGCGACAATATCACCAGCCGCCTTGAGGCGTCCGTGGCCCAATAAAAATCGCCACGGCAATGTTTGCGCCGTGCCTTTTGCGTTGGACCCGGTACTCCGGTTCATGCAGGAGGCACGGCTTTTTTATGGCAACCGGGGGCTTGTATTTAACACCGCTTGCAGTATATCTTAAGTGTATAGCTGGAAAATATCACGGCTTTTCCATAATCAGGAATTTTCCTTATGATAGGCTCGATTCGTCTACTCCCACTAACACACAGAAATGTGAGGACTTACCTGTGTCTCCACATCCTGCGGCATTTCTTGGTCTGGACATAGGTTCCACCACCGTCAAGCTGGCACTTCTGGACGCCGAGGGAGTGGTTATTGAAACCATGTACCGTCGTCACGGAACCGCTGTCAGAGCCACTTTGTCTGCTCTTCTGGATGAACTGGCGCAAAAATATCCCTTATTGCCCGTGCGTTGTGCCATCACCGGTTCGGGCGCGCTGGATCTTGGCGAAGCGCTTGGTCTGCCTTTTGTGCAGGAACTGCTTGCCACGGCGCGAGCCGTTTCTGCCGCTGCCCCGCATACCAGCGTGGCTGTGGAGCTGGGGGGCGAAGACGCCAAGCTGCTCTACCTTGGGCAGGACGTGGAACTGCGCATGAATGAATCCTGTGCGGGCGGCACGGGCGCTTTTATAGACCAGATGGCCCGCCTGCTCAGTACGGATGCGCAGGGCCTCAACGAACTGGCTTCCCGCCACACCACCCTTTACCCCATTGCATCACGCTGCGGTGTTTTCGCCAAGACGGATATTGTTCCCCTGCTGAACGGCGGGGTGGCCCGCGAAGATATTGCCGCGTCCATTTTTCAGGCTGTGGTTGAACAGACCATCGGTGGTCTGGCCTGTGGTCGCCCCATAGAGGGAACCGTGGCGTTTCTTGGGGGGCCGCTGCATTTTTTGCCGCAGTTGAAAGCTCTTTTCATCAAGGCCCTGAGCCTTGGCGAAGAAGAAATTGCCCATCTGCCACACGCCCAATGCGCCGCTGCACACGGGGCAGCCCTGTGCGTAGCGGGCATGCAGGCGGAAATGCCATTGGTGCGCCTGGACGCTCTGGCCGGGCAGGCCCGCAGCCTGTCGCGCGAGCGGGCCAGCCCGCTGACCAAGGCCCTGCCCCGCTTTTTTGCCCACCCGGATGAATACGAAACCTTCAAAAAACGCCATTCTGACGACAGGCTGCCCAGAGCAGCTCTCAGCGAAGCCCAGGGGCCTTTATATCTCGGCCTTGACCTGGGTTCCACCACAGTCAAAGCCGCCCTTATGGACAGTCAGCAGCGCCTGCTGGCGTCATGCTATGTCTCCAATGGCGGTAACCCCCTGCAGGTTCTTTTGCCGCCCCTGGCAGACATGCTTGAGCAGATTCCGCCGCAGGCATGGCTTGCGGGTGCTGCAGCCACAGGCTATGGCGCCCAGCTTGCCGAAGCGGCCCTGAAGCTCGACTGCGTGACCGTTGAAACTCTGGCGCACTTCAAGGCCGCTCACCGCATTGTTCCGGAAGTCAGCTATGTCATTGACATCGGCGGGCAGGACATGAAGTGCCTCAAGGCAGAAAACGGCGTCATTACCAGTGTGAGCCTCAACGAAGCCTGTTCCGCCGGCTGCGGAGCTTTTCTTGAAAGCTTTGCCATCGGCCTCGGCATGGACATGGACGCATTTGTGCGGGCCGCCCTTTATGCCGAACATCCGGCTGATCTGGGATCGCGCTGCACGGTGTTCATGAATTCCAAGGTCACTCAGGCGCAAAAAGAGGGCATGAAGGCCGCCGATATTGCCGCGGGCCTGTGCTATTCCGTGGTGCGTAATGCTCTGGACAAAGTCCTGCGCATAAAAAATGTGGACGAACTGGGACAGCATGTGGTGGTGCAGGGCGGATCGTTCCTCAATGATGCCCTGCTCTGCGCCATGGAGCGTACCCTGGGGCATCATGTACACCGTCCGGTGTCTTCCGGGCTTATGGGGGCGTACGGCGCTGCCCTGACGGCCCTTGAAGCGCGACCGGCCCAGGAGGAGCATCGGTCGCCCATAACGGCTGAACGCATACGCGGCCTCGAGATGCGCAGCCGCAGCTTTCGCTGCCGCGATTGCGGCAACAACTGCCTTCTTACGGAAACCCGTTTCTCGCATGGCGAGCGGCATTTTTCGGGCAATCGTTGCGACAGGTTCGCCAACAGCGGCACGAAGAAAGCTGAAAAAGCTCCCAATATTTATGACTGGAAATACCGTCGGCTGTTCAACTACACGCCCTTGCCCGTGGAAAACGCCCCGCGAGGTGTTCTGGGCATCCCGCGCGTGCTCACAATCTATTCGCACTACCCTTTCTGGTTCACTCTGTTTACGGAACTGGGCTTCCGGGTTGAGCTTTCCCCACCCACAAATCGTGCCCTGTTCGCCCGTGGGCTGGCCTCCGTACCTTCGCAGAGTGTCTGCTACCCGGCCAAGCTGGCGCACGGGCATGTGCTCGCTCTCATCGAGGCAGGTGCAAAGCGCATTTTTCTGCCATGCATCCCCCGTGAAGCCAAAGAGTTCGACGAGATGTGCGATGCGTTTTCATGCCCTGTTGCCTGCGGATATCCTCAGGTTGTGCGAGAAAATCTGCCCGAACTTGCCGCAGGCAAGGTCGTCATGCACACTCCCTTTGTCAATCTCAACCACACCGGCTCTCTTGTCCGTAACATCTGCCATGAGATGGACCTGCCCAGAGGGGAAGTGCGCGCGGCCATAAAAGCCGCGCGGTGCGAGCAGGAGCATTACCTGAGCGAGCTTCGCAACGAGGCGAAAAAGCTGTACAACGCAACAAGCCGTCAGGGAGGAGCGCTGGTTGTGCTGGCGGGCCGCCCCTATCATGCCGACCCCCAGGTGCATCATGGCCTGCCGGACTTCATAGCCTCGCTTGGAGCCACGGTTTTGAGCGAAGACTGTTTGCCCCGGACATGGCTGCAGAAAATGTCTGTTCCCGGCCTGCGCGTGCGAAACCAGTGGACGTACCCCGCGCGCCTCTATCGGGCCGCTGCCTGGGTGGGGCAGGCTGCACACGGCAATGCCCGCATCGAGCTTGTTCAGCTTACGTCATTCGGCTGCGGGCTTGATGCCATCACATCAGATCAGGTACGTGAACAGTTGCAGGAATGCGGCAAGCTCTACACCCTGATTAAAATGGATGAGGGCAACGCGCTGGCTTCAGCGCGCATCCGCATCCGTTCACTGCTGGCCGTGGCCCAGAAACGCGGAGAAAAAGCCGTTGTCCACGCGCAACCCCCGCCTCCTGCTGTCTTTACCAGAAAAGATGCCCAGTCACGGCTTATTCTTGTGCCGCAGATGGCCCCACTGCATTTTTCGCTGATCACGGAAGGTGTCGCGGGCAGCGGGCACAGCATCAGACTGCTGCCCCATGTCAGCCCTGAGGCCATCAGTCTTGGTCAGGCATATGTAAACAACGATGCCTGCTATCCGGCCATTGTCGCCATAGGCCAGTTGCTGCATGCCCTGCAGAGTGGTGAATATGACCCGCAGCGCGTGGCGCTTTTGCTCTCGCAAACCTGCGGTCCCTGCCGTGCCAGCAACTATCCTGCCCTGCTGCGCAAGGCTTTGCTGGAATGCGGCCTTGATTCCATCCCCATCCTCACCCTGAGCACCGCGGGAACAGAAGGGCATCCCGGTTTTCGGCCCGGTCGCGACATGCTCCACCGCATGCTGCTCGGCATGCTTGGTGGCGACATGCTGCAACGCCTCTCACTTTTTACACAGACCTATGAACGGCACGCCGGTGACACGGAAGACAGGACAGCCCATTGGCTGCGCGTGCTTTCTCCCATTGTAAGACAGGGCGATGACAGGGCGTTCCGCCACAGCATGCAACGCCTTGTGCGTGACTTCGAGCAGATAGGGCTGGATTCGGAACGCCGCCCGCGCATTGCCGTTGTGGGGGAAATTCTGCTGACCTACCATCCGGACGCCAATCGGCATATTGTTGACATTATCCGTCAGGAAGGCGGTGAACCGCTGTTGCCGGACATTACAAACTTCATGCTTTATTGCCTGCGGGACTCCATATACGACTGGCAACGTCAGGGCGGCAGCGCTCTGGGGGCTCTCGGCAGCGCTTTGATAATCAGAAAGGTGGAAAGCCTGCGCAAAAGCATGCGACAGGCCCTTGAACGCTCACCTCTGGCAGACAGGGTCATGCCGGTGGCCCATGTGGATACCCTGGCCCGCATGGGTGAAACCATGCTTTCGCTGGGGAACGCCGCAGGAGAAGGCTGGCTTTTGCCTGCAGAAATGCTGGAATTTCTCAATCATGGCGCAAAGGACATCCTTTGCCTGCAGCCCTTCGGTTGCCTGCCCAACCATGTGGTGGGTCGCGGGATATTCAAAACCGTACGGCGGGCAGCCCCTCAGGCCAATATCATGGCCATTGACTATGATCCCGGCAGCAGTGAAGCCAATCAGCTGAACCGTATTCGTCTTTTCATGGCTATCGCCAGAGAAATGGCGCGGGAACAAGGAATCTTGCGGCTTGGTGACCTTCAGGACCAGTCGGATTTTGCAAAAAAACTCTGTGGCGTGACGTAGGCTGTTTTGTGGAGTGACGCAGGCTGTTTTCAGATACAAACCACCGGCAGCCCCGCGCTGCCCCGGCCGGATTGCCGCAGCGTGCAGCGGACGCGGGGTGTCCGGCAGTGTGGCATGAAGAGCCGTTACTGGCGATCCGTTGCGGCAAAAAACACGGGTGAGAAGACAGCCCTCAGGCCATTTTCTCACCCGTGAAATAGAACAGTATGGTGTGCGTTATTCGCGCGGGGGAAGTTCGCGGCCGCTCTCTTCAAGGCGCTGCAAAAACTTGTCGCGGCATTCGTAGCTGCAAAAACGATGGACGGTCTCCCCGTCACGCACAGAAATATTGCCTTCAACAGAAACATACGTTCCGCACTCGGGGTCTTTGACCATCTCGCCTGCGGCAATCTTGCGTTCCATTTCGGCAGCGTTATCTTCTTTGTTTTCCTTTTTCTTTTTCAGCACATCATTGGCAAAAAGGCGGTAAAGGGCATAGCCCGCCAGAATAAGAATTAGCCACTTCCACATCTGTCATGCTCCTTAGGTCCGTGCAGGGCACGGGCGCGTACGGCTCTGGTGCGGCTTCCGGCAAGATTCATGAAAGCCGTGGGCAAGATTACCACAGGGCCTGTCTTCAGTCACTGAGAAATTCTCTGCCCGTCCTTTTTGTAGTGCAGTCGCGAAAGCCATTCTGAAGCGGGTACGCCGTCAATCACCGCATGGGGGGCAACATCAAGCAGCGGCACAAGGGCAAAGGCCCGCTGTGTCAGGCGGGGGTGCGGTACAAGACAGTGGGGGTCTTCGCTACGCTTTGCGCCAAACAACAGGAGGTCGGCGTCAATGGTGCGCGGCCCGAAGCGCAACGCCGGATCAGCACTGCGCACCCGCCCGAGCTCTGCCTCCATATCCAGCAGCGCATCCACAAGAGAACACGGCGTCCAGCAGGCATCGGGAAAAAGCTCGATCACCTGATTGAAAAACCATGACTGGTCGGTGTAGTCCTGCGGTTCGGTGCAATAGAGAGCCGATGCCGCCCCGATGCGCATGCGGGGCAATGCGGCCACCCTCTGCCGGGCGCGGGCCAGCATCTCTTTTGCGTCTGCACAGTTGGACCCAAGACACACGTACGCCCGCAGGCAATCTTCCGGCGAATTTTCAGACATATCCTCTCCCCTTTTGCAGGGATACCTGTTGCTTTTCACTTTTTGCAAAATCTGCCGGTGTGGATAGCACAGGCCCAGGAGGAACAAAAGCCGCGCACGGGCGTTATCGCACGCATACAGCTGTGGAATATGTAAAAAACTTGCCCGCACGGCACAAGGCGGCTAGCATGCTTGCATGATCAAGCAAGACACGGCTCCATCCCTTCTTTGTCCGCTGGCCCCCCTGCTGCCGCTGTGGCAGGATTATCTGCTGGCCCAGCGGGGCTTATCGCCTCAGACAGTCGCTTCTTATGGGCAGGACCTTGAAAATTTTTTCCTCTTTCGTCAGGAGTTGGCCCAGGGCGAGGCAGCAGGGCAACAGCCCGATGAACAGGAAATTTTTCTTTATCTTGCATGGTTGCGTGCCCGGCAAAACACTGGGCGCACATTGGCACGCCGCCTTTCAGCCTTGCGGGCATTTTTTGACTTTGCCATTCAGGAAAACGTCATAAAAAATAATCCGGCGCAATTGCTGGACAACCCCAGGCTGCCCCAGCACCTGCCTGAAGTGCTGAGCCGGGAAGAAATGGAAACCCTGCTGGCACAGCCCGACATGCGCGACAGGGGCGGCCAGCGCGACCGCTGCATGCTTGAGCTGCTTTATGCCTCAGGCTTGCGGGTGTCTGAACTGTGTGACCTTTGCCTGCCCGATCTTGATCTGCAGCGCGGACTGGTGCGCGTTTTCGGCAAGGGGGCCAAAGAGCGTCTTGTACCGTTGCACGATCTTATGCAAGGCATGCTTGAAAACTATATCCGTGACTGGCGTCCGGCGTTTTCGCCCACCGGCAACCAGCTTTTTGTCAACCGGTCCGGCCGTGCCCTGACACGGCAATACATCTGGAAAATGGTAAAAAAATACGCTGTGGCGGCAGGCATACGCCGTCCGGTTTCACCGCATACCTTTCGCCACTCTTTTGCCACGCACCTGCTCGAAGGCGGCGCTGATCTGCGGGCAGTGCAGCTGCTGCTCGGGCATGCCGACATCAGCGCGACGGAAATATACACCCATGTGCAGGCAGAACGCCTGCGTGGCATCCACCGCAAATTCCATCCCCGGAGCCAGATGTGAGCGATGTGAAGGCTGACAAAGCCACGCTGATAACCTGCCATGCCAATGCGGACTTTGACGCTTTTGCCGCCATGCTGGCTGCCCGTCATCTGTACAGACCTCACGTGCTGCTTTTTCCCGGCAGTCAGGAGCGCGGCCTGCAAAAGCTTTACGCAACGCTTGATGCCGGGACCTACAATTTTTCCGACAGCGCGTCACTGGACTGGGATTCCTTTGACCGGCTGGTGGTGGTGGACACGCGCCAGCGCGGCAGGGTCAGTCATGTGGCCCCGTTGCTGGATCGCCCCGGCGTGCGTGTAGAAATATGGGATCATCACCCGGAATCGGGCGACGACATCACCCCCGACAAGCTGTATTTCGCCCCGACCGGGTCTGTCACAAGCCTCATCGTGCAACATCTCAGCCAAGCCGGGACCCGCCTTGAAGCGGAAGATGCCACCCTGCTGGGGCTTGGCATCTATGGCGACACCGGTTCCTTCACCTATTCGTCCACCACAAAGGCGGATTTTGAGGCTGCCGCATGGCTGCTTGGCCAAGGGATGGACGTTAACCGCATCAACGACCTTGCCGCCCACGAGCTGACCAGCCTGCACATACAGGCTCTCAACAGCCTGCTGGAATCGGCCAGAACCTACACCATCAACGGAACACAGGTGGTGCTGGCCGAAGCCTCCATGGAGCATTATCTGGGCGACTTTGCCTACCTTGCGCACCGGCTTATGGAAATGGAGAAGTTTATTGTTCTTTTTGCCATTGGCCTGATGGGAGACCGCATACAGGTTGTTGCCCGCAGCCGCAGTGATGCTGTCAATGTGGGCGACATCTGCGCGGCCCTGGGTGGTGGCGGGCATGTTTATGCAGCGTCGGCTTCTGTGCGTCACATGACCCTGCATGAAGTGCGCGATGCCATCCTGCGGCAACTCTATGCGCAGGCCCAGCCAGACAAGACCGCGCGCGAATACATGTCTTCTCCCGCTGTGGGCGTGGAATCCACAGCCACCATACGGCAGGCGGATGAACTGATGTTGCACTTCGGCCTCAAGGCCGTGCCTGTTTTCATACCGGGCACACGCAGGTGCGAAGGGCTGCTGGACGCCCAGACCGCTTCACGCGCCAGCGCTCACGGACTTGGTGAGGCCCGCGTGGAAGACTACATGCAACGGCGCATACAGGCGTTGCCGCCGGAAGCCGTGCTCAAAGACCTGACCGCCGCCATTGTCGGCGCACGCCAGCGTCTGGTCCCCATTGTTGAAAACGAAGATGTGATCGGCGTTGTGACGCGCACCGACCTTATTAATGTTTTTGCGCATGAGCCGGGCAATCTGCCCGTTCTGAAGCATTCCTCCAGCAAGGAACGCCATGTGGGCAAGCTCATACAGGACCGTTTGCCCGCTTCCGCAAAAAACCTGCTCCATCTGGCGGGCAGGCTTGGGCGCGATCTTGGCTTGCCCGTCTATGCCGTGGGCGGATTTGTGCGTGATCTTCTGCTCAACAGGGCCAATCAGGATATTGATCTGGTGGTGGAAGGCAACGGCATTGCCCTGGCAAAGGCGCTGGCTGCGGAACTTGGCGGGAGAGTGCGCGAACATCAGGAGTTTTTGACCTCGGTGGTCATCTTCAAGGACGCCGCAGGCCGCGAATCGCGCATTGATGTGGCTACTGCCAGACTTGAGTATTATGAGTACCCCGCTGCGTTGCCTACCGTGGAGCTGTCCTCCATCAAAATGGACCTGTTTCGACGCGATTTTTCCATAAATGCTCTGGCGGTGCGGCTGGACAGCACACCATTCGGGCAGCTTGTGGACTTTTTCGGTGGGCAAAGGGACATAAAAGAGCGCATCATACGTGTGCTTCATACCCTGAGTTTCGTTGAAGACCCGACACGCTGTCTGCGGGCAGTGCGTTTTGAGCAGCGCTACGATTTTCGCATAGGAGCAGGCTCGGAAAAGCTTATTAAAAATGCTCTTGGCCTGAAATTGATGGACAGGCTCAGCGGCCCGCGCCTTTTTCATGAATTCAAGCTGATCTGCGACGAGGATAATCCGCTGGCCTGCCTTGAGCGACTCGATCAGCTCGGCATACTCCCAGCCATTGCGCAACAGCTGACACTTGCGCCGGGCAAGAAAGGCATCCTCGAAGAACTTCAGGATATGCTGTCCTGGTATCGTCTGCTGTACTTTGAAAAAATGCCTCAGCCCTGGCTCGTCTATTTTCTTGGTCTTTGCCACGGCCTGCCCTATGCGGAAACATCCGTGCTCTATCGGCGCATGGGGCTGCCTGAAAACAAAAGAAACGAAATACTTGGCCAGCGCGAACAGATGCGTACCGTAAGAGGCCGTCTTGAAAGCCTGCAAAAACGCCAGAGCGAACAGGACTTCAAGGTGAGCGACCTGTGTGGAATGCTGGCCCCTCTTTCACTCGAATCCCTGCTCTATCTCATGGCAGAAACCGGCGATGAAGCGCTGCAAAAAAAGCTGTCCCGCTACATTACCCAATGGCGGCATGAAAAAGTGGACATCACCGGTGAAGACCTGAAAAAATTGGGCTTGCCGCCCGGGCCACTGTTCAGCCACATCCTGCGGCTGGTGCTTCAGGCAAAACTGGACGGCACGGCACCGGGGCGTGAAGAACAGCTGGCGCTGGCACGCAGTCTGGCCCACCAGAGGTCACGGGCCTCAGAGGGAAAACAGGCAGGCGCTGCGCGCAGCAAATGATCAAACCGGCCCTGTCCCGGCCCGGCCTGCGCACCGGGCGGTCATTGAAAGCTTATATGGGTAATATGCTGAATATGCTGTACATATTGAGTATCAACATTTTTATGCCATTTCGTTTTCCGCTTGCTCCTGATGGTCAAGCGGTGTATAGAAAAAAACTATGAAACAATTGTGGGCGCCTTGGCGTATTGAATATATTCTTGGACCAAAACCGGACACCTGTGTGTTCTGTCTTCCCACCGATACACGAGAGGATGAACAGCGCCTCGTTCTGTACAGGGGGCGGCACGCTTTTGTTATCATGAACAAGTTTCCATACAATAATGGGCATATCATGGTTTGTCCCTACAGGCATGTCATGAACCTTGCCGATCTGGATACCAGCGAAGCCCATGAAGTTATGGATCTTCTTCAGACGTGCTCCGTAATCTTAAAGAAGCACTTTAACTGTGAGGGCATCAACATCGGCCTCAATCAGGGTGCGGCAGCCGGAGCCGGTATCAGGGAACACATGCATTTTCATCTGGTTCCACGGTGGACCGGCGATTCGTCTTTCATGGCAGTTTTTGACGAAGTGCGTACAATGCCTGAACATCTAAGTCGCAGTTATGCGGCGTTGAAACCATATTTCACGAAAGGCGCCTTGGCTGGGGAGCCATGCGGCGCCGGTTCCTCGCCTCATCAGGAAGGTTGCAGTCCGCAACGGAACAGTTGACGGAACAAGTGGCGGAGGAAGTGTTTTTTACGCCGGGCGGCGTGAAAAATTCGGCTGGAGAGCGCAAGCTGTGTCCCTCATGGGCGGGCGGCATTCTCAAAAAGCCCGTGAATTTTTTGAGATAGCTTTAGCCTGAGAGGAGTGTGTCTATGCGGTATATCAAGGTTCTCTTGCTGGCCGTCGTTTTTTTTCTTGCCCTCGTGTTCTTCTTTCAGAATCAGGGGCCTCTTTCGCAGGACATGGTGTTAACGCTTCACCTTTTCTTTATTCCGCCCATGCATTCCATTCCGCTGCCGTTCTACTTTCTGGTGATAGTGGCATTCGCCCTGGGGGCCTTGCTTACCTTGAGCTTCCTTGTGTGGGACAAGCTGAATCTTTCGGCCCGACTGATGAAGCACAAGTGGCACATCAGCAGCCTTGAGCGCGAAATGGCCCAGCTTCGCAAGAAGGCCGACACGGAAACCGCAAAGCGGAGCTTTTTGCACCGCAACAAGGAAAAAACCGATGGCGCGCAGGCTGCTCCTGCTGAAGCCAGGCCGGTTGCGGCAGCAGAAGAAGCTCTTGCTCCTGACCCTGACAAGCACTAGACGGTTTTGTTTTTGGGGCGCTGTCGTGACTTTTTCGGCAGCGCCGTACAGCGGAGCAGACAACACGCATGGAGTGGCCTGCTCCGCTGTTTCTAACGCGGTTCCCGCGCTCCCTTTTGCCCTGAAGCACTGCCATGTCTGAACCTACTTTCAAGATGACCCCCATGTTTGAGCACTACATGAGCATCAAGGCTGACTACCCTGATGCTCTGCTTTTTTATCGCATGGGTGACTTTTATGAACTTTTTTTTGATGATGCCGAGCTTGCGGCGCGTGAACTGCAGATAACCCTCACCAGCCGCAGCAAAGATCCGAAAAATCCCATCCCCATGTGCGGCGTTCCCTGGCATGCAGTGGACACCTACGTGGCGCAGCTGGTGGACAAAGGCTATCATATTGCCATCTGCGATCAGGTTGAAGACCCCAAGACGGCAAAAGGGCTGGTAAAAAGGGCTGTGACCAGCGTCAAGACTCCGGGCACGGTGCTCGATGACGCCAATCTGAGCACCAAGAGCCATAACTACCTTGGCGCTCTCTGCCCCGGAAGTGATGCTGATAATGGCGGTTTTGCCTGGCTGGATGTCTCTACGGGGCAATGGTCGGGCGTAGATTTCAAACGGCAGGCAGAGCTGTGGCAGTGGGTTCAGAAAATGGCCCCCCGTGAGCTTCTTGTTCCCGAAGGTTTTGAACCGCCTGCACGGACATTGCTTGAAGGCATACGCCTTGTACGCCTGCCTGTGAGCCGGTTTGATCTCAAACGCTCGACGGAGCGCGTTCTTGCTGCGCAGGGGGTGCGCGAGGCCGCCGCCCTCGGCCTTGCCGGTCATGATGAAATAATGCGGGCGTGCGGCGCACTGCTGGCGTATCTTGCACAAACCCAGATGCGCAGCCCGGAGCATCTGCAGCCTTTTCAGCGTCTGGACTTGAGCCGCAGGCTTATCATTGACGAAGTTACGGAACGCAATCTGGAAATTTTCAGCCGTCTGAACGGGCGCAAGGGCAAGGGAACCCTGCGCCACGTGCTGGATGACACCATGACACCGATGGGCGGCCGCCTTCTGGAAGACATGCTGCGCCACCCCTGGCGCGAAAGCTCCCCCATTGTCCGCACACAGGACGCCGTGGAGTGGTTTCATGCGGATGACGGTCGCCGGGCCGCCCTGCGCGAGGCCCTTGACGGCGTATACGACATGGAGCGCCTTTCCACGCGCATCAGCCTCAATCAGGGCAGTCCGCGCGACTTTATCGCGCTGCGCAACAGCCTGGCCGCCCTGCCGCAGGTTTTTGCCGCTCTTACCGGCCCCACAACTTCTCTCCTCCTGCGTCCTGATCAGGAAAACGATGCCGAGGAAAGTTCCCCGCAAGAAAGCGGCGTCACGCAGCCCCGCGCTCTGGCCGAACTTCTCAAGACCTGGGACACGATGGAGGACTGCACGCAGCTTTTGCAAAGCGCTCTTGTGGACAGCCCGCCTCCGGTCATTACTGACGGGGGACTTTTCAAAAGCGGCTATAACGCCGAACTGGACAGGTTGCTTGATCTGGCCGAACACGGTGAGCAAAAGTTGCAGGCCATGCTGACGCAGGAGCAGGAAAATACGGGCATCGCCAAACTGAAATTGGGCTATAACCGTGTTTTTGGCTATTATTTCGAAGTATCACGGGCGGCCCACAGCGGCGCAGCGCCCTATCACTTCATCCGCCGCCAAAGCCTTGCCAATGCCGAACGCTTTACCACTGAAGACCTGAAAAATCTTGAGGAAGAGCTGCTTTCTGCTTCGGACAAACGCAAGGCGCTGGAATACAGCCTGTTTCAGGACTTGCGCCAGCACATGTCCAATCAGCGGGAACGTGTTGCCCACATGGCCCAGCTCGTAGCCCACCTGGATTACTGGCAAAGCCTTGCACAGGTGGGGCGTCTCAACAACTGGTGCAGGCCAGAGCTTGAAAGTGACGCCAACCTGACCATCCGTGAGGGGCGTCATCCGGTGGTGGAGGCCATGATCGGCCGCGCCAACTTTGTTCCCAATGATTTCAGACTGGATGAAAAACGTCGCCTGTGCCTGCTTACCGGTCCCAACATGGCGGGTAAATCCACAGTATTGCGTCAGGTTGCCATTATCTGCCTTCTGGCGCAGATGGGTTCAATGGTTCCGGCCACATCGGCCCGGCTCGGCCTTGTGGACAGGCTTTTTTCCCGGGTGGGGGCTTCTGACAATCTGGCGCAGGGCCAGAGCACCTTTATGGTGGAAATGATGGAGACTGCGCGCATCCTGCGTCAGGCCACAAAGCGCAGCCTCATCATACTGGATGAAATCGGACGCGGAACCAGCACCTATGACGGTGTCGCTCTGGCGTGGGCCATGGTGGAAGACCTTGCCCGTCGTGCTCAGGGGGAGTTGCGCACTCTTTTCGCCACCCATTATCACGAACTTACGGCCCTCGAAGGTCGTGTTGACGGTGTTTTTACAATGAATATCGCCATCAGCGAGTACAGCGGCGATATTCTTTTCCTGCACAAGCTTGTTCCCGGCCCGGCGGACAGAAGCTACGGCGTAGAAGTGGCAAGGCTGGCTGGCGTTCCCGTTCCTGTGGTGCAGCGTGCCAGAGCTATCCTGGCCAACCTGGAGCGCGGGCGCGACGTGGCGCGAAAGGCGGTTGTTACCGCCGTGTGCCTGCCCGGCCTTGATCTGCCTGAAGCCAGCCCCGCAGAAGAAATGCCTGTTCTGCATGCGGCTCCTCCGCGCTCCGAGCATCCTGTGGTAGAGTTGCTGCGCCAGCTGGAACCGGAAGAATTAAGCCCGCTTGATGCCCTTAAAACTCTTATGGAATGGAAAAAACTCTGGGGCGCACAGCCGGGCAGCGATACCGCACAAAGCGAAAATCCCCACAAGGGACGCGGGGAAGAAGGCAGCCGTGGTTGACGGCAACCCCTGGTCTGTTCTTCAGTTTATTGCCGAACGGCGCATTGAAGAAGCACAATCGCGCGGGGCCTTTGACAATCTGCCGGGTCAGGGAAAGCCGCTTGAGCTTGAGGATACGAGCCATGTGCCGGAAGACTTGCGCATGGCCTACAAGATTCTCCGCAATGCCGGCTATCTGCCACCGGAGCTGGCTGAACGCAAAGAATTGAATCGCCTGATCGACCTGCTTGATCAGTGCGAGGATGAACAGGAACGCGTGCGGCAGATGCAGAAGCTGCAATTCATGGTTGTACGCACCCGCATGCGCTACCAGCGCCATATGTGCATTGAGCAGGACGATCCTTATTATGACAGGCTGCTGGACAGAATCTGTGCCGTCGGCAGGCCCAAAAAAACATCCTAGGGCATGCAATTTCATGATCCGTGACGGCTTTACAGCAGGCCGCTGCGGATCGAACCCGCCGAAAACGATCACCGGGGCATCGATACCAAAACATTGCTCTGCGAAGCCCCGGAGCACAGGCCTCATGCCAGCAACCGCGGTGGGCGTCCAATGCCTGTTGTACTGAATGATTCGCGGATATGCGCCCGTTGAATATATGCGCATAACATATTGCGGCACGCGCTTCGGACGGGCGGCCTTTTTCCGCCTGAAGGCCCTGTGGGCAGGGCTGCGATTGACGTGGGGCCTGTACGGGCGCCTTTCATGGGTCGCCGTCAGGACAACGGCAGGTTGCAAGATGCAGCCGCGCTAATACAGGTCGGAATCCGCTGGCAGCCGCTCCCAATAAATACGCCCTTTTTTGCGGTATTTGCGCAGCAGTACATAAACGCTGCCCGGCCCGCCGTCATGCGCCTGCGCAGTGCAAAAGGCCAGCACTACCCTTTTGAGCGGCTCCTGGGTCAGCCAGATTTGCAGTTTTTCACGCAAGATTCCGATGCCGTCAGGCGAATTGCGCCCACGCCCCGGAACAATCAGCACCGTGCGCAATCCCTTGTACCAGCAGCCACGCAAAAAGCCGCGCAAGGCCTCGAAAGCCTGTACGGCGTTAAGCCCGTGCAGATCAAGGTGTCCTTCCGGGCTGAGAGAACCTGCCCGCAGCTTGTTCATGATCATCTGGTCAAGCCCGACCACATGACCTTCAATGTATTCGTCAGTAAACGACAGAGCAAACTCCAGCTTGCCTTCCATAAAATCCTGCAAGCCAAGCTGGCCCTGCGGGGGCGGATTTCCTGCTTCAGGAGCCGGAGCGATGTCACGGCCACGCCCCTGAAGGGGCTGCACCTGCCCCATGGCCTGCATGAAGACGGCGTCTTCATCCGCATCCCAGTCCGAGCCTGTGTTTTCAGTGGTCATGTTGTTGCAAGCCCCCTGTTCTGCACAGGCAGACCCCGGCTTGCCTGTAGTGTTTTTCATGAAAGCTCTTTCCGGCCCATTGGCGGGCAAAATTTCTTTTTTTGGCTGGGAAGGATTTTCCCGTGTTGTGGTACAGGCGCGGGATTCTTTTTTATTTTTTTTGTCGGTGAGCTTTTTACCCGGCAAAGCGCAGTGCTCTTCAAGCAAAAAAGTGCCGGACTGATCCTCATTTTTCACGTTTCTTTTTCCACGGCCCTTTTCCGGCGTGGAGACATGACCGACAGCGTGCAAAAAAAGTTCACAGTCTTCGGCATCCTGAACGTCCGTTGCTGCCGCATGATCACGTTGCATGCCGGTACGGATGATGCGGCGAGATCTTCCCTGAATGGCACTTTTACCCGGTTGGCGTTTTTTGTCTTTGTCGGGGAATTTTTCGGCAGCAAGGGCACGAAAAGGATTTTCTCCAAAAGAGTCTGAGCCGGTCACGTGCCACCTCCTGCTAAAAATGCCTGTAAAAAAAGCCGCGGCGTACCGCGGCTTTTCAATCCGATTGAAAGAAGGTCTATTGCCCCGCAGGCGCTGCCGGAGCTTCGGCAGGGGCGCTCTGACTTTCAGCGGGCGCAGTCGGGCTTGTGGGAAGCGGCTCAGCCTGCTGTGCAGGGGCCGGAGCCGATTTCGGCGCAACGGGATCTTCAATTTTTACGTTGAGAATGGTGGACTCTCTGCTGGGGCGAGAGCTGCTCACATAAGTGTAGCTCAGCGAAGTGATGACAAATATCACGGCCATAAGCGTGGTCAGCTTGGCAAGTATGCCACCAGCCCCACCACTGCCGAAAACAGAAGTATTGCCTCCGCCGAAGATGACGCCCATGCCCTCCTTGCCCGACTGCAGGAGCACAAGGATAACAAGCAACACGCATACAATGATATGCAGCGTAAGAATAAGAGTCTGCACGTATTCCTCCTCGCCGTCCGGCCACAGCCCGATGGCGCGCCAGAAGTTGGGCATCAGGCCCCGATAATTTGTAAGAAGCTTTGCGCCTCTAAAGAGGCTCCTCCTACCAAAAGACCATCCACATTGTCAAGGGCGATAAGCGCTCCGGCATTATCAGGCTTCACGCTTCCGCCATACAGAATCGGCAATTTTTTGCCGGAATCACCCACAAATCTTTCAAGCAGGGCCCGTGTAACGCCGTGCGCTTCCCGCACTTCACCGGGACCAGCCACCTTGCCCGTGCCTATGGCCCACACTGGCTCGTAGGCAATCGCCAAACGGCCCGGCAGGGTTTCACCGGACATTCCGTCGGGCCTGGCCTCAAAGAACGCGGTCAGCTGCCGTTCAAGCACGGCATACAGACTGCCCTGTTCGCGCTCTTCAAGTTTTTCTCCGATGCAAAGCATGGTCTTGAGGCCATGACTGAGGGCAAAAACCGCTTTGCGTGCCACAAGTTCATCGCTTTCACCAAAAACATGTCTGCGTTCAGAATGTCCTGCAAGAGCCCACTGCGCGCCAACATCACGCAGCATGTCAACAGAAATTTCGCCCGTAAAAGCGCCTTCAGGCGCAGGATAAAAATTCTGCGCACCCACGGACAGAGCTTCTTTACCGGCAAACGCCCGAACCACGCTTTCAATGGCGGTAAAAGGTGGAAAAACCACCACCTCGCGTCCGGCAGGCAAAACGTCGGGCAAAGCGGCCGCAAGCTCGCCAGCGGTTGTGGCGGCCTGAGTACGGTCTTTATACATCTTCCAGTTTGCAGCAATAATCTTGTGCATACATACCCCTTGCGGCGTTAAAGCTGACAGGAATTCAGCTCGCACTGGTAAATAAGGGCGTCTTCGCCCGTATCGGCATAGTACTTGCGTCGCAGGCCGACACGTTTGAAGCCGCAGCGTTCGTACAGGCTAATGGCTGGCGTATTGCTATCCCGTACTTCAAGCAAGACTTTATGCATATCCATTTTACGCGCCAGACGCAAGGCAACACGTAAAATGCGCAAGCCGTGTCCCTGCCGCCTCAGGCACGGGCGCACCGCCAGATTGAGTATTTCCAGCTCGTCTTCAGTGTGATAGATGGAGATATAGCCCGCAAGCGTTTTGCCGTTGCCCAATCCAAAGGCCGCAAAGGCTTTTTGTCCGAAGGCGGCACGGCATTGCTCTTCTGACCAGGGCAGAGTAAAACATTCCCGCTCAATAACGGCCATTTCAGCCGCATGCTGCACCTCAAGCCGCAGCATGCGCCATTGCGGCCCCGTGGATATACTCATGAAAACAATTCCTTATAGCGGAATAAAAAATCCTGACCACTACCTTGAAGTGGTGGACGGCGAAAACAGACCGTTGTGCATCATGCCTGACGAGGACGTCCTCCGCCAGCGCCTGCCCCACCGCACTGTGGCCTTGCTTGTGCGCGACAAAAATGGGCGCGCCCTGCTGACACGGAGTGGTCGGGGCTGGTGCTTTTCGTCATATGGGCGTGTTCCGGCAGGCATGTCGTGTGAATGCCGCGTTCGGGAGCTGCTGCTCAACCACTGGGGGCATGAGGGAAAACAGGTTTCTGCCCTCGGGCTTATTCCCCCCGGCCCTGAAAATGACGCGACTTTTCTGAATCTGTTTACCGCCAGACTGCCACGCGCCATCATTGCCGTCAGGGCCGCCGACCGGGATCGTCATCTGCTGGTGGACCGCGATGAACTCAAGGGAATGGGGACGCACTTTGCAGACCTTCTTTCCCCTCTCATGCGTGCCGCCCTGCAGCAGCAGTATTTTTTTTCAGCATAATTTCGTATGCTGCCCTGATTCAAGGGCGCGTCCGCGGAACTGCCGGATCAAACGGTGCAGCAAAAATGGTCATCAAAGGTTCGTCAACTGGTCGGGCTTAGCAAGTCCACGGCCAGAGCATGCAGACGTCCATTACTGGCGAGCAGCGGTTGGCCAAACTGCAGCGGATCACCATTGAGATTGCTCACCCTGCCGCCCGCCTCTTCTACCAGAAGCATGCCTGCGGCGTAGTCCCAGGGTTTAAGGCCTGCCTCGTAAAAAATATCCAGTTTTCCGCAAGCCACATAGGCAAGGTCGATGGACGCCGCGCCGATGCGGCGTACCCCCTGGGCAATGGGGAGCACCAGAGCAAGACGCTCCATCACTTCAGGCAAACGTGTGGCAATGTCATAGGGAAAGCCCGTGCCCACAAGGGCATCACCCAGACTGTCCACCCCGCTGACAGCAATGCGGGAATCGTTGCAAAACGCGCCATGCCCGCGCGCTGCCCAGTAGCAACGCCGAAGCATCGGCACATTCACAACCCCAAGCACAACCTGGCCCCGATGCCACAAAGCCACGGATGTGCCGACCTGCGGGATGCGATGCACGAGATTGGTCGTGCCATCCACCGGGTCGATAATCCAGCAAGTGCCCTTGGGGGCAGAGTCTTCCCGGCAGCTTTCTTCTGCCATAAAGCACGCTTGCGGTACAAGACCGGCGAGTTTTTCCTTTAAAAAATTTTCAACGGCCAGGTCAGTCTGGGTTACCAGATCAATACTGCCTTTATGACGTACGTTGCTGGGCTGAAACCAGTGTTCGCGCACGATCTCGCCGCTTTGCAGCACGATGTCTACACAGCTCCTGAGAATGGAATGAACATCAATCATGATATATCCTTGGGCATTGACTGACAGAACATGGCCGTCTGCCGGACGTTCCGGCGCAGAGCACAATGAAAAAAAGCAGCGACAGCACTTGAGCATTTGCATTGTGAAACTGCTCTGGCGGCTGCGTGAGCAGTGGCCCGTCGCAAAGTTGCAAGCGCAGCTTCAACCGTTACGATAAGAAAATACGGATACTTCATAAATTGTAACGCAGGAAACTACGCTTGCAGGCAGCATGTGTAACGATCGGCCTGTTCCCACACAGTCGCTGTCGCCATTGGCAAGGCTCGCAGATTCGCCAACGACTGCCGCCAAGACAGCAGAGCTATTTGCTTGCGCGGTTAAGCATGGAAGCGAGCGTGTCTTAAACCTTGAGAAGGTACACTCTCAAGGTTAATCTGCTCTAATTGATAAAAACGGAGCGATACGTCTCACGATCGAGCATGGCCTTGGCCGTGCCGCGCAGCACTGTGGTAAGCGGGTCTTTGTCCACAAAAACCTTGAGGCGCGTTTCGCGGGAAAGATACTGATCAAGCCCCTTGAGCAAGGAGCCGCCGCCAGCCATGAGCATGCCGTTGCGGTAAATGTCCGCCGCCAGTTCAGGAGGCGTTTTTTCAAGGGCGCGCAGCACAACTTCCAGAATGGCCTGCACAGGCTCGCGCAATGCTTCGCGAATATGGGCTTCGGTCACTTTAACCACGCGGGGACAGCCGCGCACCATGTCTTTGCCCGAAACTTCAAGAATGGGCGCATTGGGTATGGGCATGGCCGAGCCAATAATTTTTTTGACATTTTCAGCTGTATTGTCGCCCACTTCCATGCGAAAAGCATCTCGCATGAAGCGCTGTACCGCCAAATTCATGGTGTCGCCGGCCACGCGTACGGACTGCGAGTTGGCTACGCCCGACAGCGTGATCACAGCCACCTCGCTTGTGCCGCCGCCAATATCCAGCACAAGGTTGCCCAAAGGCTCATGAATGGGCAGGTCAGCCCCGATGGCTGCGGCCATCGGCTCTTCAATCATGGAAATATCAACAACCCCGGCCAGCATGGCGGAGTCGATGACGGCCCTTTTTTCTACCTGAGTGATGCCGGTGGGGATGCATATGGTCATGGACGGCCTGACCAGCCGCAGACCATTCACAGCCTTTTGCACAAAATAGGAAATCATGGCCCGGGTAACGTCAAAATCCGCGATAACGCCATCCTTCATGGGTCGAACGGCACGGATGCTCCGGGGGGTGCGCCCGATATATTCTTTTGCTGCGGCGCCCACAGCCAGAACTTTGCCCGAAGCAGCATCAAGAGCCACTACCGACGGCTCGTTGACGACAATGCCGTGTGCCCTGGTGTAAAGCAGCGTGTTGGCCGTACCCAGGTCCATGGCGATGTCTTTGGACAAAAAGCGGAAAAGACGCCGCAAAAACATGATCAGTATTCTTTTTCAGGTGGCATGGGGGCATTGTCCGGGTCGTATGCCTGCGGGCCGTTGCTGTGTACCCGGGCTTTGGGCAACATGCCGCGAAGGCGAACCTTGAGGTACAGGTTTTCAAGAAACAGGGCCAGATGGTCAACAGCCTGACGCACAAAACTGCGCATGGACTCATCAATCTGCCGGGGCTGCGTGTGCGCCAGACACAGAACACCGCGAGTGCTCTTGTTGATCATCACCGGCATGCAGATGGCCGCCTGAAAATCGGGCATGTCGGGCAGCTTGCCAAACAGTACGGCCGAAGGCGCACCTTCCACCCCTTCTGCCATGACAGGCTGGTCATTGCGAAAGACCCAGCCTGTTATGCCGCTGCCCATGGGCAGGATCAGCGGTTCTTCCTGTCCGTCAAGCAGCAGGCGTGCCGACTCGGCTTCCACGCAGTACGTTTCGCCCGGCGTGTCAACCGAGGCAAAAGCGCAGTAGTCAAAACCGGTGGCTTCAACCATGATGCGCAGATAGTTCTGCAAAAATTGCGGCCAGCGCTTGTAGCGGAAACGTAAATCCTGAATGACGCCCAGCTCGACAAAGTAGCGCGGGATGTCCCCCGCAAAGTCCTGACGGCCCCTGCTACCCTGCTGCCGGGCCACAAGCTCGGCGAACATCTGAAGGATCTTGTGATCCTTGTCAGAAAAAGAGTACTGCCGCTTGCTGTCAACGCACAGGGCGCCCCCGGTCGGAACCGGGCAGCCCATGAATGCCTTGATGGACGCTTCTTCGCCCCCGGAGTAATAGCCAAGGTTGCTCTGGCGCTGATCAAAGTTTGGCACGAGCAGCGGCTGACGATTGCGCACAATCCAGCCAACCAGCCCCTTGCCCGGCAACACGGTGGCATTGCCGCCGATTTTGTCGCCCAGGCTGAACGAAGCGGCCAAATGATGCAGCTCGCCTTCTTCATCGGGCAGGAAAAGTACAACGGAATATGCGTCAAAAACGCTGCAAACGATACTGAGTATATGCTTTTCCAACGTGTTTTCAGTCATGATGATGCGGGTTTTATGGTGAAGCGGGCTGGCCGCGTAAATATCTGAGAGGCACACTTCTTGTAGCAAAGCGTACCGCCCCCGGCAACTGCTTTTGCGGCGTTTCAAGGCAGAGAGCAACGGCAGTGGGGGAAAAACAGGGCAATTCCAGCCATTTTTAAACAGGTGCAGGTGGCCCCCAGAGCGAAAAATGCTTATTTACCTGTAGTGACTACTGGAATTATTTTTAAAATAAGTATAAAAAATTAAAAAATCAGGTATCGGGATGCGCGGATGATAAAATGGCAAGAGGTCTTCAGCAAAAATGGTCACCCCTGGAAGGACGCAAGCAGCCTGTCCGCTCCAGTGACCATAAGCGACCTTGCGTCACTCAAGCATTTTCTTGATGCCGTGCACATACGTTTCTGTCTGGTAAAACCCTATCAGGAAAACAAGAACTATCCTGTTGTCGAGGGGCGCGAACTCTTGCCCTCCTTTGACAACGACATGTTCGAATACAAGGACCTGCCCGGCTTTGCCATGGTGGCCTTTGCCCGCCAGCTTGACTATTTTTCCGAAATATTTCAGTTCGACAAGCTGCACCCCGTCATAACAGAAGGCGAAGGGGCCAGCTGCCCGCTGGAAAATCAGGTCATGGGGCAGAATCTGCAAACCCTCGCTTCCCGTCTGCCGCGCATGCATCAGGAAGTATTTCGTCATCAGTTCCGCTCTACGGATACGGTGCTGCTTGAAAACTACCCTGCCCTCATGCCCTATCTGCTCAATATGGACAGGGCGCAGGTTCTTGCCTGGGATGCCGACAACCAGTTTCATCTGGCTGGCATTTTTGCTTCCTTCCCCTCCGACATTGATAGCGAACTCAAGCGCTTCGGCATACGCATCGGCAAGTTCGTCTATGGCGACAGCGACATCTACGAACGCAACCGCATGTTTGTCTATCAGTACCTTATGGAGCTGTACGGCTTTCCCATTGTGTCCGAACGGCGCACGTCCAGCGCGCTCTTCTCGCGCAAGCTCCACAAGATGGGGGAGCATTTTCTTTTGCGCGTTCTCGGCCAGACAGACAGAACCATCACAACATATACCGCCACTGGGGAAAACTTGCGTTATCCTCTGCTGGAAAAGGTTGCTCTGGTGGCTGTAGACGCCGATCACGACGAGGCGCTTGAAATTATCGACCGTGACGGCTTTTTTCTCGACAAGCCCCGGCGCGTGGTCATCCTGCGCGTAAGATACCGCCAGCACAGCTTTGACTCCAGCAACGTGCGTCAGGATCGCGCCCTTTCGGTTGTGGCCCAGGAGGTACTGCACCCGCTTACCGGCGAACCGCTCAAGGGCCTGAACCTGATCAAAGACACATCGAACATGTTTTTGCGGCTTAACGACATTGTGCGGGGCGAATTTACCGGGCGCATCATCTATAAGCGCACCGAGGTGGTGGAAAACACCGATACCCACGAAAAGCGCCTCAAATTTCTGTACAGCTGGCTCACCAAGCATCAGCGCCGCATGATCAGCTACAGTGACGAGTTTTTTTCAAATGTGAGCAAGGTGCTGTGCAATTACCTGTACTCACCGGACAATGATGAGGTCTTTGACGGGCTGCGCGAGCTTTATCAGGACGTCTGCACGCGCTTCAGCTATATCCAGCAAGCCCGGCGTGTGCGCATTCTTGAAGACCTGTGCGGCCGCACATGCAAGGGAGTACACATCACATACCGTCAGATGATGACTGAAGCGGTAGCCCTGCTCAACGAACTGAAATTCGAGATTGTCAACTTCTTTCCGGCGCTGGTTGATGCTGTTATTGACTGTGTTGAAAAAATTTTGCGTGACCGCTACCTTCAGCGCCAATACCTGGAGCAGCCGGAAGACAGCCTTACCCCTGCCGGACTGGAAATTCGCAAGAACTACGGACGCCTCGTTTCCCTTCTGGATGGCTTCAAGGCCGTGCGCAAGGCGAGAACGGGCAAGGAAAATATTGTAGCATGAGTTTAGCTTTTTTTTACCTTGCTCCTGAAAAATGGGGAAAGGAAGTTTGCCTTGAGGATCAGGAAGCCCGCCATCTGAGCCAGGTTTTGCGCCTTGGTCCCGGAGATGAAGTGGGCCTGCTGGATGGCTGCGGCCGCAAGGGCCGCTTTGTTGTGCGCAAGGCAGGCAAGAAAAACGTTCATCTTGAATGTCTCAATGAAGAACATCTGCCCTTGCCCAGGGCGCGGGCCGTCATTGCACTTGCTTTCAGCAAGGCCGTACGGCGGGGATTTTTTATGGAAAAAGCCGTGGAGCTGGGCGCGCACGGCATATGGCTCTGGCAGGGTGACCACAGTCAGGGCAAGCTTTCGGCTGCTGCCATTGAGGCATGCCAGGGACAGCTTGTGGCCGGGGCCAAACAGTGCGCCAATGCATGGTTGCCGGAAATGCGCGGCCTCACCAATGGCGTTGACGAACTTGTGGCGCTGGCCGCCGGAGCAGATCACCGGATTTTGCCGTGGGAAGCACAGGACAATGTGCCCATGCTTACTCCTGATCTGGCAGGGCGACCGGGCCTGAGCGTGTATGTCATCGGGCCAGAAGGCGGCTTTTCAGCACGCGAACTTGACGTGCTCAGGCATTCCGGCTTTATTGCCGTAAGTCTGGGAAACCGGGTGCTGCGTTGCGAAACTGCGGCCACACTGTGCCTTGGGTTGCACTGGTGGGCCTCGCAACTGCCTGAAAAAATGAATTTTAGCATGGAGTCCGGGGCATGAGTGTGAGCAAGCCGCTGCCCGAACGCATGCGTCCGGATGATCTGGCCCTTTTTCTCGGGCAGACGCATCTTGGCAACCGCCTTCGTTCCCTCATGCAGGCCAAACGGCTGCCAAGTCTGCTGTTTTTTGGCCCCCCGGGGTGCGGAAAGTCCACGCTGGCCCTCTTGCTTGCCAAGTCCACTGGCAAGACCTTTCTGCGGCTGAGCGCGCCCGAAGCTGGTTTGCAGCATTTGCGGCGCTCACTTTCAGGCGTTGAAATCCTTGTGCTGGACGAACTGCACCGCTTTTCCAAAGCTCAGCAGGACTTTTTTCTGCCGCTGGTGGAGTCGGGTGAGCTGACACTGCTGGCAACCACCACGGAAAACCCCTCTTTCAGCGTAACGCGGCAGCTTCTTTCACGCCTGCATGTGCTCCGGCTGCGGCCCCTGGGGCGCACGGAGCTTGTGGAGCTGGCGCGTCGTGGTGCGGCGGATCTGCAGACAGAAATGCCCGATGATCTGGCTGAACTTCTGGCCGGGGTAGCCCACGGGGACGCGCGCACCCTGCTGAATCTTGTGGAATATGTGGCCGCCCTGCCCGCCGATTCACGCGATATCGAGCATATCAAGGCCGCCCTGCCCGAAGTGCTGGTTCGCCACGACAAGGATGGCGACAACCACTATGAACTTGCCTCGGCCCTTATCAAGTCCATCCGGGGAAGTGACGTGGATGCGGCCCTTTACTATCTGGCCTGTCTTCTTGAAGGCGCTGAAGACCCCCGCTTTATCTGCCGCAGGCTTATCCTTTCTGCTTCCGAGGATGTGGGGCTGGCCGATCCCAACGCCTTGCAACTGGCCGTGGCCTGTCAGCAGGCCGTGGAGTTTGTGGGCATGCCCGAGGGTTTTATTCCGCTGGCGGAAACCGTGACGTATCTCGCGCTGGCCCGCAAAAGCAATGCCACATACGCGGCGTATCTTAACGCACAGCGCGAGATCAAGCTCAACGGGCCACATCCGGTGCCCCTGCATCTGCGTAATCCGTCCACGCAACTGCACAAGGAATGGGGGTACGGCAAAGAATACAAATATCCACACAACTATCCGGAATCCTGGATCCAGCAGACCTACCTGCCACAGGAACTGGAAGGACGGCGTTTCTATCAGCCACGCGACAACGGCGAAGAACCCCGCCTCACGCAATGGTGGCGCAAGCTGCATAAAATCAAAAAGACGGAAGACTAGGTATGCACCCTTATATTGAAGGCGAGTTTGCAAAAAAATTTCTCACTGGCGACAGCTATGCAAGCCAGGGAACGCATACAGGCCTTTTTACCCGTCTGATGCCTTCGTTGAGTTTTTACAGCCGCCTGTTCGGTGGCCCTTTGCGCTGGCTGTGCGCCAGGGCAGCCAGGGGCAAGTGTGACGACAGCGCGTGGGTGCACGCCAGCGTGTGGGTTTCAGACCTCATGGAGCGCATAGGTTGCCCCATTGAGGTGCAGGGCATGAACGCCATTGAAGAAGTGGACGGTCCCTGCCTTTTTGTGGCCAACCACATGAGCACGCTGGAAACATTCATGCTGCCGGGCATGATACGCCCGCGCATTCCCGTGACATTTGTGGTCAAAAAAAGTCTGACCACCATGCCACTTTTCGGGCCGGTCATGCGTTCACGCGATCCCATAGTGCTTGGGCGTTCCAACCCGCGTGAAGACCTCACTGCGGTACTCGAAGGCGGCCTTGATCGTCTGAACAAAGGCATTTCCATCATTGTTTTTCCCCAAAGCACGCGCGCACTCACATTTGACCAGCGGCATTTCAACACAATCGGTATCAAGCTGGCCCGCAAGGCCGGGGTCCCGCTCATACCGCTGGCGCTCAAGACCGACGCCTGGGGGCAGGGACGAAAAATCAAGGAGCTCGGGCCGGTAAAACCGGGGATGCCCGTACGGTACTGCTTTGCCAAACCCGTACGCATTCAGGGACAAGGCAAGGAAGAGCATGCCGCCATTTGTCGGCACATTGCCGGACACCTTGAAAACTGGCAGCGCATGGACGGCGTCAACGGCCAGACAGCCTGATCTGAATTCCGAACAGCCAGAGCAATTTCACTTTTAAATTGCTCTGGCGGCTGCGTGAGCAGTCGCCCGCCGCAAAGATGCACGCGCAGCTTCAGCCGTTACGACAAAGGAAATTACGGATGCTTCAGAAATCGTAACGCAGCAAACTACGCTCGCAGGCAGCAGGTGTAACGATCGGCCTTTTTCCACACAATCGCTGTCGCCATTCGTAAGGTTCGCAGGCTCGCCAATGACCGCCGCCAAGACAGCAGAGCTGGTTACTTGCGCGGTTAAGCATCGAAGCGAGCGTGGCTTAAACTTTGCGAATGTACGTTCCCAAAGTTAATCTGCTCTAGAAAAAGAGCAAAGGCCCGTCGGCATTTCCGGCGGGCCTTTGCTATGGAATACTATTAATATCAATAAAATATGAAATAAATTTCATTTTGAAGCTGCTCTGGCAGCTGTGCAGGCCGTCGCCCGCAGCAAAGGTGCAGGCGCAGCTTCAGGCGTTGCTCCACGGGCTGGCGGAGAGGACAGCAGAGCTGTTTGCTTGCCCGGGCAGGCGCCGAAGCGGGCGTGCCATAAACGTTGAGAATGCACATTCTCAAAAACGATCCGCTCTGGCCGTTGATCCTGCTCTCTGCACGCACACATCGTGCCGGGTTTTCGGCTTGCAGAGGCACGGTTGAATGCAGCACGCCTGTGCCCCCCAAAAGGAGCTTGTGTTTGTCACCCGTTGCGACAGTCGCCCTAGCTGCCCTGCGCGGTTGATTCCGCGGCATCAAGCTTTTTTTGCAGGCGTTTGCAGTACAGGGAAAAGAAAAAATTGGCCATGGGACGGATGGAGATGACCGCAAAAAAAAGCAGGAAATACAGCAAAGAATCGATGAGCATCATGGGGGTTGAACGTGCCTCAAAACCCATACCGCTCAAAAAGCCATGCAGTTTAAGAATAACGGCGCTTATGCCAAAAAAGACACAGATTCCATACATGAAGCATCTGTCTTTGGCTTTTCGTAGCTGCTTGTCCATATCCTCTCCACCTTCGTAAAAATACACGATCTTGTCCGGCAGGCCCTGTTTCAGGGCGTCAGAATATGACATAGAAAAACCTTCCACGCCAGCCCTGCCTTGCGGCTTTTCTGTGACAGCCGGTATCCCGGTTTTTGGGCAGAACATGCGTTTTACCGATCAGAACATTCATTGCGGAGCGGGCAGGACCATGCATAAACGCGCGTTACAGCCCAAATGCATGACCGGTATTTTTATCCGGACTTCTGCCAGTGGCGCACGGCACTCTCGTGCGGGGTTAGATGTAGTGTTCCAATAGGTTGTTCACCCTTCCCAAATCGGTAAAGCTGGAGTTACC
>CAJMLK010000006.1 GCA_905214305.1 uncultured bacterium
CGGCGCATGACCGAGCACATGCGCAAGGGCTTCGGCGTGAAGAGCCCCTACGGTGACCACCTGTGGCTGGATATCCGTCACCTCGGCGAGCACCACATCACGACCAAGCTGCGTGAAATCTACGACATCTGTACGCATTTCCTCGGCGTGAACCCCATTCACCAGCTTATCCCCGTGCGCCCGACGCAGCACTATTCGATGGGCGGCGTCCGCACGGACAAGGACGGCCACGCCTACGGGCTCAAGGGCCTGTTCGCCGCCGGTGAAGCGGCGTGCTGGGACCTGCACGGCTTCAACCGTCTGGGCGGCAACTCCCTGGCCGAAACCATCGTTTCCGGGCGCATTGTGGGCAAAAAGCTGGTGGAATTCCTTCAGGGCTATGAAACCATCTTCTCCACAGCCGAGATGAACGCGGCCGCCACAAAGGTAAAAGACCGCATAGCAGCCCTGCTGCGCGGCACAGGCGACGACTGCTACACCCTGCGCAATGAAATGCAGGATGTCATGATGGAGCATGTGGGCATTTTCCGTAACGGCAAAGACCTTGAGGCTGGCGTGAGCAAGCTGCAGGACCTGCTGGAACGCTGCGGCAACATGCGTCTGGCAAGCGGCAACATCCCCGGCCCCAATGCCGAGCTTTCGATGGCCCTGCGGGTTCCCGGCATGCTCAAGCTGGCCCTGTGCACGGCGTACGGCGCCCTTATGCGTACAGAAAGCCGTGGCGCTCACGCCCGTGAAGACTATCCCGAACGCAATGACAAGGACTGGCTCAACCGCACCCTGGCCTACTGGAAGGAAGGCGACAGCCTGCCCACGCTCAAGTACGAAGCGGCTACGCCGTTCTACATCCTGCCTCCCGGTGACCGGGGTTACGGCGGCGGCAAGATCATTCCCGGCGACATCATGGAAGACCAGATCGTTCCCTACGATCAGAAAGGCTAAGGGAGGGTACCATGGGACGTAATCTTACATTTGAAATATTCCGCTATAATCCGCTGGACCCTCGCTCATTCCCGCATATGCAGACGTTCCAGCTTGAAGAGCACCCCAGCATGACGCTCTTTATCGCGCTGAACCTCATACGCGAAAAGCACGACGCGTCCCTGCAGTTTGACTTTTGCTGCCGGGCGGGCATCTGCGGGTCCTGCGGCATGGTCATCAACGGGCGGCCGGGTCTGGCCTGCCACACGCAAACCAGCGACCTGCCCGACCACATCACCCTGCATCCCCTGCCGGTTTTCAAGCTGCTGGGCGACCTTTCCGTGGATACGGGCACATGGTTTCGCCATGTGGGCAAAAAAATCGAATCGTGGATACACACCAATAAAGAGTTTGATCCCAACGCCCAGGAAGAGCGCATGAGCAACAGCCTGGCAACGGAGATCTTTGAACTGGACAGATGCATCGAATGCGGATGCTGCGTTGCCGCCTGCGGCACGGCCCGCATGCGGGAAGATTTTATCGGAGCCACCGCCATCAACCGCATGGCGCGCTTCTACATCGACCCGCGTGACAACCGCACCCCTGCAGATTATTATGATCTTATCGGCGATGACAACGGCGTATTCGGTTGCATGGGCCTGCTGGCCTGTGACAGCGTATGCCCCAAGCAACTGCCCCTGCAAGACCAGCTCGGCATCATGCGTCGCATGGTCAGCATGGAATCGGTGAGGGGCATTCTGCCTGAATCTCTGCGCAAAAAACTGCAAGGCTGTGGTTGCGGCTGCGCCAAAAACTAAAGCCGTCGGCACAGGGTACAGGCCCGAAGCCCGCTGCCTCGGGCCTGTACCGCATACGTCCTGAATTCTTTGCCCGGCGGAAAAAGTCTCATCCGCCAAAAGGAAGGATGCCATGCTTATATTAGACTGGATGAAGCCCCATGTAATCACTGTCGTGCCTGACACCTCCCTGCTGCAGTGCAGAAAACTTCTTAAGGATAACCGCATCAACTACCTGCCGGTAGTAGACCGGGACAACATCGTGGTGGGCCTTATCGCCTCTGCGGACCTCAAGGCTTTTGCCCCGCAGCACTCCACCGGCTTTGAAATCCTTGAAGCCCTTGATATTCTGGCCGAAACAAAGGTCAAGGATGTCATGGTGGTCGCCCCGGTCACCATCCATTACAACAATACCGTGGAACAGGCCGCCAAAACCATGTTTGACCGGCACGTGGCCTGTCTGCCCGTCATTGACGATGAAGACAGGCTGGTCGGCATCATCACGGGATGGGACATTTTCCACGCTCTGCTCAACATGAGCGGCGCGGAACAGGGCGGCGACGAGGCGGGCTTTGTTCTGCCCAACCAGCCCGGAACCATTCGCGAAATTCTGGACACACTGAAAACCCACGGCATGAGCGTTATTTCCGTGCTTTCGGCCGCTGCGGACAACGGCATGCGGCAGGTAAAAATCCGCTTTCGCGCTCAGGATGCCGCCGCTCTGGACGACACCTTTGAAATACTTAAAAAACACAGCGGCTTGCGCTACTGGGCAAGAGACGGCAAGGTTCACATGAAAGACTAGAGCAGCTTACAGTTGAAACAAGCTGACTGCTCTTGCAGGGATTTTTATGAATAATCCCTGCGGTGAAAGGCGAGCGGGCAGGCCCTTGCCTGCCGCAAGCGAGCGTTTCAAGTGGTAACAGCTTGGATTTTCGGCGCATCCGTGTGGACTGTTCGCCGGATGCGCCATAAATCCATATGTCATAAGCCCGCATCTGTGCCGAAGCCGGCATGCGGTGCGAAAAACACCATGTACCCAACAGCCCGACAGGCTGTTCGCTTCCGCCTGCCCATGCCGGTCATGGGTGCAGCCCCCCGCGCCGTGCGGAACGCGCCGCCCGGAAGCGCACCACATCAGTCAAGGAGTGTACAATGTCTCGTATCAAGAATCTGCGGGATGAAGCCCTCGCCATGCATAAAGAGTATCAGGGCAAGATCGAGGTGCGCGTCAAGGCGCCCGTGCGTGATACCGACGACCTCACCCTGGCCTACTCGCCCGGCGTGGCCGAGCCTTGCATGGAAATCTACCGCCAGCCCGAAACTCTCGACGTCTATACCAACCACTCCAACTTTGTCTGTGTGGTCTCCAACGGCACTGCCGTTCTGGGTCTGGGCGACATCGGCCCCGCAGCCGCCATGCCTGTGATGGAAGGCAAATCCCTGCTGTTCAAAACCTTTGGTGATGTGGATGCCTTTCCCATCTGCGTCAACACCAAGGACACGGCCAAAATCATCGAACTGGTGGAGCTTATGGGCCCCACCTTTGGCGGCGTCAACCTTGAAGACATCAAGGCGCCGGAATGCTTTGTCATTGAAGACAGCCTGAAGAAAAACGGCGTCTTCAAGGGGCCGATCTTTCATGACGACCAGCACGGAACCGCCGTGGTCACCCTGGCCGGGCTTGTCAACGCACTCAAGCTGGTAAACAAGAAGCTTGATGATATCACCGTGGTCACCAGCGGCGCAGGGGCAGCCGGTATTGCCATTATCAAGCTGCTCATGGCCCTTGGCCTGAAAAACGTCATCATGTGCGATTCGCGCGGGGCCATATGGGAAGGACGCAGCGAAGGGATGAATGCCTACAAGGAAGACATCGCCCGCCGCACCAATCCGCAGAAAATCAAGGGCGGGCTGGCCGAGGCCATCAAGGGTGCTGATGTCTTTATCGGCGTATCCGCTCCGGACACGCTGAATGAAGACATGATCCGCAGCATGGCCAAAGACCCCATCATCTTTGCCCAGGCCAACCCCATCCCCGAAATATGGCCCATCCAGCGCGCTCTGGACGCCGGAGCCAAGGTTGTAGCCACGGGCCGCTCCGACTGCCCCAACCAGATCAACAACGTGCTTGCCTTCCCCGGTATTTTCCGTGGTGCTCTTGATGTTGCCGCCACGGACATCAACGATGCCATGAAAATTGCGGCTGCCTACGCCATTGCCGAACTGGTCAAGCCCGAAGAACTCAGCCCCGGCTACATCATTCCCTCCACGCTTAACAGCGAAGTGGCCCCACGGGTTGCTGCGGCCACGGCCAAAGCCGCCATGGAAAGCGGCATTGCCCGCAAACCCGCCGACCCCGAAGTCATCGCGGAAAATCTGAAAAAAAGACTGGCTGGCCGCCAGCTTGCGTGCGTCAAGAAGTAGCGTTCACTACCGCTTTCTGACACGCCGACACCACGACTGAACCCGTACAGACAGGGTTCTCTTCCGAAGGCAGGACTCCTGCTTTCGAGAGAGAACCCTTTTTTGTGCCCCTGCCGTCAGTTCATGCGCCTTTCTTATGTCAGGCGTCCCGTCCGTACCTGCCCCAAAAAACTCCAAATAATCGCACCTGTGCGGCACGGCTTCATCTCAAGGCAGGCGGAAAGCTGCCAATCCCCGGGGTGAGCCACGCACATCGGAGCAGATTAACGTTGAGAATGTACATTTTCAAAGTTTAAGCCACGCACGCTTCGATGCTTACCCGCGCACGAAAACAGCTCTGTTGTCTTGGCGAAAGTCGCTGGCGAGCCTGCGAGCCTTACCAATGGCGACAGCGACTGTGTGGAAACAGGCCGATCGTCACACATGCTGCCTGCAGGCGCAATTTCCTGCGTACGATTTCTGAAGCATCCGTAACATCCTTTGTCGTAACGGCTGAAGCTGCGTTTGCATCTTTGCGGCAGGCGACTGCTCGCGCAGCCGCCAGAGCAATTTCAAAGTAAAACTGCTCTAACAGCTCCAGCACCAAAACGTAGCAAAAAAATAAAATTATAATATTTTGTTATTATTGAAAATTTTAAAAAATATCATTTATTTTTTAAAAGGGAATTGACTTTGGATTTCATTTTTGTAAACTCGGCTAAACAAATTAGACAAGACTAACTATGGCCGACCACACGGGCCAATAAAGGAAGAAACATGCAGTCCGACACTCAAGCATTGTCCCCTGATCAGGCTGTTTGCCATAGCCCCTCCGACCCGGATTCCTTTATCCGGCCCAACCCGGACAAGTTTTTTGCCCGTGAGGGTGTATCGCCCCTTTCTCATGCCTTTGACGGCAAGATCGCCATTCACCCCGGTCTGGGCAATCAGCCCCTTGCTGAGGAAGAAATGCGGCCAGCCCTTGAAACACTTCTTGAAACGCCCCTGCAGGGCAAAACCGTGGCGTACATTCACGTACCCTTTTGCCAGACCCATTGCCTGTACTGCGGGTTCTACAACAAGCACTATGGCGAAGACGACAGCCGCGTCTACACGGACGCCCTGCTGGCCGAACTGGCCCAGTGGCGTGACAGCGTTGCCGTGCAAAGCACGCCCGTGCATGCCCTGTACCTGGGCGGCGGCACTCCCACCGCCCTTGAAGCAGCCGACCTGGAGCGTATCCTCAAAGCCGCCCGCGAAAATCTGCCTCTGGCAAACGACTGCGAAATCACCATCGAAGGCCGCCTTGCCAACTTTGATGCCCGCAAGATGGAAGCCTGCCTTGCCGGTGGAGCCAACCGCTTTTCGCTGGGCGTGCAGAGCTTCAATACGGAGATCCGCCGCTCCATGGGACGCCTTGGCACGCGCGAAGACATGATCCGCGGCCTTGAACTTCTCATGAGCTACAATCAGGCGGCTGTTATTGTTGACCTTATTTACGGTTTTCCCCGGCAGACCATGAACTGCTGGCTTGAAGACATCGCCGTGGCCCAGTCCATCAACCTTGACGGGGCCGACTGCTACCAGCTCAACGTCTACGGCCAGACGCCCCTTGGCAAGGCCATCCAGCAAGGCAGCATTCCTCCTGCCGCCGACGCCCCCACCCAGTCGGCCATGTTTGCGGCATCGGTCGAGGCCATGACCCAGGCCCGTTACCGCCGCCTGTCCATGAGCCACTGGGCGCGCACCTCCAGAGAGCGCAACCTGTACAACCTCTACGTCAAGGGTTCTGCCAACTGCCTGGCCTTTGGCCCCGGCGCGGGCGGCAACTTTGCCGGAAACTTCTATATCAATACGCCGGACTACGAATCGTGGCTGCAACAGGTGGCCGACGGGCGCAAGGCCCTGGCAATGCTGCAACCCGCGCCCCAGCGCTACTTTCTCTTTCGGGCCGTGGCCGAAGGCATGGAGCAGGGCTGTCTGAACCTGCCCGCGCTTGAACAACGCTTTGGCCTGCCGCTTGCGAAAATCTGGTCTCCCCTGCTTGCCCAGTGGCAGAGAGCGGGGCTGGTCACGCAAGATCAGGGATGGGTAACGCTTACGCTGGCAGGGCAGTTTTGGCAGGTGAACCTTTCGCAGTTGCTGCTCAACTACCTTAAAACCATGCTGGAGGAAAACAATGATCTTGCTGCGTAACTTACGCAGGCATGCCATGCCCCTGGGTCTGGCCGGGGCATTGCTCTGGAGCGCGCCCGCCCATGCCGAACCCCTGCAGACCGAAACTGTCAGGGTATCCGCGTCGCGAGTTGAAAAAGAGCTGTTGGACGTCCCCATGGCCGTGAGCGTCATGACGGAGGAAGAAATCAAAACCTCGCCCGCAGCCACAGTGGGCGGCCTGTTGCAGGATATTCCCGGAGTGCAGGTCGTCAACTCCGGTGCGCAGGGCCTGAAGCGCATTTCCATCCGTGGAGAAAGCCCCAACCGGGTGCTCATTCTCATTGACGGACAAAAAATCGCTGAAAACAAATCCATGGACGGAACGGCCCTGCTCATCGACCCCGCCATGATCGAGCGCATCGAGGTCATCAAGGGACCAGCCTCGGTGCTGTACGGCTCTGAAGCACTGGGCGGCGTTGTGAACATCATCACCAAAAAAGGTGGCAAAAAGCCCATACAGGGGCAGATAACCACAAGCTACAACGGCTCCACCAGAGGCTTTGCCGAAAGCCTCTCGCTGTTCGGCGGCTATGAGGGCTTCAAGTACCGCGCCACAGGGGCCAACACCTATCAGCACAACCTGTCCACCCCCGACGGCGAAGCCAGGCATTCCAAGTTCAAGCAGCAGTCCGGCTCGGCCTTTCTGAGCTATGATTTCAGCCCCAACTTTACTGCGGGCGGCATGTATGAGCAGTTTTACAGCGAAATAATGTCCGGCGACACCAGCTCGCCCAATTTCTTTGTGGACATTTCGCCCTGGGAACGCAAGAAGGCCGCAGTATTTGCCGAGGCCAAAGATGTGGCGTTTTTTCTGCCGCGCCTGCGCCTTGACGCCTTCTGGCAGCACAGCAGAAAAAAAATGCTCAACCATGTGGAAGTGGCGGAAGCCCCCATGTCCATGCTTATGGACAACCATGCCAACAACAAGAACGAGCAGTGGGGCGCAAGCCTTCAGTCCGACTGGAACATAGGCGAAAACAACTACCTCATTGCCGGTTACGAGTTCAACAGAGACGGCCTTGATGCCACCACAGACACAGATACCAAGACTGTCATCAAGCCCAACCCAATGGTTACGATGACCACCCTGACAGACAAGCACTACAAATATAAGGGATACATGGACACCCACGCCCTGTTCGCCCTTATGGAAAGCAAACTGCCCTGGGACTTCACCCTGTCGTACGGCGTGCGCCAAACCTGGGTGCAGTCGCATATGGGAACAGCCGAAGGCTGGCAGCGCGTAAAAAAATCTCCGGCGTACAACCCTGTCTTTGGCGACATTGACGCCGGCACTGCAGGCGACAACTGGGAATCCCACCCCGTGTTCAACGTGTCCCTCATGTGGCAGGGCATTGACGACCTCACGCTGCGCGCGGGCTTCAGCCAGGGCTTCCGCGTGCCCAACCTTCAGGAAAAGTACGTCATCTCCAGCATGGGCGGCGGCACGGTAAACCCCAATCCCGACCTTACGCCTGAAAAGTCCAATACCTGGGAACTGGGCGCGCGCTATTCCGCCTTTGGCCTCAACCTTGACCTCACCGGATTTTACACTGTGGCCGAAGACTACATTTCGTCACAGCAAACCGGCAACAATATCTACTTTTACAAAAACGTCAGTCAGGCCAAAACGCACGGTGTGGAATTCAGCGGCAGCTATGACCTGCCTTACGGCTTCACCCCCTACATCGACCTGACCTGGATGAAGCGCCAGTTTGACAACGGCAATTACAAGACCTGGAAGACCGGCACGCCCGAATGGACCGGCCGCACAGGCGTGCGGGCGCTCTATCCGGTCAATGAAAGCCTGGATGTGATCGGTGATGCCTACATCCGCTTTGCCACCAAGAACGAACAGGAAAGCGGCTCTGCCCGCACCATGTATTCCAACAGTTCCTGGACCACGGCCAACGCCATGATGGGCGTGAAGTTCGGTGACAGCAAACAATACGCCGTAGTCGGTGAAGTGCTTAACATCTTTAACCAAAAATATGCGCTCGGTACGGGCGAATCCATTTACGAACCCGGTGTGCATGCAAATATCAAGGTCAGTGTAGAATTCTAAGCCCGGTGGCCCGTCTCTTTGATATTGAAATTCAAATTCAATTTATGTAAGAGACGGGCCAGGAGACAGTTATGAAATCCACGGTCAAGCGTTATTGGAGCGCACACGAGCTGGTGGTCATCGGGGTGTTTTCGGCTGCGGCCAAGATATCCACCCTGCTGATAGCCCTTGCCGGCGGGGGAATGAACCCGGTTTCTCTTTTACTGAAGAACCTCGTTTTCACTACCCTGCTGGTGGTCATGCTGTTCAAGGTGCGCAAGCCGGGCACACTGGTGCTTTTTGTGCTCATAAACATGCTTGTGAGCGCCCTGCTGCTCGGCGCAAGCCTCACCCTGCTGCCTGCCATGCTTGCCGCTGCTCTGGCCGCAGAAGCCGCGGCCCTGCTGCTTGGCGGCTACGCAAGGCCCTGGGGGCCGCTGGTGGCCGTGGCCGTGTTCGACATTCTGTTCCGCGTCTGTTCACTTGGCGTCTCGTGGCTGTTCATGCGGGAAAATCCCGCCATGCTCATGGCTGCCATTCCTGTGGTGGCTCTGGGCTATCTCGGCGCCGTCGCGGGCCTTTTTACCGGTGTGGGAGCCGTAAGGGAGCTGCGCCATGCAGGCATTGTACGCCAGTAATACCCCGTTGCCGCAAGGCTGGCTTTATGAGGCAGATGTGCGGGCCAAGCTCGCGGTGAGCCTTCTTGCATCCATAGGCACGCTGGCCGTTTCAAACCTTGAGGGGCAGCTTGTTCTGGCGGGAGCATCCCTGGCCTATGCGCTTTTCATGCGCCGCCCCAAGGCGCTGCTTGTGGCCTATGCCGTTATGGCTGTCATGTGTCTCATGGCCCTGGGCTGTGTGTGGGTTATGGGCCGCATATCGCCCAGGCTCATGGGCAACATGAATTACGCCTCGCTGACCATTCCTTTCCTGCGCATGCTCACCATGATGCATGTGGTGCTGCCCCTTGCGCTTTCAAGCCGGGTACAGAACCTGCTGGATGCCCTGCGCGGACTGCGGCTGCCCTTTTGCATCTACCTGCCCTCGGCGGTCATTATCCGGTTTATCCCCACCTTTATAAATGACGTCAAACAGGTAACGGAATCTCTCAAGCTGCGCGGCTACCGCCTGAACCCCTGGACGCTGACCCGCCATCCGGTGCTCAGTTTGCGCCTCCTGTTCCCCCCTCTGCTTTTCCGCTCGCTGCGCACCTCGGAAGACCTGGGCATTGCGGCGGAACTCAAGGGCCTTGGCATGGGGGAAAGCCTTACCCCCTATCGCAAGAAAGCCTGGACCCGCAGCGACAGCCTGCTCATAGCGGCTGCCGTGCTTGTCATCACCGGCGCGGGCGTATGCCAGTTCATTCTGGGCGGCCCGGCAGGAGGTATGCGCTGATGCTGCGTTTTGAAAATGTAAGCTACACCTATCCCTTCCAGCAGCGGCCCGCAGTGAGCAACATATCGCTTGAAGTCAGGCCGGGGGAGCTTGTGCTTTGCACCGGAGCCAGCGGCTGCGGCAAATCCACCCTCATCCGTCTGGCAAACGGCCTGTGCCCCCTGCATTTTGAGGGGACGCTGGAAGGCCGCGTTCTGGTCAACGGCACGCCGACCACAGAACAGGGCCTGCCCCGGCTGGCGCGTCAGGCCGGAACCCTTTTTCAGGACCCCGAGCAGCAGTTTTTTGCCCTCAATGTGGAGGATGAACTGTCCTTTGCTCTGGAATGGCAGGGGATGCCCGTGCCGCAGATGCATGAGGCCGTCAACGGCGCCGTGCGTCACTTTGGCCTGGAATCGCTGCTCGGCGCATCCATTCACGAGCTTTCCGAAGGCCAGAAGCAGAAAGTGGGACTTGCCGTCCTGTGGACGCAAAACCCGCAGGCGCTCATTCTGGACGAACCTACCGCCAACCTTGATCCGGAATCCACGGCAGAACTGGCCCTGCGTCTCGGCGAACTCAAGCGGAAGGGCATGGCCATTCTGGTCGTGGACCACCGCCTGTACTGGCTGGCCGACGTAGCTGACAGGGTCGTGATCATGCAGGACGGCCTCATTCGGGAGCAAGGCGATTTTTCCCTCCTCCACGATGATGCGCTGCGCGCCCGCTATGGCCTGCGTCAGGCCTGCGTGGCTGATGCCCGCCCTCTGCTGCCTTCCGCTTCAGAAGCAGACGAAAAGATTGTGGATGTACACGGCCTGACCTACGCCCACAAAGGCGGGCAGCCACTGTATGAAAATGCCCGCATGAGCCTGCCCGCCGGTATCACGGCCCTGATCGGCCCCAACGGCACGGGCAAGACAACCCTGGCGCGGGTGCTGGCAGGGCTGAACCAGCCCCAGGCCGGGGAAATCCGCCTGTGCGGCCAAGCCATGAACAGTGCCCGGCGTCTCGCCCGCACAGGCATTGTCCTGCAGAATGCCGACCACCAACTGCATATGCGCACCGCGCTTGCCGAAGTACGTACCTGCCTGGAACTGGCCGGAAGCCGCGACACCGGAGAGGCCACGGCCCTGCTGACCGCGTTCGGCTTGCAGGACCTGGCCCTGCGCCACCCGCAGTCCCTGTCGGGAGGCGAAAAACAGCGGCTTGTCATTGCCTGCGCTCTGGCAAAAAAACCCGACCTGCTCATTCTGGACGAACCCACAAGCGGTCTGGACGGCCTGAACATGACCCGCCTTGCCCAGGCCCTTGAAGAGCAGACGAGAGAAGGCCGCTGCATCCTGCTTATCACCCATGACCTTGAGCTTCTTGCCCTCATGGGCCGCCACGCCCTTCGTCTGCCCCTGACCAGAGCCGATGAAGACGGGCTGCCTGCCGGGCCGGCAGAGACGGAAACACTGAACCAGCCAGCCCGGCAGGAACAAGCTCATACCCGCAACACCGCCACCCCGGCGGCATAAAGGAGAATTGCCATGACCACCTGCACCGCAACCCCCTGTCAGACGGAAAACCTGCAGCAGCAAGTGGAAAAAATGCTTGCTGAAAAAAAGATGGTAATGCTCGATACCATCGCCCGCCAATGCGCGGTAAGCGAGCTGCGCGCTGCCGAAGCCCTGCCGTCGACCATGCGGGCCTTTGCCACGGGAGCGGATTTTGACGCCGTATGGGACGGGCTTACCCTGTGGCCCGGCGCGACCTTTATCATGCGTCACGGCCGCAGCGTTGTTGAAATCAAGGGGCGCATTCCTTCCGGCAAACACGGCGGCGGCTATTTCAACCTTGCGCCCGGTCAGTCGCTGGGCGGGCACATATGCAGTGAAGAAGCAGCGCACATCTGTTTTCTTTCATTGCCCTTCATGGGGCTGGAAAGCCACAGTGTGCAGTTCTTTGACACGGCGGGAGCGGTGCTGTTCTCTGTCTATGTCGGTCGCGAAAACAAAAAGCTTATGCCTGAAGCCCGCGAAGGCTTTTTCGCCCTGCGCGAAGCCTTCGGCAAGGAGAATATCTAATGAAGAGCCTTGTCGTTTATTCCTCCCGTACCGGCAATACCCGTAAAGTGGCTCAGGCCGTGGCCGAAGCCCTGCCCGGCTGCAGCCTGCACTCTGTGGAAGACGCTCCCGACCCCGGGGATTTTGACTTTGTTGCCGTTGGCTACTGGGTGGACAAGGGCCTGCCCGATGCCGAAGCCCAAAAGTACATGGAGCGCATCAGGGGCTGCAACGTGGCCCTGTTCGGCACTTTGGGCGCATGGCCCCACTCCGATCACGCCGCCCAGTGCAAGGTACAGGGCGAGGCTCTGCTTGACGGGCCGGAACGAAACAATCGCGTGCTGGGAACGTTTCTCTGTCAGGGCCGTGTGGACCCCGCCATCGTGGCAATGATGCAGAAAATGGCCGGAGACGCGCACCCCATGACCGAAGAACGCCGCGCGCGGCTTGAAGAAGCCGCCAGGCACCCCGATGCCGAGGACTGCCGCATGGCCCGTGAAACATTCGCAGCCTTTGCCCGCACCCTCTGCGACACGCAATGCGCTGCACCTGTTCAGGAAAACATATAAGGTAAGGAAACATACCGTGACCCTGGCCTCAATCTATTCAGCCATCGGCCCTTCGGGCTGCGCGCTTGTAGTTGTGGGCGCTGCCGGGCTGTATATTGCCCTGCGCACCTTCTTCTACCTCGCCCTTGTCTGGAAAAACTTCCAGCACGGCTTTCTTGATCTCGAAAATACGGGCGAAAGCCGCTGCCTGCGCAATAACAGCAGCGACAATCCCCTGATTGCCATTATCCGTGACGTGGTCAAAACCCATAGCGGCCATTCGCAGGATATTCGCGCCGAGGTGGCCTACCTGTTCCACCGCAATTTCGAGCAGGTCACAAAAAGCCTTTGCTGGCTGCGCCTTATCGCCATGATTGCT
This sequence comes from uncultured bacterium, assembly GCA_905214305.1. Taxonomy (GTDB): domain Bacteria; phylum Desulfobacterota; class Desulfovibrionia; order Desulfovibrionales; family Desulfovibrionaceae; genus Desulfovibrio. Next base: position 12,738 of record CAJMLK010000006.1, read on the forward strand.
CCACTTCTGGGCCTGCTCGGCACAGTGCTCGGCATGGTGGGCGTGTTTCAGACCATCGCCGCCAAGGCCGCGCCCGATCCTGCCCAGCTGGCTGGCGGCATATGGGAAGCGCTCATAACCACGGTCATGGGCCTCTGCGTGGCTATTCCCATGCTGATTTTCTATTATTTTCTGCTGCTCAAGTTCAAGGGCTTTCATATCGAGGCGGTGGAGCACAGCTATCGGGCGCTTGAGCTTTGTCAGGGCGCGGGCCGCCCTGCCTTTGGATCTGCCGTGCCCGCCGGCCGCGCCAGACCGGATCAGGCCGGAACATGCCCGGTCAACGCGGAAAAAGCGGAAAAAGAGCCCGCCTAGAGCTGTTTACAAATGAAACGAGTTAACTGCTCTGCAAGGATTTTCAGAAAAATCCTTGCCACGAAATGCGAGCAGGCAGGCTTTTGCCTGCCGTAAATGAGCATTTCAAGTGTCAGGTGCTCTAAGGAGGAGCCATGTTTGATCTGGACGAAGAGGCCACCATTGACCTCACTCCACTCATCGATGTGGTTTTCATGCTGCTGGTTTTTTTCATTCTTACCGCCTCGTTCAGCAAGCCCGTACTGGACATCGTACTGCCCAAAGCTGAAGAAGGCGTGCCGGATGCGGCGCATGGCCGGGAACTGGTCATAGCCATCAGGAAAGACGGAACCATGCTGCATGAAGGCAAGGAAATCAGCAAGGAGGACCTGCCCGCAGTGCTGGATACCATGCCCGATGCGCTGCTGAATCTGCACGTGGACGAAAAGGCTCCATTTGACGCCTTTGTCAACGTGGTTGATCAGGCCAAGACCAAAAGAGGGGGACGCTTTGTTATCAGCACCCAGTCATCTGCGCCGGAACAGACACTGTGACACCGCCGCGCAAAAGCGCAGCCGCAACTATGCCGTAAGCCTCATGTCCTGCATGTTTGTGACCGCTGCCCTGCTGCTGGCATCTGTCCGGCCGCCGGGCATGGCGCTTCCGGCGGCCGCGGCTGGCCCCATCGCCATGTCCCTGCGCTTTGCCGACATGCAGATACGGCATGAACAGCCCGCCAGCAAGCACGAAAAACGCCTGCTGGCGGATGAATCCACGTTTGCTGCGGCGCCTCCCCCCGTGGCTGAAACGCCCCCTGAACCGCCGAAACCCGTTCAGGAAAAACCTGTGGAAAAACCACAGCCGCCCGTGGCGGAAAAACCCGCTCCCCGCAAGCCCCCCGCGCAGAAACGCGTGAACAGGCACGAGCAGGCCGCGCCTGAACAGGCACGGTCAGGACAGCGCAATCAGGCAGGGCATCCCGATGGAAGCCGTGAGGGCGGCATTGCGGGCGGAGTGCCCGGCGGCGTTGCGGGAGGCGTTGTGGGCGGCAGCGTGGATGTTCCCGCCACGGCACGCAACATGGCCCTGAGCAAGATCGTCAATGCTGTGGAAAGATACAAGAACTATCCCAAGCAGGCCCGCCGTATCGGCGCGGAAGGGCTGGCGATGCTGCTGGTCAGCGTGGACGCACAGGGCCGCGTGACTGTCAGCAGCCTGCAGAAAAGCAGCGGTCAGGCGTCTCTCGACAGTGCCACCAGAGAGCTGGGAGAAAAACTGGCGGGACTGGACACAGGCGTGCGCGGGGCCGCTTTCAGCGTATGCGTTCCGGTGGAATACAAGCTGAAATAGACTGTTCCTGTCGTGAAAAATGCCGGGACGCAAGCTCGGAACCCGGCGCACACTGTCGCCGGTTCCGGGCAAGGCCCCGGCATGGAAAATCGAAAACCGGACAGATCAAAAAACGGACATGGCGAGGCAGCGCCCCGGCATGGCAAAAGACATTATGGCAAAAGGCATTCTTGAACTGACGGGCAGCTCGCCCCGGACAGTCTCACGCCCCGGCAGAAAAAAGCCTGCCCGCATTTCGTGACAAGGATACTGCAAAAATCCCTGCAGCGCTGCCAGCCTGTGCTGTCGCGAACAGCGCTACCCTTCTTCCACAAAATCGCGGCGGTGCACTATGGCCGGGGGCGCTTCGCCGCCTTCAGGCAAACGGTGCTTTTGCGCCGAATGCTCCTCGCGCAGGGCAATGCTTTTTTCCTGCCAATCCGCCCACTGCGGCATGGTGTGGCGCATGTACAGCATGAACAGCCGCCAGCGCAGCATCACGTCATCAGGAATGACGTGTTCGAGCATACAGGCCACATTGGCTGCGGTTTCTTCGGGCAATTGCAGCACTGTCAGAAAAAACTCCTGCAAAACCATGTTTCTGTGGGCCAGACGCTGCCCGGCGGCAAGACCCTTTTCCGTCAGATTCACAAGGCTGTACGGCGCGTAGCTGATGTAGCCCCGCTTGGCAAGCGTGCGCAGCGCGTTGGTCACCGAAGGCCGGGCAACCTTGGCCGCTTCGGCAATGTCGCTGGGGCGGCACGCACCGGTGGCGAACTCCTGTTTGAAAATGATCGCCAGATAGTTTTCCAAAGCAGGAGAAAGATCGTTTTCTGCCTGAGCCATGTAATCAAACTCCTCTGTACCTGGTGCATCCCGCTCTGAAAGACCTTGGCAGCGGACGGCGCGCGCTGTCAGGGCATTTTGCCCTGAAATGCAACATCGTTAAGCGCGCAAACACGGGGGACAGATTATCAGACAGCCTTACCGGAACCAAGCCATTTTTTTTGCATATAAACCCGCAGCGTCCACAGGGCTGCGGCTGCGCTGCCGCAGGCCATACCGGCAAAAATTCCCGCAGCGCCAAGCCTGACCCAGTGTCCGAGTGCATACGCCACAGGCACGGATATGCCCCAGGTGGAAATACAGCTTATGCGACAGGTAAAACGTGTGGCCCCGGCCCCGGCCAGAATGGAGTTGAGCATCTGCCCCATGCCCTGCAACGGCAGTACAAGGCAGGAAAAAACAAGATACAGTTCGGCCATGTCCACCGCACCGGAATCTGCAGTGAAGGCAAGAGTCACGGGATGGCGCAACAGGCACAGCAGGCCGCCCGCCACGGCAAGAGCCAGCGCGGCCCGCAGGCCATAGCGCAGGCCCAGGGCATAGCCTGCCCGTCCCTGCCCCGCCCCGATCAGATGCCCGCCGAGGATGGTGATGGTCATGCCAAGCCCCGCCACAGGAAAAAGCACAAAGCCCATCACGCGCATGCCGAGCGTCATGCCGGCCACGGCGTCCACAGCGGCGAACGGCAGGCTCGATACGCAGGCCAGCAGGGCCAGACTGCCCATATGCGCTGCCACATTGCCCAGCATGGCCGGAGCACCCACCCGCCACAGGCGCGGCATGGCCAGCCGGTTCCACCGCCACCCCGCAAAGGATGAGCGCCGCAGTATGCCCGTGCGCGTCGCCAGGGCGACATTGCAGGCAAAGCCCGCCACGGACGCGCCAAACGTCGTCCAGGCCACGGCCGCATAGCCCATGCGCGGCAAGCCCCACCAGCCGAGGCCCAGCCCGGCACTGCCGATAAAGTTTATGCCCGCCACAAAACAGAGCGTGGCTGTGGGCAGCCAGACCAGCTTGTGCGCCCGAAAAACTGAATTGAGCATTATCAGGCTGTAATAGAACGGCAGCTGCGCGGCATACGCCAGACCAAAAGTGCGTGCCACAGGCGCAAGATGTGCCGGAACCAAGCGTTCAAGAGGCAGAGCAGCCAGAATGCCCACGGCCAGAAGCGCCACCAGCGATCCCGCTGAAAATGAAAGGCAGACGATCAGGCCGGAATAGCGGCGCGCGCGCAGCACCTTTCCCGCACCCAGCGACTGGCTGACCATTGCCATGCAGCCGCTGCCCACAATGGCTGTGAGCAGCATGAGCAGCGAGTAAACCTGGGCGATAAACCCGAGCGCGGCCAGAACGCCCTCGTCCATCTGCCCCGCCACCCACAGGTCGGTCATGGACATGATCATATGGCAAAACATCAGCCCAAGCTGAGGGATTGTAAGGCGGGCCACTTCGCGCGCGGAAACGGAGTTTGCATCGGACATGCGGCATAATGGCGCATGATGTTTTACAAGTCAAATAAAGTTAGCCTTGAATAACAATGACGAATTCACTTTTTTTCATCTTCTTTCCAACTGCCTGCACCTGCACGACTCCACAGGCCATGCGCGCCGATTCCCTGTGCTTCGGGATGGCTGGTCCTGTTGCCGGTCATATTGATCAGCACGATAAACTTGACCCCGGAAACGCTGATCTGCGCTGGACGATTACGCGGCTGAGCGGCCGCACGCGGGAGAAAAAGCGGGAACATGGCTGCTGTTTACGCCCGCGCCTCAGGTTGCTGCAAGGGGCAGGGCGCGTTTGTTGTGCAAGCAGCCGGTGGCGCGAAATTCGAAAATTTCGCGCCACCGGCGCTGGGCGTCGCCCGGAACATCACCCGGAACGTTGCCCCGAACATCGCTCAGCGCTTCTCTCAGGGCATCGTCCGGGACAAAACGCCGTGCGGATGGACAGAACAGACTGTCAGCCCTATTGCGCGTCTTCCGTATCGCGCACCACCTCAAGAATGGGCGGCAAAGAGCGGATGGACTCGATAAGCTGGTAAAGCTGCGTGGCATCGCGCACTTCCACTGTAAAGCGCAGCTTGGCACGGCCGTCCACGAGGTTGTCCATATTCAGACCGGTGATGTTCACATTATTTTTGGCAAGCACCTGAGCCACCAAAGCCAGCACTCCGTGCTCGTTTTTGGCAATGATGAAAATACCGGCTTCGTACGGTTTTTCTTCCGCGCCGTCCCAATGCACGGAAATAAGTCTTTCCGGCTCCATATTTGCCACATTGGGACAATCCGCACGGTGTACGCTGACGCCAAGGCCACGGCTGATGTAGCCGATGATGGGGTCGCCCGGAACCGGGTTGCAGCACTTGGCAAAACGCATGAGCACGCCGTCCACGCCGGAAATGCCCACGCCCTCGGTTTTACGACCGGCGGCTTCCTTGCTTTCCTTGACCGTGGGTGCTTCGGGCGCGGAGGAAACCGCATCCGGATGCAATACGGCGTACAGACGGTTGAGCACCTTGCGCGGCGTTGTATGGGCATAGCCCACTGACGCCACAAGGTCGTCCACGCTCTCGAAATTCATTTCCTGGGCCACCAGGGCCATGTGCCCGTCCTTGATGGCCTTGTTGACGTTCAGGCTGACCTTTCGCCCTTCTTTTTCCAGCATGTCACGCCCGAGGCTTACCGCGTGGGTGCGCTCCTCGGTACGCAGATAACGCTGTATCCGGCTGCGCGCTCTGGCTGTTTTGACAATCTTGAGCCAGTCCCTGTTGGGCTTTCTGCTGGGATCAGTAAGAATCTCGACAATGTCACCGTTTTTAAGCTCTGTGCCCAGGGGCATGAGCCTGCCGTTGATCTTGGCGCCGGTGCAGTGCTGCCCCACCTTGGTATGGATAATAAAGGCAAAATCCAGCGGAGTGGCCCCTTCGGGCAGCTCCTTGACGTCGCCCGCCGGGGTGTAGACGTAGACCTCGTCCTTGAAAAGATCCAGCTTGAGCGAATGCATGAATTCGCGCGAGTCCGTCTCTTCGCTCTGGCGCTCAAAAATTTCGCGCAGCCAGCCGAACTGCTCCAGGTCCTTGCTGTTGACGCGGCCCTTTTCTTTATACAGCCAGTGGGCCGCCACGCCGTGTTCGGCCTGCCGGTGCATGTCTTCTGTGCGGATCTGGATTTCTATGCGTTCGCCTTCAGGCCCGATGACCGTGGTATGCAGGCTCTGGTAGCCGTTGGTCTTGGGCATGGAAATATAATCTTTAAACCGCCCGTGTACGGGGCGCCATTGCGAGTGCACAAGGCCAAGCGCGGCGTAACAGTCTCTGATATCCTTGACCAGAACACGAAATGCCATGATATCATGCATTTCATCCAGCGACAGGGACTGGGACTGCATCTTCTTGTAAATGCTGTATTTATGCTTGATGCGGCCGTATACCTGCCCTTCAATGCCGTTGGAGGCAAGAAGGTCTTTGATCAGGTCTACCACCTTGCCGATTATCTGCTTTTCCACCACCTGATGCTTGTCCAGCCAGTGGTCTATCTGATTGAAAATGTCAGGACGCAGATATTTGAAGCTCAGGTCTTCCAGGTTGCGTTTCATGATATACAGGCCCAGGCGGTTTGCCAGAGGCGCGTAAATATCCATTGTTTCCTGGGCAATGCCTTTCTGCTTGTGGGCTTTCTGAAAGTCCAGGGTGCGCATGTTGTGCAGGCGGTCGGCCAGCTTGACCATAAGCACCCGCATGTCGTGGCTCATTGCCAGAATCATCTTGCGGATATTTTCAGCCTGGGCTTCCTCTTTGTTTTCAAAGGGAATCATGCTGATCTTGGTCACGCCGTCAACAATGTCGGCCACATCCTCACCGAAATTCTCGTCCAGCTCCTCAAGCGTGGCCTTGGTGTCTTCCACCGTGTCGTGCAAAAGCCCGGCAGCCACCGTTGATTCGTCAAAACCCATCTCAGCAAGGGTGTCGGCCACGGCCAGCGGATGGGAAAGATACGGCTCGCCCGACAGGCGGGTCTGCCCCACGTGAGCAGTGGCTGCGTAAACGTAGGCTTTCTGGATAAGCTCCAGGTCTGCGTCGGGATTGTGCGCCGACACCTTGTCGAGAATTTCCTGTATACGAATCATGCGTAAATCCCGTCCGGGCGTAAAATCTTTGTGATGTCCTGACTATGTTATCAGTTGCGCAGCCTTGTCAATGCTGTTGGCCCTGTGGAAAGCCCCGCCGCTGACCGCAAAGAAAGACCAGAACTTTCAGATGTTCCGGGCCGTGCATACCCGTCAGGCATCTGCGCCTTGCGCCTGCCACAGGGTGTTTTTTCATGAGGATGAATTCTGAACAACTGCCTTTGCGGCGGTGGCATGCCTGCAAGGGACTGCTGCCGGGCCTCCCGTCTCAGGCAGGAGGTTTTTGCAACAGGGTGAAGCCCCAGTAAAGGTTTCAAGGGGTGGCAGCGTGAGGGCGGGAGTCTTTTGCAAAAGGGTCCCGCCCTCACAACGCATTTCAACGTAAAAACATTCCAGCCTCGGAGCCGTTCGCCCGTTGCATTCGTAAACGGTCTAGTCCGCCGTCAGGCTGTGGCGCTGCAGTTCCTTTGGAACCCACCATTTTTCAAAATTGTACAACAGACCCGCCAGAGCCGGCTCAACGCCCTGAAAGCGCTTTTGCACCACGGGCAGCGCGTAGGGGACGTACAAGAAGCAATAGGGCTGTTCCGCATCCAGCACTTCCTGTATACGGCAGTATAAACGGGCGCGCGTCTTCTGATCGGGGGTAGAACGCGCCTCTTCCAGCAACCTGTCCACTTCAGGATTTTTATAGCCGGTAAAGTTAAGACCGCCTTCAACCGCCTGCGATGAGTGCCATACCTGATAGATATCCGGGTCCTGAGGAATGGTCCAGCCGAGAATGATGGCGTCAAAGCGGCCCTTGTTGACAAATTCTCGAATAAAGGCCGCCCATTCCACCGTGCGGATATGCACGTCAATGCCAATGGCCCTGAGCTGCGCCTGTATGACCGTCGCAGTAAGAATGCGCTGCTCGTTGCCCTGATTGGTCAGAATGGTAAAGGAAAAGGGTTTGCCGTTCCTGTCCAGCAGGCCATCGCCGTCACTGTCGGTAAAACCGGCTTCGGCCAGCAGGGCCCGCGCAGCGGCCACATTTTGCGGCATGGGCTGGAGGGTCGGGTGATACGCCCACACCCCGGGCTTGAAAGGCCCAAAGGCCGGTATGCCCTGCCCGAGCAGCACCCCCTGAATGATGCTGTCCCTGTCAATGGCCTGAGAAACAGCCCGGCGCACCCGCACATCCGCAAAAAAGGGATGCTGCAGGTTAAAGCCCAGAAAAACATAGGACGAGGCGAGGTAACGAAACTTGTTGAACTCACGCTCCCACATGGGGCCGGACGTCTGCCGCAGATACTGCAGCGGAGATAGATCCATGATATCCAGCCGCCCGGCACGCGCCTCCATAAACATGGTCGCGCCGTCGGGGATGATGCGGTACACGGCCTCGGCGATGTGGGGCCTGCCGTCAAAATAGGTGGGCGAAGCCTCAAGGATAATACGGCTGCCCGGCTCCCAGGCCTTGAGCCTGTAAGGCCCCGCCCCCACGGGCCTGCGCGCCAGCGGGCTGCTGCGTATGTCCTGCCCTTCAAGAAGATGCCGGGGCAGTATGGGCTGCATCCACGAGGACACCGTGCGCGCAAAAAAATGCTCGTAGCGGACCTCGAACGTATAACGGTCAATGATGCGAAATTCCTTGATGCGGGAAAAATCTTCGGCATAGGGGCTGCCCGTGGCTGGGTCGGCCACCACCCTGCAGGTATAGGCCACATCCTCGGCAGTCAGCTCAACGCCGTCTTCCCACAGAATGCCCTTGCGCAGGGTAAAGCGCATGAGCCGCCCCTCGTCTTCCATGCTCCAGCTTTCCGCGGCCCAGGGTTCTACCTCAAGATTCCTGTCGTAGCGCAAGGGCGCGACATAGATAAGCCCCGCCACCTCATGGGAAGCGGAATCGGCGGAAAGATAGGGGATAAGATTGGAGGCTTCACCGATGCTGCCGAAAAGAATGCGGCCTCCGTCAACGGGTGTTCCCCAATTTTCTTTTTTTTCAGCTTGCGGCCCGGCTTCGGCGGCCAGAGCGGCAGACGGAGAAAAAAAGCCCATAAAAACAGTCAGTAAGAGCAGGATACGAATTGGAAGAAATACATCCAACATACTGTTTACCCACTCAAAATTTATTTTTTTCATAATTTTGATGCTTCATATTGCTTTCGCCCCCCAACCTGTGCTATTTATCGCAAACATCATAACATCGCCCTGTCATTAGAAGTTTTTACAAGCCTGACAGGGGCTTTTTGAGGAACGCATGAGTCGATCAGAACAGAGCGTCGTACGCGAAATGTGCCAGACCTTTCTGCATGACAGCGTACCGGAGTACATACGTGACGCCGCGTACTATATCCTGTCCGAAGGTGAGGTGCAAAAAATAAATATCCAGGAAGGCGAGACCTGGGACGTGCAGGGAGTCATACAGGGTGACGATCTGCAAGTCTATACGCCCAGCCTGAGCATGACCATCACGGACCACAGCACGCGGCACCAGTGCAACTGCTCTGACGCCTTCACCGGCATCTGCCGCCATGTGGCGGCTCTTGCCCTGCGCCTTGTCGAAGAACTGCGAAAGGAACAGGGCGATGCGGAAGAAAGCCCGCCCCCGAGCACCGACTGGAAGCAGAGTTTCCGCAATTTTTTCTCCACCGATATGGAACCGGAGCCGGGCCGCCACTATCTCATATTCCGCTTTGAGCCGGAACAGGGACGGCTGCTGGTATCCTTTTTCCGCGCGCGGCAGAACAAGTCCGGCCTGTCCACCGTGCACAATGAAGTGACGCTGGAACAGATCATCAACAATCCGGACTGGTGCGAATTTTCGCCGCAGCTGCCGTACGTGGCGCGCCAGATAGGCCAGCACCTGGACTATTACGGCCACCGGGTGGAAATTCCGCAGGGCCTTACCTCATGGTTTTTCTGGTCTGTACGCAAGGAATACTATCTGCTCTGGAAAGATACGGACATGCCCTGCCGGGTGGAGAGCACGCCCTTTGCCCTCAAGCTCAAGCCTATTCTCGATGATTCCGGCTTCAGCTTTGAGGTGCTGCTCAAGCGCGAAGGGCGCCCCCCCCTGCCCATCCGTGCCGGAGCCGCCAGCCGGGCCGCGGCTGAAAGCCGCAACCCCCAGAATGAAAGCACCGCGCCGGAAGATGCTCCCATTACCTTTCACGGGCAAATGCCGCTCTGGGTCTGCTATCAGCACAACTTTTACCCGGTGCAGACGGGCCTTTACCCCTCGCTTGTACGCAACCTCATTTACGAACGCCCCGTGGTTCCCCACGAGGAAATATCCGAATTTCTCGACCGTGTGTGGACTCGCCTGCCCGCCTCCGAATTGTACGAGCCGCAGCAGTTCCTCAAGCAGATGGAACCCGTGTTCCAGCCCGCCACCTACAATCCCAAACTCTTCCTGGATGAAGAAGGCAGCCTGCTCACGCTTGAGATAGACAACATCTATGAAACCCGTCACGGAGAATTCACGCTCAACGGGCCCAACCCCGACTTCCAGACCGGCAGCTATGCCTATGACGGCCAGACCTTTCTTGTACGCCGCCATCAGGACGAAGAAGCCCAGCTCATGACCGACCTTGCAGGCATGGACTTTCAGTCCCGGTCGAGCAAGCTGTGGTTTCTTGAGCCTGAAGAAGCCATTGCCTTTTTGCTGGACTATTACCCCAAGCTTGTCGAAAGCTACCGTGTTTACGGCGAAAAAGCCCTTTCGCGCTACAAGGTGCGCACGGCCACGTCCAACATCACGGCCGAGGTGGTCAGCAACGAGAAAGAAAAATGGTTCTCGCTGGACATCACCGTTGACTACGAGGGCCAGTCCCTGCCTCTGGAAAAAATCTGGAAGGCATGGACGCGCGGCAAGCGCTATGTGCAGCTCAAGGACGGCTCCTACACAAGCCTGCCCGAGGCATGGCTTGAAAAGCTCGCCCACAAGCTCACGGCCCTTGGGCTTGACCCCTCAAAACCGCCGCAGCAGAAATTCAAGCAGTTTGAAGCTCCTGTGCTGGACAGCCTGCTGGAAGATTTGCCCGGCGCGGCCACAGACTCCTTCTGGAACAATCTGCGCGAAAAGATACGCTCTTTCCGCGAGGTTCGGCCCATTGATCCGCCAAAGGGGCTTAATGCCAACCTGCGCGCCTATCAGGTGCAGGGCCTCTCGTACCTCAATTTTCTGTCCGAATACGGCTTCGGCGGTATTCTTGCGGACGAAATGGGGCTGGGCAAGACCGTGCAGACCCTGGCCTTCATCCAGTACATGGTGCTGAACCACCATGTCGGCCCCAACCTGATTGTGGTCCCCACTTCAGTGCTGCCCAACTGGGAGCGCGAAGCGGAAAAGTTCGTTCCCGGCCTCAAGCGGCTGACCATCTATGGAACGCGCCGCGAGGGCATGTTCAAGCATATTGCCAATTCGGACCTTATCATCACCACCTACGCCCTGTTGCGGCGCGACCTGGAGGAGATGGAAAAATACGAATTCAATACCGTTATTCTGGACGAAGCCCAGAACATCAAAAACCCCAATACCATAACTGCCAGAGCCGTGCGGCGCATCAATGCCCGCATGCGCCTGTGCCTGTCGGGTACGCCCATTGAAAACAACCTCTTTGAGCTTTGGTCGCTCTTCGAGTTTCTCATGCCGGGCTTCCTCGGCTCGCAGCACGCCTTCCAGCGCGGCATCGTCAAGCCCATCAAGGATGGCGACGCCGAAACGCTGGACTACCTGCGCACCCGCGTGCGGCCGTTCATATTGCGGCGTACCAAGGCCGAAGTGGCAAAAGACCTGCCGCCCAAGGTGGAAAGCGTCACCTGCTGCGCCCTCGAAGAGGCACAGGCAGAACTGTACGCCGCTCTGGCCCGCAAGCTGCGCGCCCAGGTGCTGGCCGACGTGGATCAGAAAGGGCTTGCCAAAAGCCAGATGTCCATTCTGGATGCCCTGCTCAAGCTGCGCCAGATCTGCTGCCACCCGCGCCTGCTCAAGATAGACATCCCCGGCTTTACCACCAACCTGCCGTCCGGAAAGTTCGACGCTTTCAAGGACATGATCATGGAAATCGTGGAAGGCGGGCACAAGGTGCTGGTGTTTTCGCAGTTTGTGCAGATGCTGCAGATCATCAAGCAGTGGCTTGAGTTTTCGCAGGTTCCCTTCTGCTACCTTGACGGTGCGAGCAAAGACCGCTTTGATCAGGTGGACCGCTTCAACAACAGCCCGGACATTCCCATCTTTCTCATTTCGCTCAAGGCGGGCGGCACGGGTCTCAACCTTACTTCGGCAGACTACGTTATCCACTACGATCCGTGGTGGAACCCCGCCGTGGAAAGTCAGGCCACAGACCGTACCCACCGCATCGGGCAGACAAGACAGGTGTTTTCCTACAAGCTTATCTGCCAGAACACGGTGGAAGAAAAGATACTCAAGCTGCAGGAAGCCAAGCGCGGCGTGGCCGAGGCCATTATCCCCGGTCAGGACACCTGGAAGTCCCTTACCCGCGAAGACCTGGAAATGCTGTTTGACGTTTAGCCATTTTCACAGAGCGACAACTCCGGCGGGCGTGTGCAAACACGCCCGCCGTGTTTCAGGGACCGTGTTTCAGGGACCGTGCTTCAAGAATCGTGCTTCAAGAATCATGCTTCGAGGGCCAGTCAGAGCAATTTCACTTTGCAACTGCTCTGACTACTGCGTGAGAGCGGCCCGCCGAACGGTGCGGGCGCAGCTTCAGCCGTTGCCCGAAAGGCTTGCGGATGCTTCAGGAGCTGTAACGCAGGAAACTCCCCGTGCAGACAGCGTGTGTAACGGTCGGCCTGTTTCACACAATCACTGTCGCATTCGCATGGCTCGCAGGCTCGCCAACCCCTGCCGCCAGGACAGCAGAGCTGTTTTCGTGCGCAGTCAGACACTGGAGCGGGCGTCCCGTAAACCTTGGGAATGTCTATTCTCAAAGCTGATCTGCTCCAGACGCTCCGTGCCTTTCCGCCGGAGCATCTTTACTTTTCGCGGCAAATAACGCATTCTTCCCGGATTATATCAACAGACTCAGGTACCAAGCGCATGATTCAGGTAAACCAGCTACGCAAGAGTTTCGGCAGCCATGTTGTTTTGCAGGACATCAACATGCATGTGCGCCGTGGCGAAATCTTCGGTATTGTCGGGCACTCCGGGGCCGGAAAATCCACGCTTCTGCGTTGCCTCAACGGCCTTGAGCCGTATGATGAAGGCAATGTCAGGGTTATGGATGTTGAGGTCGCCTCGCTCGACCCCCACCATCTGCGCCAACTGCAAAGCAAGATGGGCATGATCTTTCAGAATTTCAACCTGATGGCCCGCAAAAACGTTTTTGACAACGTGGCCTTTCCGCTACAGCTCTGGCACAGGCCCGAACGCGAAAAGCGCGTTATGGAGCTGCTTGAGCTTGTTGGCCTTACAGACAAGGCCCACCAGCGGGTGCAGAGCCTGAGCGGCGGCCAGAAGCAGCGCGTGGGCATCGCCCGCGCCCTGGCCCTGAACCCCAGCATTCTGCTTTGCGATGAAGCCACATCCGCCCTTGACCCCAAGACCACCTCTTCCATCCTTGATCTGCTGGAAGACATCAACAAGCGGCTGAACCTGACCATCATCATGGTCACGCATCAGATGGAGGTGGTCAAACGCCTCTGCCACAGCCTGCTTTTGCTGGACGGCGGCAAAACCGTGGCCCTTGGCAAGACGGAAGACCTGTTTCTTGCCCCCACCAAGGACATGCAGGCCATTGTGGAAAACGAGTTTACGCTTATCCCCGGTGGAACCAACATTCGCCTCATGTTCCCGCGCGAAATTTCGCAGCAGAGCGTCATCACGCAGATGGCGAGAACGCTGGGCATAGATTTTTCCATTGTGGGCGGCAAGCTTGAACGCTATCTGGACGATGTTTTCGGTTTTCTCATCATTAACGTACAAGACCGCGATATTGACGCCGTGCTGCGCTATCTGAAGGAGCAGCGCCTGTTCTGGGAGATACTGGAATACCCTTCGCAACAAGCCACGGATGCCGACCATGAGTGATCAACTGAGCGCCCTCGCCCAACTGGCCCAGGACATGCACCCCTTGTGGGAACGCCTGCAGGACAAGATGCCGGAAATTCTCATGGCTACCTGGGAAACCGTGCAGATGGTGCTGATTTCGACCTTTTTTTCTCTGGTTATCGGCTTCATGCTGGCAATCCTGATGATCGTGACCAATCCCATCGGCCTCAACCCCTGCCGCCCGGTCTACAGGGTTGTGGACTTTGTGGTGAACCTTCTGCGTTCGTTCCCGTTCATCATTCTGCTGATCGCCATCATTCCCTTTACGCGCATGGTGGTGGGAACCTCCATCGGCAGCGCGGCGGCCATTGTGCCCCTTACCATTGCGGCGGCCCCCTTTGTGGCCCGCCTTATTGAAACCTGCTTTCTTGAGGTGGACAGGGGCGTCATCGAGGCTGCCCGGTCGTTCGGGGCCAGCAATGCCCAGATCATTTTTCGGGTGCTCTTTCCTGAAGCCCTGCCGTCCATCGTGCTCAACATAGCTGTCATCGCCATCACCCTGCTCGGCTATTCCGCCATGGCGGGAACCGTGGGCGGCGGCGGTCTGGGCGACCTGGCCGTCAAATATGGCTACAACCGCTTTCAGGTTGATATCATGGTCTATTCCGTTATCATCCTGTGTGTGCTGGTGCTGCTTATTCAGGGCATCTGCAACTTTTTGTACAAAATCCTGCGCTAGAGCAGTTAACGAATGAAATGAGTTAACTGCTCTGCAAGGATTTTCTTGAAAATCCTTGCCACGAAATGCGAGAAGGCAGGCTTTTGCCTGCCGTAAGCGAGCATTTCAAGTGTTAAATGCTCTAAAGGCCCGCGGCGCGCGCAACGGGCTTTCATCCCTCTTCAACGGCACAGTCTTACCCAAGCAAGGAGCCATCATGAAACGCCTGCTTCTGTCTCTGGTCATGATTCTGGCTATGGCCGCGCCTTCTTTTGCCGCCGAGGACATCGTCGTCGGCGTCACGCCCTTTCCGCACAAGGACATCATGCTTGTAGCCAAGCCCCTGCTGGCCAAGGACGGCTACAACCTCGTGATCAAGGAATTTACCGACTACGTGCAGCCCAACATGGCCCTGTCCAACGGGCAGCTCTATGCCAACTTTTTCCAGCACGCGCCCTACCTTGACAATATGAACAAGGAAAAAAAGCTGGGCCTCGTTTCTGTGGGCAAGGTGCATATCGAGCCTTTGGGCGTGTATTCCAAAAAGATAAAAAAACTGTCTGACCTCAAAAAGGGCAGCGCCATCGCCGTGCCCAATGACCCCACCAACGAAGCCCGCGCCCTGCGCCTGCTGGAAGCCAACGGTATCATCAAGGTCAAGCCTGGCGCGCTCATCACTGTGGCCGACGTCACCGAAAATCCGCTGAATCTCAAGATTCACGAACTGGATGCCGCCCAGCTGCCCCGCACCCTGGACGATGTGGCCGCTGCCGTCATCAACACCAACTTCGCCGGCGAAGCCGGTCTTGTGCCCGCCCGCGACGCCCTTGTGCTGGAAGACAGCGAATCCCCGTACGCCAACATTGTCGTGGTGCGCGAAGTTGACAGGGACAGCCCCAAGACCAAGGCCCTCATGAAGGCCGTTCAGTCGCCCGAAGTCAAAGCCTATATTGAAAAAGAACTGGTGGGCAAAGGCATCATGCCTTCGTTCTAGAACAATTTTTCTTTGAAATTGCTCTGGCGGATGCGAAAGCAGACGCCCGCCATTGAGAGTAGATATTCTCAAGGCGAAAATGCTCTCGGGTCTGTTTCCATTTGAAATGAGTTGACTGCTCTGCAGGGGTTTTTCTGAAATCCCTGCAGAGCAGTCAATGCTTGCAAGAGCCGTCGGCTGTGCCCGAGGCGCTTGCAAAGCAACGGGCTGACAACGCTTCTGACAGTCCATTGTCCGGCTCCTCCGGCCAGACATTTTTGGCTCACCGGCCCATCTTTGCATATGTCCGTCAATGCGTTACCATAGATCTGGCACAAACTGGGCGGAAAGAACACGGGAGGCATGACATGCCTGCATTGGATACGTGGAGAGGACAAAAAAACAGCCAGGGGCTGCGCGCCCTTATGGGCTGGGGTGGTCTGGTCGTCAGCGATGAAACCGTCGATGTGCTCGACATGCTGCGCGCCTACTACCGCGCGGCGGCAGACGAGTCCTGCGGGCAGTGTTTTCCCTGTCGCAGCGGCCTCAGACGCATTGCCGACCGCCTTGACGCTCTTTGCCGCGGTACGGAGCAGCCAGACGACCACGAGTATCTGCAGGAACTGGCGGCTCTGGTTCATGACAGTGCCCGCTGCGACATCGGGCAGACCTCGCCGCAGCCCTTGCTGGACGTGCTGGCCCATGCCCCGCACCTGCTGAAAGCCAGAAAAACGGCTCATGCCACATATACCAGCCTTGTCACCGCGCCCTGCATCAATGCCTGTCCGGGCCATGTAGACGTGCCGGACTACATTGAAGAAATCCGCTTTCGCCGTTTTGGCAAGGGGCTTGAGCGGGTCATGCGCAACTGTCCCATGCCCGGCACCATCGGCAGGGTGTGCGAACGCCCCTGCGAATCGGCCTGCAAGCGGGGCCTCAAGGGCGCGCCGGTTGCCATTCGCAATCTCAAGCGCTTTCTGCACGATCATAATGCAAGGCGCAATCCGCTTCCCGATCCGCAAAAATCGCCGGAAAACGCCAAAAAAGTCGCTATCATCGGCGGCGGTCCCGCCGGTTTGTCCTGCGCCTTTTACCTCGCGCACCTTGGCTTTGCCCCCACCATTTTTGACCGCCATGCGGTTTGCGGCGGCATGGCAAAGTTCGGCATCCCCGATTTTCGCCTGCCTCCAGCGGTGCTGGCACGCGAGGTCAGCGTGGCCGTCTCCGGCGGCGGCGATATCCGCAACGGCATCGAGATCGGCCGCGACATCACCCTGGACGAACTGCACGACGAAGGCTTCGAGGCTGTCTTTATTGCCACAGGCGCGCCGCACGCGCCGGGCATGCGCTGTGAGGGCGAAAAAAACTGCCCTCAGGGCTATCTGAGCGGCATCCATTATCTTTACGAAGCCACTCTGGGCAGGCGGCCCGTAAGCGGCACACGCCTTGTGGTTGTGGGTGGCGGCAATGTGGCCATGGACTGTGCGCGCACGGCCCTGCGCCACGGCTTCAAGGAAGTGCGCGTCGTCTACCGCCGCACTGAGGAAGAAATGCCCGCCGACCCTGTGGAGGTGGCGGAGGCCAGAGAGGAAGGGGCGCTTTTTACGTTTCTGGCCGCTCCCACACGCATTGAAAGCAGGGACGGGCATGTAAGCGCCCTGATCTGCCAGCAAATGGAGCTGGGCGCTGCCGATGCTTCCGGCAGGCGGCGGCCCGTGCCTGTGGAGGGGGCTGTTTTTGAACTGCCATGTGACGCCATTGTCTATGCCATCGGCCAAAAAGTGGCCCTTGAGGTTGTTCTTAAAGGCAAAGACGGCGCGCTGAACAAGTACAACACCCTGGATGCCCACGAAATTACCGGCGAGGTCAGCGCCCTGCCCCGCATTTTCGGCGGTGGCGACTGCGTGACCGGGCCAAGTTCGCTCATTGCCGCGCTGGCAGCGGGCAAGCGTGCCGCAGCCCACATAGCCCACCACCTGAACGGCACGGCGCAGGGGCCTTCGGCCACGGAAAAGCTGGAACACATGCTCATGCAGATGAACATGCTGGACACGGAAGAAACGCCTCTGGAAGACCCCACGCCGCTCATGCCCATTCATGCCCTTCCGGTGCGTGAACGTCTGCAAAGCTTTGCAGAAGTGGAAACAGATCCGCTGGAATGGGAAGCCGTGCGCGAGTCTGCGCGCTGTCTGCGCTGCCTGCGGCTTGTTATGGCGGCCACCTGATTGCCTGACGGCCGCGTTTGCACGCCTGCCCGCGCCGTGCGGGAACGCCATTGCCCGCACGTGTCGCCTGACAGCGAGATATTGCTGCCGAATCTGACCAGGTCGGCAAGTCGCAGATACTAAAAAATGGTTGGCCTTGGCGAAACTGACACAACAGTCGCCATTGGCTAACCGCCGCCACAAAAACCGGGGCTGTTGCCCTTTGCTTCAAGCCCTTACGGGATCAAGCCGCACGACAGCGTCTGCGGAGCGGAACGGGAGATTTTATGCCGTTTGTTACCATTAATGGAACGCAGGCTGCTTTTCAGCCCGGCCAGACCATTCTTGACGTTGCCGAAAAGCTCGGCATCTTCATTCCTACCCTGTGCTGGCTGCCCCGGACGGGGCACGGCAAGGTCTGCCGCATCTGCTCGGTGGAAGTGCTCGGGCATGACCGCCTTCTGGCGGCCTGCTCTTCACCCGCTGAAGACGGCATGGTCATTGAAACCGAATCGCCACGGGTGCTGGCCACGCGCAAGCACATTCTTTCAATGCTGGTGGCCGAGGGCCGCCACGACTGCTTCCTGCGCAAACTGCCCGTGGACATGTGGCCGCCCTATCAAAAGGCCGCAGGCGCCATGCCCCATCGCGAGCATCCCTGCCCTGCCGAGGGCAAATGCCGCCTTCAGGCTCTGGTCATGAAATGCAACGTCCCGGTCAAGGACCTGATTCCCGAGCCGGGCAGTTTTCCTCTGGATAACGACCACCCGATGATCACGCGCGACTTCAGCCGCTGCGTGCAGTGCGGGCGCTGCGCATCGGTCTGTTCCGCCGTGCAGGTGAACGACGCCATTCCGCCCCAGTTCGGTCGCCGGTCTGAAAAAGACGCATGGTGGCCGCTGGTGGACTATGACCGCTGTACCCACTGCGGGGAATGCGTGCAGGCATGCCCCACCGGAGCGCTCACAGCCAAAAAATCCTATGGCCTTGCCACACGCGAGGACAAGGTGGACAGCGTGCGCACGACCTGTCCGTACTGCGGCGTGGGCTGCCAGTTGAACCTTTCTGTCAGGGATGGCCGCATCATCGAGGTCAACGGCGTTGAAAACGCACTGCCCAACAAGGGCAGCCTATGCGTCAAGGGCCGCTTCGGCTACGATTTCATCTATAGCGAAGACCGGCTCACCGACCCGCTTATCCGTCAGCAGGACGGTTCGTTCAGAACCGCCTCCTGGGATGAAGCCCTGGATCTCATTGCAGCCAGATTTTCGGCGGCCATAGAAAAACACGGTCCCGACTCCGTGGCAGGCGTGGCATGTGCCCGCAGCATCAATGAAGACAATTATCAGATGCAAAAACTCTTTCGCGCGGTGTTCAAGACCAATAATATTGACCACTGCGCGCGTACCTGACACGCCCCCACTGTGGCCGGTCTGGCTGCATCGTTCGGTTCCGGGGCTATGACCAACAGCTTCGCCCACATGGGCGAGGCCAAAATGATTTTTCTCATCGGTTCCAATATCACGGAGGCGCATCCCGTGGCCGGAACCCTTGTCAAACAGGCTGTGCGCAAGGGTTGCCGCCTTATTGTGGCCGACCCGCGCCGCACCGGCATCGCCAAGGAGGCGGAAACCCATCTGCAGTTGCGGGTGGGATCGGACATTGCCCTGCTCAACGCCATCATGCATGTGCTCATCAAGGAAAACCTGCATGACAGGCATTATGTGGCGCGGCACACGCTGGGCTTTGAAGAACTGCGCGCCCATGTGGCAAACTGCACGCCCGAAAGTGCGGCTCCCATATGCGGCATTGATGCGGAAACCATCAGGCAGACCGCGCGCGACCTCGCCTCGGTCAGGCCCGCCATGCTGGCCTATACCCTCGGTATCACGGAGCACACCAGCGGCGTCAACAACGTGCTGGCCTGCGCCGCGCTGCAGATGCTTCTGGGAAATGTGGGCAAACCCCTTGGCGGGGTAAACCCTTTGCGCGGGCAGAACAACGTGCAGGGTTCGTGCGATATGGGCGCTCTGCCCGATACCTATCCCGGCTACGGCAAAGTAGCAGACCCGGCGGCCAGAGAGCATCTGGAGCGCTTCTGGGGGGTCTCCCTGCCTGCGGAACCGGGCATCATGATGCCCGACATGCTGGATGGGCTTAAATCAAAAAAAATCAAGGCAATGTATATTTTTGGCGAAAATCTCGCCAATACGGAACCCGATATCAGCCATGTGGAAAGTTGCCTCGCCGCTGCCGAATTTCTGGTGGTTCAGGACATTTTTCCCAATGAAACAAGTAGATTCGCGCATGTAATCTTGCCCGCCGCTGCCTGGGGTGAAAAAGACGGCACATTCACCAACAGCGAACGCCGCGTCAGCCGCGTACGCGCTGCCAGCCCGGCTCCGGGCAACGCCCGTGAAGACTGGCGCATTTTCAAGGAACTGGCGGCACGCTTTGGCCACAACTGGCAGGCAGACTCCGCCAGGGAACTCTGGGACACCGAAATATCGCCTCTGGCCGAACTGTTTAGCGGCATCCGCTACAGCCGTATCGAAGGCGACGGGCTGCAATGGCCCTGCACCCATGCGGAGCATCCCGGCAGCCCCGTGCTGCACAAGGACGGCGACTTTGCCCGCGGCAAGGGACTTTTTGTGCCTGTAAGCTGGACCCCGGCCGCCGAAGTGGCCGATGAAGAGTACCCCTTTGTGCTCAGTTCCGGCAGGCGCCTCTACCACTATCACACGCGCACGCAAACAGGGCGCAGCAAAGGACTGAACAGCCTTATGGGGCACGATACGGCAGACATTTCCACTGCCGACGCAGCCCGCCTTGGCATTGCCGACGGGGACAACATCCGCGTGTCTTCACGCCGTGGCTCGGTGACCGTGCAGGCCAAGGTTACCGATGACATGCCGCGTGGCATGGTATGGATGGCCTTTCATTTTCGTGAAAGCAATGCCAACTGGCTTACCAATACCGCCATGGACCCCATCACCAAAACAGCGGAATACAAAGCCTGCGCTGTTAAAATAGAAAAAATCTGACGCCCTGCAACGGCCTCCGGCGCGGTGTTGAACCGCCGCACCGGAGGCGTGGGGCTTTGGCAAAAAAATTCCCGCTCCAGTGCTTTCTTCCAAACGGATATCTGTTTACGCTGATTCCCGGAACTGCCGCCAATCCGGCATGACTCCGGCGACAATCCGGCCAGAACCACCGACATTCCTCAGGTCTTTTTACGACGTTTTTTCATGCGGCATTTTTTGCTGGTGATTTCTATTAACAATAGATAGCCTGTATAACGAATATCTGAAACTCATCGCAGGCATGTCCTGCCCTGGAGGATCCCTAATGCTGACAGCACCCTATAGAGAATTCTATGACGCCATTCAGGAATTCATTCCCAAAAACCGCATATACACCGACCCGCTGCGTCTTCTTGCCTATGGCACGGACGCGAGCGTTTACCGCCTTACGCCCAAGCTCGTGGTGGACGTTCTGGATGAAGCAGAGGTCATACAGCTTATGGGCGTGGCCGACCGCCTCAATGTGGCCGTGACCTTCCGAGCGGCTGGAACCAGCCTTTCCGGTCAGGCAGTGACGGATTCTGTGCTGGTGCGCATCGGCCAGGGCTGGAAAAACTGGCGGGTGAGCGAAGGGGCAGAAAAAATCACCCTTCAGCCCGGCATTATCGGTTCCGGGGCCAACAAGATTCTTGCCGAATTCGGCAAAAAAATCGGGCCTGACCCGGCCTCTATCGACAGCTGCTTTATCGGCGGCATCTTTGCCAACAATGCCAGCGGCATGTGCTGCGGCACTGCCGACAACTCCTACAAGACCGTGCTTTCTACCCGCATGGTCATGTCGGACGGAACCCTGCTGGACACCGCCGATGCCAAAAGCCGCGCGTCTTTTGCCAGAACCCACGGCCACATCCTTGACGGCCTGAGCGGCCTGCGCGGGCGCATCATGGCCGACAAGGCTCTGGCTGACCGCATACGCCGCAAATTCAAGATCAAAAACACCACTGGCTACAGCATCAACGCTCTGGTGGACTACGAAGACCCCTACGAAATCCTGCAGCACCTTATGGTCGGCTCCGAAGGCACGCTGGGCTTTATCGCTGAAGTGACCTATCGCACGGTGGAAGAAGCCCCCTTCAAGGCATCAGCCCTCATGCTGCTGCCCACGGTCAAAGACGCCTGTGACCTGGCCTCGGCAGTGGCAACCCTGCCCGTGTCTTCGGCCGAACTGATGGACAGGGCGTCCCTGCGCTCGGTGGAAGGCACGCCCGGCCTGCCGGAAGGGCTGGACACGCTGGACGACAAGGTCTGTTCCCTGCTTGTGGAAACGCGCGCTTCCACGCAGGAAGAGCTGGATAAGAATATCGCCGCCATCAACAAGGCCTTCAAGGACGTCAAGTTTGTGCGGCCCCACGAGTTCACCGACAAACCCGAGGAATACGGCAAGCTCTGGCTCGTGCGCAAGGGCATTCTTGCTTCGGTGGGCGGCATGCGCCCTGTGGGCACATCCATTGTCATCGAAGACGTGGCCTTTCCCCTTGAGCGACTGGGCGAAGCCGCCACAGACCTGCAGGCTCTCTTTATCCGCCACGGGTACACCGTGGCCCCGCTCTTCGGCCACGCCCGCGACGGCAACCTGCACTTCGTGTTCTGGCAGGACTTTGGCGCACCCGCAGAAGTGGCGCGCTACGCGGCCTTTATGGACGACTTCTGCAAGCTTATCACTGAAAAATACGACGGCTCCCTCAAGGCAGAGCACGGCACTGGCCGCAACGTGGCCCCCTTTGTGGAAATGGAATGGGGCGCGGCCGCGTATTCCATCATGAAGTCCATCAAGGAACTGCTCGACCCCAAGAGCATTCTCAATCCCGGCGTGCTCATGAACGATGATCCGCAGGGGCACATCAAGCACCTCAAGCCCCTGCATCCGGCCGATGAACTGGTGGACAAATGCATGGAATGCGGCTTCTGCGAATCCGTATGCCCGTCCCGCGATCTTACGCTCACACCACGCCAGCGTATCACGGCCTATCGCGAGATATGCCGCCTGCGTGAAACCGCCCCGGACAGCAAAGAGCTTAAAAAGCTTGAAAAGCAGTACGAATACATGGGCAACGCCACCTGCGCCACCGACAGCCTGTGCCGCCCCCGCTGCCCCGCAGGCGTGGATACGGGTGTCTTCATCAAGAGCCTGCGCAAGAGAGAAGCAGGCACGCTCAGCCGCAAAATGGCGGGCAGCATTGCCGACCACTTTGCCGGAACCTGCCGGAGCATGTCTCTGGCGCTCAACGGCGTTGACAGGCTGCACCGCGCCCTCGGCACGACCTTTATGGAAAACGGCTCAAAGCTGCTGCGCTGCCTCACCTTTAACAAGGCCCCCATGTGGAACAGGGACATGCCCAAAGGCGGCAACAAGGTGCGCATACCCCAGACCCACAGCGCCAACCCCAGACGGGTTGTCTATTTCCCCAGTTGCATCGCGCGCAACATGGGTCCGGGTCAGGAGCATACCGACCGCCGCACGGAGCCTGAAGCCGTTATCAGCGTGCTGCTCAAGGGCGGCTATGATGTCATCCTGCCCAAGGACCTCGACAAGCTCTGTTGCGGCATGGCCTTTGCCAGCAAAGGACTTGCCGATGCGGCGCACAAAAAGGAAAAAGAGCTGGAAGCAGCCCTTAGAGAAGCCAGCAATAACGGCCAGTTCCCCATACTCTGCGAAACCAGCCCCTGCCTGCTGCACATGAAGCAGACCCTTGATCCGGCCCTTACGCTGATGGAACCCATCGAGTTCATTCTTGAAAAAATGGAAGACTGCCTCAAGTTCACCAGGCTGCCCAAAACCGTGGCCCTGCACGCCACCTGCTCGGTGCGCAAGATGGGCCTTGAAGGCAAGCTGGAAAAACTGGCAAAAATGTGCGCCGAAAACGTCATCGTGCCAGACGGCATCAACTGCTGCGGATGGGCGGGCGACAGAGGCTTTACCCATCCCGAACTTAACGAGGCCGCCCTCAAGAGCCTGCGCATGCAGGTAAGCACCTGCGATGTGGGCTATTCTTCCAGCCGCACCTGCCAGATAGGGCTTTCGCTGCACAGCGGCATTCCCTACTATTCCATTGTGTTTCTGGTGGACGAGGCCAGCGTCTAGGCCGCCGGATCAGGGAGCGCATGTTCAACGCGTTACGCCGCGCAACAGTGCAAACAGCATGGGCAGCACGCGCCCGCGCCCGGAACGGACAACGGGCCGGGCACAGTCGCGGGGGCATGGCATGATGCCGCGCTGAAACCTTTGAACAAACAGAGCGGATCCCACCACGGGTCCGCCTGACGCCGCCCTGCGTGTGCCGTGTGATGCGGCTCACGCAGGGCGCTTCCATTGTGCCGGCAACTGTTGCGTAGCGCTTCCGTCACGTCGGGACCGCACGCAGCCTTGCGTAAGGCTAACACAGTACAGACAGCGTGTTACGCCCCTGGGCGCGCACTGACAAAAGTTGCCGCCGCCTGCGATTCCGCATCGGATCGCGCCCATGCTTTGGCACGAGCAAAGGCGTTGCCGTCGGCAGCGGCCAGTCAACCGCATATCCCGGCGCCGTGCCCCTCACCGTGCAGGCTTTACTTTCAGCGCCAATAACGTATGATAATAAATTCATAACAGAAGTGAAAAGCCTGATGCGCAAGGAGAACCCGTGCTCCAGCGCAGGCCAGCGAAGGCCAGAAAAGGATGATGAGGAAAGCCACGCAAACGGCTTTTTCTAGCTATTTAAAAATATTGTTATTTCAGATAGTTAGAAGAAAAATTAAAAAAATTCCGCATTCGCCCCTTTTCAACCCGCCGGTATGTCTTATCTCTATGCCGGTGCGGGGCCGGACGAAACGAGCGTTCGCTACGGCCAGTACGCGCAATATTTTCGGCGCAGACGCCGAGCTGCGTCCGTTGCCGTGTCCCACGGGACAATAATAACATTTCCGGGAGGATCTGACGTCATGAAGCTGAAACCCCTTAACGACCGTGTTCTGGTCAAACGCCTTGAAACCGAAGAAAAGACCGCTGGCGGCCTGTACATCCCTGATACGGCTAAAGAAAAGCCTTCCAAGGGTCAGGTTGTAGCTGTGGGTCCCGGCAAGGTAGGGGATAATGGCGAGCGCACTGTTCTGGCTGTGAAGGCCGGCGACGAAGTGCTGTTCAACAAGTATGCCGGAACCGAGGTCAAGCTCGACGGCGTTGACCATCTGGTCATGCGCGAAGAAGACATTCTCGCCATCATCGACTAGCTCCCACCTTTGCCGAATTACCACTAGGAGGAAATGTCCCAATGTCTGCTAAAGAAATCTTTTTTGACGTTAAAGCCCGCGAAAAACTTTCCCGCGGTGTTGACAAGCTTGCCAATGCCGTCAAGGTCACCCTTGGCCCCAAAGGCCGCAACGTAGCTATTGAAAAATCCTTCGGCGCTCCCGTCATCACCAAGGACGGCGTCACTGTCGCCAAGGAAATCGAACTGTCCGACAAGTTCGAAAACATGGGCGCTCAGCTCGTCAAAGAAGTGGCCTCCAAAACTTCTGATGCCGCTGGCGACGGTACCACCACCGCCACCATTCTGGCTCAGGCCATTTACCGCGAAGGCGTCAAGCTTGTGGCTGCCGGCCGCAATCCCATGGCTATCAAGCGCGGTATCGACAAGGCTGTTGAAGGCCTGATCGCCGAGCTGGCCAACCTTGCCAAGCCCACCCGCGACCAGAAGGAAATTGCCCAGATCGGCACCATTTCCGCCAACTCCGACACCACCATCGGCAACATCATTGCCGAAGCCATGGCTAAAGTGGGCA
Organism: uncultured bacterium; assembly: GCA_905214305.1. Lineage (GTDB taxonomy): Bacteria > Desulfobacterota > Desulfovibrionia > Desulfovibrionales > Desulfovibrionaceae > Desulfovibrio. Next base: position 38,104 of record CAJMLK010000006.1, read on the forward strand.
AGGAAGGCGTCATCACCGTTGAAGAAGCCAAGGGCCTCGAAACCACCATGGACGTGGTGGAAGGCATGCGCTTTGACCGCGGCTACCTGTCGCCCTACTTCGTGACCAATCCCGAAAAGATGGTCTGCGAAATGGACAACCCCTACATCCTGTGCACGGAAAAGAAGATCTCCAGCATGAAAGACATGCTGCCCGTGCTTGAGCAGGTTGCCAAGGTGAACCGTCCGCTCATGATCATTGCTGAAGACGTGGAAGGCGAAGCTCTGGCGACCCTCGTGGTCAACAAGCTGCGTGGCGCCCTGCAGGTCGTGGCCGTCAAGGCCCCCGGCTTCGGCGACCGCCGCAAGGCCATGCTGCAGGACATCGCTGTGCTCACCGGCGGCCAGGTGGCTTCCGACGACACCGGTTCCAAGCTTGAAAACATGACCCTGGCCGAACTCGGTACCGCCAAACGTATCGTGATCGACAAGGAAAACACCACGGTTGTGGACGGCGCCGGCAAGAGCGAAGACATCAAGGCCCGCGTGAAGCAGATCCGCGCCCAGATCGAAGACAGCACCTCTGACTATGACCGCGAAAAGCTGCAGGAACGCCTTGCCAAGCTGGTGGGCGGCGTGGCCGTGGTGCATGTGGGCGCTGCCACCGAAGTGGAAATGAAGGAAAAGAAAGACCGCGTTGAAGACGCCCTCAATGCCACCCGCGCTGCCGTGGAAGAAGGCATTGTGCCTGGCGGCGGTACCGCTCTTATCCGTGTTGCCAAGGTGCTTTGCGACATCAAGCCCGCTGACGACGACGAACTGGCCGGTGTGAACATCATCCGCCGCGCCATTGAAGAGCCCCTGCGCCAGATCGCCCTCAATGCCGGTTTTGAAGGCTCCATTGTGGTCGAAAAAGTGCGCGACGGCAAAGACGGCTTCGGCTTCAACGCCGCCACCGGCGAATACGAAGACCTGATCAAGGCTGGCGTGATCGACCCCAAAAAGGTGACCCGCACTGCCCTGCAGAACGCCGCTTCCGTGGCTTCCCTGCTGCTGACCACCGAATGCGCCATTGCCGACAAGCCCGAACCCAAGAAAGAAGCCGCCATGCCTGACATGGGCGGTATGGGTGGCATGGGCGGCATGGGCGGCATGTACTAAGCCGGTTCCCGCAGCTCAAAGTCCAAAAGTCTCTATCATCAAGGCCCCCGCGCAAGCGGGGGCCTTTTTCGCAACAGGAGCATGCCATGATACGCTATGGCTTTGCCTGCAAAACCATCGGCTTGCCCGGTGCAGCACAAAGCAGCCTTACCCTGTCACGCGCAGACCGGGACAATCTGCTGGCTGTCAGCCGAAACAACCTGAACTCGCTGGAAACCATGCTGCGCTACTGCTGCCAGCAATCCATCGCGCTCATGCGCATCAGCTCCGATATTATTCCGCTGGCTTCGCACGAGGCCGTGCAGTTTGACTGGCAGGCCGAGCTGCGCCCCGAGCTTGAAACACTGGCCGCTCTTGCGCGTGAGAGCGGCGTGCGCCTTTCAATGCATCCCGGGCAGTACACGGTGCTCAATTCTCCCCGACAGGATGTGGTACACAAGGCAGTGGCCGATCTGGCCTACCATGCCGCGTTTCTGGATGCCCTGCATGCCGGGCCGGAGAGTCGCATAATTCTGCACCTTGGCGGCGGCTATGGCGACAGGCAGGCCGCGCTGCAGAGGCTGCGCCACAATCTGGCCGCCCTGCCCCCGTCTATCCTGCAACGTCTGGCTCTGGAAAACGACGAGCGCATCTATACCATTGAAGATGTTCTGGCAGTCTGCGGCGACTTTGACCTGCCCGCCATTTTTGACATTTTTCATCATGAGCTGAATCCCCCAGCGCACGGTCACATGCTGCACTGGCTTGACCGCGCGGCTGCGACCTGGAACAGCCGCAGCGGGCGCCAGAAAATTCACTATTCGCAACAACTGGCAGGCGGCAAAGCCGGCATGCACTCCCAGACCATTGCCATGCACCCGTTCATGCAGGTGCACGAGCAGCTTGGAGGGCGAGAACTGGACGTCATGCTGGAGGTCAAGGATAAAAATCTCTCTGCAATCAAATGCTCCAACCTGACCCGGCAGGGCCTGCCGCGCACCAGACTCACCGAGGAATGGGCGCGCTACAAATACCTTGTGCTTGAGCGCAGCCCCAACGCATACACGGCCATTCGCCACCTGCTCAAAGACGAAAACCCCGCAGCAGATGCGTTTTACAGCCTGATTGAAGAGGCGCTTGGCTACGCCCCTGAACCGGGCAAAGCCAGAAATGCCGCCGAACATGTCTGGGGCCATGTGAACACTGGCGCTTCGGCCAGCGATACCGCCCGCATGCTTAAAGACCTTGAACTTCTTGGCAGCGACCTTGCGCCGCTGCCCCGCATCAAACGGAAACTGCTGGCGCTGGCAGCGGGCAGCAACGAACAGTACCTGCTGCACAGCCTCTATCTTTATATGGGTTAGCTCTCGCGATGCAGTCCTGGTGTCGCCAATACCCGCATTTCATGCCCTTTTGTGGCCACCGGCAACGCACACCAGCCCAACGGCACAGCCATCACGCCTGAAGCAACAGACGCAACGAGGCGTGCAGGCGCTCTGCCAGATGATCCATCCCCCGACCATCGGCGATGACGTCATCCACAAGCCCGTGGATGGCAGAGTAGATAATTGTGGCAGTAAACGCCGCAGACGAAAACCGCCATACCCCTTGCTTGCCCCCCTGCTGCAAAAGATTTTCCAAGCTTCCTGTGACAGCCAGCCTGTCAGCGTTGGCCCGGCTGGCATGAACAGAATGATACACCAGGTCATGCACAGCGTGGCTTGAAAAATACGCATCCACATAGGCCGTAATCCACGCCTTGAACTTTTCTTCCAGCGCCGTATCGGGCAGTGCGGCCACGCGTCCTTCCACAATTTCAAGAAATTGTTGTGTATAGCGACTTCGCAGTGCGTTCAGCACATCATCCTTGGACTTGAAATGATGGTAAAACCCCCCTTTGGAGAGCGCGGCAGCTGCAAGTATGTCGTTAATCGTCGCCGCTTCAAAACCTTTTTCCAGAAAAACCCCCTGCGCAATATCAAGCAGCTCGGCCCGGCGCTTTTCTCCAGCGCTCAGGGCCACGCCGTTGTTTAATGGCATAGTGTTCTTTTTCGGCATATGCAGTAAACCTCATGGTTCGTATTTCCCGTTCAATATGTTCCATTGTGGGATCAGAGTGCAATCTTTATTTGCCCATTGACAGACCGACAGTCGGTCTTTATTTTCTTATGACTGCCGACCTTTCTCACCGGCCACTCATAAGGAACCAGCATGAACAAAAAACTCGCAGCTCTGACAGCCGCAGCCTATCTTGGCACATTCATTGCCGATATAGACATTACCATCGTCAACGTAGCCCTGCCCGCCATCAAGGCCGACGTAAACGCTTCTCTTGCCGAACTGCAGTGGATAATCAACGCATATGCGGTATGCCTTGCGGCATTCATGCTGTCAGCCAGCGGGCTTAGCAACAAGTTTGGGCTAAAAAGAATCTGGATGCTGGCAATGGCCCTGTTCACCATCTCTTCCATTATTTGCGCATTTGCCAGCAATATCGGCCTGCTTCTTGCCGGTCGGAGCATTCAGGGCGCTGCCGGTGCAGTGATCATTCCCGGGGCCATGTCCATCATTTTTCATGCCTTTGATGAGCCGAAATTACGCGCAAAAGTTGTGGGAGGGTGGTCGACATTCAGTGCCATCGGACTGATCGTCGGACCTTCTCTGGGCGGTTTTCTGGTGGATAATGCAGGCTGGCCGAGTATTTTTCTTATCAACATCCCTCTGGGTATCGCAGCACTTGCGCTCGGCGGCTGGGGCATGAAGGAAATAGCCGTTGAAAAGGGCTTGCGGCTTGATGCCCCCGGACAGGTACTGAGCATTCTTTGGCTCGGCGGCATGACCTACGCACTCATTGCGGCAGGGCATGCGGGCCTGCTTGCGTCAGAGGTGACGATTCCCCTCGCAGGGTCGTGCATCCTGTTTGGCGTATTCATGTTCCGCCAATCCAGAGCCATCAATCCCTTGCTGCCGCTGTCCCTGTTCAGGCAGCCCGGATTTGGCATACCCAACCTTGCCTCTTTTATACTGGGGTTTTCTACATATAGCAGCCTGTTTTTCTTTTCGCTGTATTTTCAGGAAGTGCAGGGCATCAGCGCCTCCGAGGCTGGAGTGCGCATGATGCCGCAATTTTTGCTTACCGGGCTTGTTTCTCTCTTTTTTGACAGGCTGCACAGCCGTATTGGCACAATGTGGCTGATGGTAGCAAGCTATGCCCTTATCGGCCTTGCCATGATCATGCTGTATTTTGCCGGAGTGCACACCGACTATCTGTACACGGGCACGCTTCTGGCCCTGATGGGCGCAGGCATGGGGGTGGCTGTACCAGTCACGGCCGTATGTGTGCTGGGCGCAGTGGAAAAAACACGGTTTGCCACGGCCTCCGCCGTGATGAACGCCCTCCGGCAGGGTGGCATGGCATTTGGAATAGCCATATTGGGAGCCCTGCTCAGCGCGGAAGCGGTAAAACATGCAACAAGCCGTTTGGCGGCCGACGGCATTTCACAGGCGGCGCTTCAGGCCCAGGCTCTGGTTTTCAGCAATGCGCCAGAGACAAAGGCGGCCATATCCACCCACTACTATCACGAGGCGATGGCCTGCGGCTTTCAAAATGCCATGCTGGCGGCAGGATTAGCCTGCCTTGTTATGGCGCTGATTCTGGCCGCCCGAGGGAAAAGCCTTCTGCCAACCGGGCACAGGCCGCCAGCCTGATGCTCACCTGTTAACAAAAATAAAGGAGTTTCAAACCTGATTGAACCGGCGCAGGCGCGCAAAGCCTGCCCGGTTCCGCAGGCCGAAGCGTAAAAACAGCCCGAAACCACCGAGGTTTCGGGCTGTTTTGCTATCAGACCTTGGCCTGACATTTTTTGTATTTGCTAGTCCTTGATCAGGCGGGCGGCCGCAAGGGCCTTGGCCTGTTCTTCAAAGTTCTGGAAACCGGCATGGTGCAGGGCGTCCAGCACCGTATCGTCCCAGTTCCAGGTGGCATAGATCACAGGCTTGTGGAAGGCCGTGCGGAAGCTCTGAAGCTCGGAGCGGTAGAAGTCTTCCTTGGGCGTATCGAGGTGTTCGCGGAACTGCTCATGGCGGCGCTGCAACTCACCTTCGTACCATTCCTGAATATCCTGCGGATTCTTGTATTTTTTGAGGATATGACCGTAACCGGTCTTTTCCATAAGCTCGGCCAGACGTTTATGATGCTGCTGTCCAAGCCATTTGCCCAGATCGGAGGTGGGAATGTTCTCGGCCTCCACAGCGGCAATATCAAACACGGTCTGGTAGTAGGTATCGGGAACCACCGAAGCGGACGTGATGCCCGCAATGGCGACCAGCCCGCGCAGGATAAGGCTGTTGGACACGCCCTGCCCGCAGAAGCCCACTTTTTTCCCGTACTTCAGGCCGGTGAAGATGCTCACCAGAATGGCCCAGACCACGGCGGGGTCTTCTTCGTCATAGATATGGGCAAGGCGCGAGTTGTCGCGGTCAGTGGCAAGGACCATCTGTGTCATGTCATTGGAACCGATGGAGAATCCATCAAATTCCGTAATGAACTGCTTGGCCAGAATGGCGTTTGAGGGCAGTTCCGACATGAGGATGATCTTCAGGCCGTCCTGACCGCTCTTGAGCTTGTGAACCTGCTCAAGGTAGCTGCGCATGGAGCGGGCTTCTTCCAGCGTGCGCACAAAGGGCAGCATCATGCGCAGGTTGGATCCGCCGTAGACACCGCGCGCCAGTTTGAACGCCTCGATTTCCCAGTCATGAATATTACGCGATACACCGCGGTAGCCAAGCATGGGGTTGTCTTCAAAATGTTCGAAGAGGTTGCCGCCAAGCAGGTTGCGATATTCGTTACTCTTGAAGTCCGTGGTACGGTAGGTAATGGGCTTGCCATAGAAAGCCATGGCAAAGAGCGCCAGGTTCTGGGCAAGGGTTTGCACATAGTGCTCCTTGCCGGTGCGGAAACCGCGCGCCTTGATCATGCCGCGAATTTTTTCCGGCAGATTGCGCACGTCATCCATTTCTTTCTTGAACCCTGACCGCAGGCCCACTTCTTCACGCAGATGGGCGATATTTTCCATCAACCGGGTAACGGCGGGCAGATCCTGAATGCGTTTCACATGCGCTTCAACGCTGGCTTCAATCTCTGCAATGCGCTTGCCGGATTCGGGATCATTGCTGTTTTGCAGGGCAAGCTCGTCATCGTAGCCCATGATGATGCGCACATGGTCGGCCAGCTCGGGCGAGGTTTTGAGCACCTCGATGCGGCGCGAGGCCATTTCCATATGCTGGTCGATCTTATGGTCAAGCTCGCGCATCTTGCGGTGCTGCAAAAGCACATCTTCGGCGTTAAGGCTTTTGCCCGTGTCGGCCAGAGCAGCCAGCTCGGCTGAGAGGCCCGTGACTTCGCCCACATATTCGCGCAGATTGATATTGAAGACGATAAGCCCCGCGGCCATTTGCTCGCGCAGCACCTTGGAAAGGCGGTCTTCAAGTTCTTTCAGCTTGGTATGCACCACGCCTTCAAGCTCGCCCTTGTCAAAGGCTTCCAGAGCCTGCGGGTGAATGCTGATATTGCCCAGCATGAATTCGGCGCGCAAAAGGCCCACTTCAAACTGGTCAAAATCCCGCAGACGGGAGAGAAAGAGCGCCTGACCCACGTCAGCAAGCACAAGCCCCACCTTTGTCTTGGTGAGGGGCAGCTTTGCCACGTCCATCTCGCCGCCGACTTCGTGCAGGGGCAGCAGGCCGCGGTATACTCGCCCGCGTGTGCCGTCAACCGTCACTTCAGCGCCGTCCAGCGCACGCAGCACATCAACGCGCTGAATGCCGATGACAGCAGCTATGCCCAGCTCACGCGAGGTAATGGCCGCATGGCTTGTATCGCCGCCCACGTCGGCCATAATGGCCGAGGCCACACGCATGCCGGGGACCATGTCCGGGTCGGTGCGTTCAGCGGCGAGCACGTCGCCCTTGGATATTTTGTTCAGCTCAAGGGCCGAGCGCAAAAAGCGCACCGTGCCCTGCCCGGCTCCGCGCGAAGCGCCGTTGCCTTCCACCAGAACTTCCGCCTCATCAGCGGCCTTGGCGTCCACCTCGCGGCGGCGCATGAAAATGGTGGTGGGATGCTGCTCCAGGTCTTCATTCCAGCGGGTTTCAGGACGGGCCTGCACAAACCAGAGCTTGTCATTGGCGTCAATACAGAATTCCGTATCCATAATCATGCCGCCGTAAGACTTGCTCACGGCGCGCACGCCCTGGGCCACGCGCTCGGCCTGGCTCAGAGAAAGCGCCCAGCGCAGTGCCTCAAGCTCGGGCACGTCCACTTCTCTGGTTCCGCCCCTTTCGTCATAGACGATCTTCATGTCCTTGCAGCCCATCTGACGGATGACCACTTCGCCACCGTCATCGCGCTGGAAGACATAAAGCTTGTCGGGCGTAACCTTGCCACCCACCACGGCCTCGCCAAGGCCATAGCTGGCGTCGATGCTCACAAGTTCCCTGCGGTCTGTACCACGGCAGCCTGTGGCAGTATCAGCGGAAAACGCCGTACCGGAAATGACCGGATTGATCATCTGCATCATGCAGACAGAAAGGGAAGTGTGCTCAATGGCCCATTCTTCCTTGGCGTTTTCGGCAATGGATTCATCACCCGTTTCTTCGGCCTTCGCCAGTGCGTCCAGAATGGCCTCGCGGCGATAGGTCATGGAACGCAGGTTGTAGGCCGAGGCACAGTCCCAGTGATAGGCTTCCACTACCCTGTCTTCACCCACCATGTTGAGATAGGTATCCTGAAGACCGGCAAAAGCCTTTTTGCGCGAATCTTCACCGGCGGCGGAAGACCGCACGGCCACGGGGGTCATGTCATCGGCGTTATCACGGCAGATTTCGCGGTAGGCGCAGCGCACGGCTTCGCAGACTTCGGCGGGAAGTTCCACCGAAAGAATGGCGGCCTGCACCATGACAGAGCGCTTGCGCAGCTGGTCGATACCTTCGGGAGAGGTGGCAAAACCTTCTACAATATTATTGATAAAGGTACGCAGTTTGGTGTGTGACTGTTCCCCTTCGGCCTTGGCGGCCTGATGGATCTGGCGGCCAAGCTGGCGCACGAACTTTTGCAGAAAATCCGGGTCCTGGTTGATTTCCGGGTCGTTCCAGTCGATGCGACCGTATTCGCGGTCCACAACGCTGCGCACAACGCGCCCGTTGACCTTGGTTTCATCCAGAACCTGGTGAAAAGCCAGAGAAGATATGGCGCGAAAATACGGAGCCTGAATGCCTTCTATCTGACTGATTAAAGCCGTGTTATAGTTCTTACCACCAACAAGCAATTCCGCTTCGGGTCCAATCTGCACAATGTCAGCGCCGTTAAGCACCAGCTTTTTCTGGCCGGCTTCGGGCGCGTGCCCCTTGGCTTTGTTTTGCGCAGGTTTGGCGGCGGTACTCTTACCCATGTCTTCCTCCGGTTTGGGAAACAGAAGCATTGCAACCTTGAAAATTGTATATCGGCATCAAAAAACTGTCCACAAATTCCCGCATCTCCCGAGGGAATCCGGTTTTGGGGGTGCAGCCGGACGATCCGGCCCGCGCCCCGCCTGCGCCCAGCCCGTCAGCCTGTGGGGCTGGCGGGCTGGCAGACGCAGCGGCTCTTGCCCGCAAACAGCCTTGTGACAGACCATGCGGACAAAAGCCAGGATGCGATAACGCGGCTAGCTCACTCGCGAGCCGCAATGGGGACAGAATGAGATGTTCTCAAGCGGAATGGGCTGCCCGCAAGCCTCATTGGCGCAGATGCGCGGCACAGGCCCCAGTTCCACAATAAGCTCGCCTTCACGCACTGAAACCATCTGCTTGCTTTCCTTGAAGTCAGCGGTTTTCAGCACACGCCTGACCATGCCGTCCACAGGGGCGAGCACAGCCTTTTCCTGCTTCATGATGGACACGTTGAACAGTTCTTCCCCGGCTTTCACCACATCGCCGGGATGCACATACATGACCCACAGGTCGCCGTTGCTGGGCGCGGCCACATGATACTGGTTGGCAGGATCGGCCATGAGCGCGCCCTTGGCAGCCGTACCCACAGGCTGGCGCACCTGCACCTCGCAGCTCATGAACTCGGAATCCAGCACGTAGCGGCAGATGGATATTCCCGCATCGTTGGGCGAGGATATGCTCAGCAAAAGCAGGTGGTGCGGTTTGCCGCTGCTGTCGTTAAAATACAGGTCCTGTCCGGCCTTGAGTCCTTCAAACCATACATGCAGAGGCAGATTGTTGGGATCGCCGAACTTTGCCTTGAACTGCATGGTCTTGAGGGCATCCGCAGGATGGTTGAGATAGAGCACAAATTCTTCCGCATTGGGCGCACGCTTGAGAATATCCGCGCAGGCCTTTTCTTCCGCCGCCAGATTGAGATCAGGCAGGGCTTCAAGAGGCGAAACCTCGGTACGACCGGCAATGGCATTCTTCCATTCCGCCCCAAAGGCGCTCATATACACCCAGTCAGCAGGGAAGCCCAGAGGCAGTTTGCCGAACTTGCCCAGCAGAAGATTGCGGAAGGCATCGTTGCAGTCGCGGTAGATATGCAGGCGGGCCTTGCGCATTTCCTGCGAAAGTTCCGCCTCGGGGGTGCGAGTCACTTCGGCAAGCACTTCAAGCAGATAGCGCACTTCGTCTTCGCCGCCGCGCTTCCACGCGCCGGTTACCGCAAGAAATGCCGTGTTCCACGTGATCTGCGAGCCGGGGGTCACGTCGTGATAACGCACGATCTGACGCGTACCTTCAAGGAATTTGAGCATGTAGGGCAAAAGATGGATGTAGCCCTGCTTCATGGCCCCTTCCTGCGAGGAAGAGGTGGCCCCGCCGGGCATGCCGTGCAGGGTCACGTCATAGTCAATGCCCTGAAAGTACGGCGCGCAGTAGCGGTCGTAATAGGGCATGATCTGCTTGCACACAAAGTTGGCGGCGCGGATGGCGTTTTTGTCCAGACTGCACTGGAGGCCCAGTTCGTCCTCAATATAGGACATGGTAGCCAGCACGTCGCCCTGACCGTAGGAACGCACGGCGGACCCCAGACCGACATCAATGATATGCGCGCCAGCCTTGGCTGCCGAACCGCAGGACGGCACAAAAAGCCCGTCCGTGTAGTGCCGGTGATAGTGAAGCACCAGCTCGGGCCAGGCTTTGCGAATGGCTGTGACAAGCTCGGTCATGAAGCGCGGCGGGCATACACCGGCCATGTCCTTGAGGCCCAGAATGATGTGCCGCGATGCCGTCTTGGGGTCTGTCCCCATAATGTCGGCCACCATGCGCAGCATGGCTTCGGTGACGCCAAGGTAGTGCGGCACGTCAAAACCTCTGGCCCAGGAAAGAGAAATGGCGGGCTGGAAGATGACGTCCTTGCGGTCCATGACCACTTCGGCAATGGGCCGCATGTTTTCCACATGGTTCAGGAAGTCGAAGCAGCGGATGATCTGATAATAATCACAAATCATTTCGCCTGTTTTGCGCATAAGATTACGCGGCTGCGGCGTATAGCCCAGCACGTTGGTGGAGCGCACCAGCAGTTGCTTCATGGTTTTGGGCGCGAAACGGTTCCACTCCTTCGCCTCGGTGAAGGGGTAGGTCATGTTTGCCAGCATGGCCACATGAAAATGCGCTCCGCCGCCGTTCTCAATGGAGAAATACCCCACATTGTCCAGATACGGGCCAATGAGCCTGTCTTCCGCAAGGCGGAAGCGGTTGCCGGAGTTGGACTGGGTAAAATCGCGCGGTGTGGTGTCGGTAAAATGCACCATGCCCGAATCGCGGATATAGTCCAGCGTAGCCAGCCGGTCGCCCTGCGGATAGGGCGAGGGCTGCCGCCGCTGGGCAGACGTGATGGCAGGCAGCACCGGCTCGAAGGGACCAAGACAGGGCGTGGTGTCGGAGCGGTATTCGCCAAGCTGCACATAAGGGTTGTAGCCCTTGGCGGATATCTCGGCCACCAGCTTTGAAAGGCGCTCACCCTCAGGGGCCAGGTCGGTGTAGACCATAAGCTCGGGGTGGTCGGCGATAAAGTTGGTATTGATGTTGCCCTGTCTGAACAGGGGATTCTTTATGACCTGGCGGTAAAAGGGAATGGTCGTCTTGATGCCGCCGATGACATACTCGCTGAGCGCACGCTCCATAATGCCCAGGGTTTTTTCCCAGTCGTGGGCGTAGGAGATGAGCAGGGCCCCTGCCGAGTCGTAGTTGGCAGGGAACTCGTACCCGGCGCTGATGTTGGAGTCCAGCCGCACGCCGGGGCCGCCGGGCGACACGTAGCGCGAGATGAGGCCGGAGTTGGGCGCAAAGTTGTTCTGCGGATTTTCGCAGTTGATGCGCACCTGCATGGCGCAATAGGAAGGCCGCAGGTTTTCTTCGCGGTAACGCAGCTCCGCGCCAAAGGCCACGGCGATCTGCTCTTCCACGAGGTCGATGCCGTAACGGCATTCGGTGATGCCGTGCTCAACCTGAAGGCGGGTATTGACTTCGATAAGATACGGCGTGCCGTCGGGGGTAACCAGAAATTCCACCGTGGCAAGGCTGTGGTAGCCCACGGCGCGCACCAGACGGCGGGAATAGTCCTTGAGGCGCTCACGCAGATTGCGGGTAATGCCCGACCAGGGCGAGGGCGTGATTTCAATCAGCTTCTGATGGTTGCGCTGGACGGTGCAGTCGCGTTCGTCAAAGGCAAAGACATTGCCGTACATGTCGGCAATGACCTGAATTTCAATGTGACGCACGTCGGCAAGAAATTTTTCCACAAAAAGGCGCGGATTGCCGAAAGACGCCTGAGCCATGGTGGAAGCCTTGAAAAAGGCGTCCTCAAGCTCTGCCTCATTATGAATGGCAAAAATGCCGCGTCCGCCGCCACCGCCCTCAGCCTTGAGCATGATGGGCAGGCCCATTTCATTGATAAGCTGTCTGGCCGTGGGAATATCCACTGCTCCGTCAGAACCGGGCACAACGGGGATGCCGAGCTTGCGCGCCACTTCGCGCGCCTGCACCTTGTTGCCGAGCAGGTTCATGGCTTCGGCCGTGGCTCCGATAAAGGTAATGCCCGCCTCTTTGCACCGCGCGGGAAAGCGCGTGTCTTCCGAGGCAAAGCCCCATCCGGGGTGAATGCCCACCACACCACGCTGCCGGGCTTTGGCGATGATATTGTCAATATCAAGATAGGCGCGTGGGTCCGCACCAAGCAGAACCAGTTCCTGAGCGGTGGAGGCCGCAGGGGCTGTTTTATCCACATCGGTCGCTGTCATGGCCGCTACGGCGTCAAATCGCTCGCGAATGGAACGGCAAATCCGCCGGGCCGGAATGCCCCGGTTGGCAACCAGTATTACCTTGCCCTTCAGAAAATCCTGCACTTCCGAGAATGTCTTGTTGCCCATGCCCTTTAACCCTTTACTGCTGCTCTGCCGGTAAGCAGAAGACTCCCGCTGAAAAATTCCTCAAACCGCCCGTTGTGGTTAAGACAAAGGCCGCCTGCCGGGCCAAGGCCCGCCAGCCAACCGCGCACAGTATGCCCATCATCGCGCAGTTCCACATTTTTTCCACGCCAGAGCAAAATATCATCCGCGTGGTTTTTCCACTGCCCGGAAAAAGAGTGGCAGTGAATATATGCCGAATACATGCGCTTTACAAGCTGTTGCCATATGGCTTCAGCTGTAGAAATATACCCCCCCCCTGCTCCCTCCGGGGGGTTTTCCAGACAGGTGGCCTCCATGGCTGCACCGGCCCGCAGGGCCGCCGAGGGCGGCGCAAAGGTCACGTTCATGCCCATGCCCGCCAGCAGCACGCCCCCGCGCTCTTCCAGCAAAATGCCCGCCAGCTTGCGGGGCTGCCCGTCCTTGCCTTCCAGCACAATGTCATTGGGCCACTTGAGCCGCACGGGCCAGCCAAGCATCCGCAGGCTGCCCGCCAGCAAAAGGGCTGCGGCCGGTGCGGCGGCCGACCCGTCAAACGGCGCTTCCAAAGGCAGACGCAGGGCCGCATAAATATTGCCGGGCGGCGAATACCACGTGCGCCGCAGCTGGCCCCTGCCTGCTGTTTGCGCGGCACACTGCACACTGTCCCAGGGGGCCAGAAGCCCGGCGGTCGCCATGTGCATGGCCGTATCCAGACAAGACCCCAGATGCCCGAAGCGCCAGATGGACGGCTCACGAAAAAGAACGGTCGAAGCAGGCTTGGCGCTTCCCTCACATGTCTGGCTATGGCATACTTCAACCATGGAACTCTACCTCGTCGGCGGCGCTGTGCGCGACATGCTGCTCGGGCGTACGCCCTCGGAACTTGATTTCGCCTTTACCGGCAGCATGCAAAACTTTCTGGCCCGCCATCCGGATGCCCAGCGCGTGGGAAAAAGCGTACATGTCTGCCTGTGGCGCGGCAGGGAATGCATGCCCCTGCGCGGCAGCGGAATCGAAGAAGACCTCGCCGCCCGCGATCTCACCATCAATGCTCTGGCCCTCGACAGCGCGGGCAGGCTGCACATGCATCCCCAGGCCCTTGAAGACCTGCGGCAGCGGATATTGCGGCCCGCCTCGCCCGTGGCCTTTGCAGCAGACCCCACGCGGGTGTTTCGTCTGGCGCGTTTTGCCGCAGCCTGGCCCAACTGGCGCATTGATCGCAGCGCCTTTGAACAGATGCGCGCCCTTCCTGCCCGGGCCTTTGCCGCACTGCCCGCCGAGCGTGTGGGCCGCGAAACCCTCAAGGCTCTTGCCACGTCGGCCCCGGCACGTTTTTTTTGGGTGCTGGCCCAGGGGGATGCGCTGAATCCGTGGTTTACGGAGCTGGCCGCCGCCGCAACCATACCCGCCGGGCCACGGCGCTGGCACAGCAATTCCGTTCTGGGGCACAGCCTGCGCATCATGAATCTTGTGGCCGGGGATCCCGTGGCCGCATGGATGGCCCTTTGCCACGACCTCGGCAAAATACACACTGACCCTGCCCTGCTGCCGCACCACTACGGTCATGAGCAGCGCGGCGTTCCATTGGCAATGGGGCTGGCCCGCCGTCTGCGCATGCCGGCGCGGTTCGGCAAAGCCGGAACCCTTGCCGCCGCAGAACATATGAAAGGCGGCATGTATGAGAGCCTGCGGCCCGGGACCAGACGCGACCTGCTCTGGCGCGTTCATGCGGCAGGCCTTGACCCCTCGTTCTGGCGACTGGTGGACGCGGACCGGGGCAGTCCCGTCAGCGTTCTGGCTCTGGCACATCTGGCCGTTCTTCTTGCAGTAAAGCTGCCCGAAGACTGGCATGACAGGGGAAAACTCTCTGCCGAAAAACTGCGCGACCTGCATTGTCAGGCTCTGGCTGCACAGCGTTAATCCCTTACCGCGTCAGCTTCTTTACCTGCGCGCCAGAGCATTTAACGCTTGAAATGCTCACTTGCGGCAGGCAAAAACCTGCCGCTCGCAGTTCGCGGCACGGATCGTCCTGAACATCCCTGCCGGGCAGTTAATTCTATTCATCCGCAATCTGCTCCAATGCCACCGCCCGCGGCATTCCGTACCGCGCAAAAATCAGACCTTCTCGCCGCCCTGCCCCCCATGAAGCAAAACAGCCCTGTCAGCCCCGGCACGCGGCCTCATCGCACAAGGCGGCCCAGGCGGCCTCCATATGGCGTTCGCAAAGCGCGTCCATCACTGGGCCGTGATCCAGACCTCGCAGATGCCCCATGCCGTGAGCCAAAAGCCGCACGGCGTGTTCGGCCGGGTCCTGCCCGTACAGCAGGCATTCCCGTTGCAGCGTGTCCAGAGAAAGCAGCAGAGCGCCGGGAATACCCGGCCCGCCAGGAAAAGACAGTATATTGGTAGGCCCCGTGCAGCCAAGATGCATGGCATTGGCCTTTGCCGTGGCCGCATCGTCCAGCAGGTACAGCTCTACATTTTCAGGAGCCTGCGCCTGCTCCGGGGCGGCAGGCACTGCCAGCATGGCTTGCAGGGCCGTGCCCATCTGCCGCCAGTGCAAGGGCGCCAGAGCGCATCCTGAAGAATGGCGACGAAAAACGCGCACGCTCATGACTTTGGGGTGGGGCTTCACCGCGCACCGTTGTCCGAAGGGCCTTTGGAGGAGCCTTCGGCCATCGTGCCGTCCCCCGCTGTTCCGCTTGCGGCAGAGGGTCTGGCGGCGTGCGCGCCCGATTCTTCACGCGAAGCCGTTGCGCTCTGCCCTGCGACTGGAGGCAACGCTGTTGCCACTTCCGCTGTGCCCGGCGCCGTGGCCTGAGCCGCGCCCTGTGCAGATGCATGGGCAGTTCCCGGCGCAGGGGCCGGAGCACTTCTGCCCTCAGCCTTGCTGTCAGCCTTGCCGTCAACCTTGTTGTCAGACTTGCTATCGGGCCGACCTTCGGGCCTGCCCGCTGCCTTGGCCACATCGCGGATCTTGGCATCAGGATAGGCAATGCGCTGATGAAAAATGCCAGTAAGGATGCGCTGGAAGTTTTCGCTGAGGTAATGCAGGTCCTTGAAGGTCAGCTCGGACTCGTCCAACTGCCCTTCCGAGAAGATGCCCTTGATGATGGTATCAATATGGCTCTTGATGCGCGCGGGCGTGGGGTCGGTAAGCGTGCGGCTGGACGCTTCCACCGAGTCGGCCAGCATGAGAATGGCGGCTTCCTTGGTTTGCGGGCGCGGCCCCACATAGCTGTAGTCGGACTCTCTGGGCTTTTCGCCCATATTGATGGCTTTCTGGTAAAAGAAGCGGATAAGCCGCGTGCCGTGATGCTGGCTGATGATATCCGCAATATCCTGCCCGAGCTTGTAGCGTTCGGCCAGTTCCGTGCCCTTTTTGACGTGCGACAGCAAAATAAGCGCGCTCATGGAAGGCGCAAGCTTGTCGTGCTTGTTGGGACCGCCGAACTGGTTTTCAATGAAATATTCGGGGTATGACAGCTTGCCCACGTCATGATACAGGGCCGCCACCTTGCATAGCAGGCTGTTGGCCCCGATGGCCTTGGCGCCTGCCTCCACCATGTTGGAGACCACCAGCGAGTGGTGGTAGGTTCCGGGAACCGTCACCATAAGCTCCTGCATGAGCGGCTGCTCAAGGCTCATAAGCTCCATGAGACGGAAGCGCGTGCTGTAGCCGAAACTCAGCTCCAGTACCGGGCTGATGGCAAAAAGCAGAATAAGCGACAAAAGGCTGTTGATCGCCACGGCCGCGAGCTGCACGGGCAGTTCCGCCAGTGCCGTCTGCGAAAGCAGGGCCGTGCCCAGCCAGATAAGCGACTGGCCGATGGTCAGGGGTATTACGCTCCACACCACGTCCTGACGGCTTTGCGCGTTGGTCACAAGCCATGTGGCCAGCATGCCGCCCAGGAACTGGTACAGGAAGTAGTAAAACCCTTCCTGAAACATGAGCATGGTAAAGAAGGACAGCAAAAGGCCCATGGTGCAGTAGCGCCTGGCCGCAAAAACCATTGCCACCAGCCCCACGGCTCCAGCTACGGGAAAGCCCAGACTCAGCGTTTTCAGAAATGTCACGCTGTCCAGACGCAGACCGAGCACATAAACGATCTTTGCCCCGACGCTGAAAAGCAGCAGCACCAGTGAAATGAGCAGCATATCCTTGCAGCGCAATGGCGTGCCGGGCTTGCCGCTGGGAGCCACAAAAAAACCCACGGCCAGCAGCAGGGCGCAAACAAACGTTCCCGCAGCCGCAGACCAGTGCATGGGATCTGAAGCGGACTTGTACAGGGTTTGCAGCTTTATCTGCTGTTCGCGGCTTACGCGCTCACCTTTGCGCAGCAGCAGCTCACCCTTGAGAATCTGGTAATAGACGGGTTCTACCATTCCCATGACAGCATTGCCGCGCTTTTGCGTGGACTCGCGATTGAGCGTGAGCGAGGCGGGCATGGTGGCTGACAGCAGAATATTGATGGCCCTGCGGGACTGCGGGTTCAGCGTGGGAACCTGACGGATGGCGGAAGAAACTTCTGCAAGAAAAGACTGCACATCCGGCAGGCTGCCAACCTCCGGACGCAGTATTTCCGTATTGTTGTCAAGATTGCGTATGATCACGCCGCTGCGGCCCACCCGTGCGGAACGGATGTCGCCCACAAGGCCCTCGGCCATGTGTTCGCGTATGCTGGGCAGCAGTATCTTCAGCAGATATTCCTGCACTTCGGGCTGCGCCAGTTCGGGCAATACTTCGTCGGCCACGGGCGGCGTCAGCTCATCGGCCAGCCGTTGCAGGGGGCCTGCCTGTGTCCGGTAGTCCGCACCGTTATTAAGGCTGCGTAAAACCTCAATAATACGATTCTGAAAAGCCACATACGGCTCAAGGCTCAGATCATAGACAGGGGGCTGAAGAAAGAGCACCTGCTTGCGGCGGGCCTTGGTGGCCTGCGTGTCTTCCACAAGCAGGTCCCGGTCGGCGATCACGTCCGAATCCGCCACCTGCCCGGCCACATAGACCCGGGGAACAGCTTCAAAGTTGGCTCCCGCCAGAAGCGAAAGCGCCAGAAGAGTAAGAATGAGGGCCGCAAGCCCCCATCCGCAATGATGCCGCGCCCTCAGCGCCTGAACAAGCGCCAGAAAGCTAGCTGGTCTGGCCGTCTTTTTCTGCGTTATCATAAGCGTTTACTATGGCTCCCACCAGAGGATGACGCACAACGTCCGCTTTGCTGAAGCGATGTACGGCAAGACCCGGCACATGGGGAAGAATATTCAGCGCATGAATGAGGCCCGAACGCGGGCGCTGGCCGCCGGGCTGAACCGGCAGGTCAATCTGGGTGGTGTCGCCCGTAACCACCATGCGCGAACCGAAACCCATACGGGTGAGAAACATTTTCATCTGTTCCCGAGTGGTGTTCTGTGCTTCATCAAGAATTATGAACGCGTCGTTCAGGGTGCGCCCGCGCATGAAGGCAAGGGGCGCGACCTCTATGGAGCCGACCTCCATCATGGAGGCCACCTTGGGCTGCGGCATCATGTCATGCAGGGCGTCGTACAGGGGCCGAAGGTACGGGTTTACCTTGTCCGCCAGATCGCCCGGCAAAAATCCGAGCCGCTCCCCGGCTTCTACCGCCGGGCGCGTAAGCACGATGCGCTTGACCTTGTGCTGCTGAAACATGGAAAGAGCCATTGCCACGGCCAGATAGGTCTTGCCTGTGCCCGCCGGTCCCACGGCAAATACCAGCTCATGACGCCGCAGCAGGTCAAGGTAGGTGCGCTGCGAAACGTTGCGGGCCGTCACCGTTTTTCGGGGCGTGTTTACAAAAACCGCATCACGAAAAATCTGGGCCAGATTCAGCCCGGGGTCAACCCGGAGCATTTCATACGCACGCGTTATATCCTGCTGGCTCAGGACGGTTCCGCCGCCCAGCAGTTCATAAAGCTGCACAAAAACATTGCACAAAACCTGACGCACATGCTCATCGGAACTTTCAATGAGAATGCTGGCCCCCCGGCTGGTGACGCGCGCCCCGCTGGCCGCGGCCAGCAAATCCAGATGCGCGTTATGCGGCCCGAAGAGCTGATTTGCCAGAACGGGGTCGTCGAACTCAACGGTTTCGAGCGTGGAAGAATGTACTGCCATGCTCGCTCTCTAGCCTATTTTATGTGGCCTGTCCATCTTGGGAAATGATTGCTTTATGACTATTTTTTCCAAACTGTTCGCTGAATAACACACTGAAGAACAAGGTAAAAAATCCGTCATGAAAACAATGGATCACATTTTGCAACAAATCAGGCGCAGATATTTTCAGAGCAATTTTTGCCGGGAGGACCCATGAGCGTATCCAGCGTCAACAATTATAACACTGCCATGTTGCAGTGGCAGAAACAGCAGCTCAAAACCACGGGCAACTCTTCCGGCAGCACGTCCAACTCCATGAGCAAGCTGTTCAGCCCCGAAGTATCCATGACCAATCAGGTCGCCAGCATGGTGGAACTGACCAAGTATGCCATGGAATCCATGGGGGTCTCTGCCGACAGCCGGGTCACCTTCAATCAGATCACCAAATACCGCGAGCAGCTGCTTGCGTCGTTCAACGAAAGTGTCAAAAAAGGGTTTGACGGCACGGGCATCAGCAATCCTGAAGACATCACCTTCACCCTCAATGCGGACGGCAGCCTGAGCGCGGCAAGCCCCAATGCCACAGACCAGAAAAATGCCCAGGCATGGCTGGACGTCAACCCCTCGCTTGGCAAGGAACTGCGTTCGGCCCTGACGGCCTCTGGCCTTGCCGAAAACAGCACCGTGAGCATGAAGCTGGGCGATACCGGCAAGCTCAAGATCGTCAATACGGGGCAGGCTGCCGTGCAGACCGCCCTTGACGCCAACAGCGACCAGAGCGTCAAGCTGCGCGCGGCCCTTGTGGACATGGGGGTAGACCTCAGCACACCCGTGACCCTTGTTCTTGACAATGAGGGCAAGCTCGTGGTCAGCGGTGAACATGAGCACGCTGAAGAAGTCAACAAATGGCTGGCCGAGAACACCGGCATGGCCGCAAGCCTGTCAGCCCATCTGAAAAAACAGGGCATAGACGCTTCTGCCGCCAGCCTCAGGCTGGGAAAGACCGGCAATGTTCAGGCCATTGTCAACAATGGTGAACTGGCCGACATACAGGCAATGCTCGACAAAAGCAGCCTCGGGGCCACCCTTTCCAAAGGGCTTGACGGCCTCGGCATTTCCCCGGACGTGCAGTTCACGCTTCAGACCAACGCCAACGGCAGCGTTACCGTTATCAGCGACAGCCCGGACAAGGCCAAGATACAGAAATTTTTTGACGACAATCCCGCGCTGGTAAAACAATACCAGCAGATCGAGGCCCTTTCCGGCCTTGACGATGCCCGCAAGGCCATGCAGGCGTCGCCGACAGACATGCGCAAGCGCATACAGATAGAATCCATGGCCGCGTGGTGGTCGGGGTCCGGCAACGCCAGCTCATATTTTGGAAACTACAGCAACGGAAACATGAGCGTTCTGGCAGGGCTTAATCTCAACATCTGACCGGCCCGCAGACACGCAGTCTCTGACGCACAATATTTTTCACCCGGCGCCAGGCTTTCAGCCTGGCGCTTTTTTTCAGGGCGCTGGGGCAACTGCCTGCCACAGCGCGCGGCAGGACTGAATACGCCAGCGACGACACCGGCGATCAGGAATAAATACACATAGTTTCAACACAATTTTCATAATTTGTTGACAAGGCGTTCATTATTTATAAAACTAATCAGGTTATACGGGGCGGTAACTTCCACATCTTTTCATCATAATGCCTTGCCTGACCTGAAGTTTTGGGGCAGGCTGCATCCCCGTACCAACAGTCCGGCCACAAGGCCATGCCACGCAACACGCTGCTCCGCCAGCGCGATGCAGGGGGCGTATTCTCATTTTTGCAGGGTACGCAGCCGCAAAAACGGCACGTTTCATGCGGCTGCCCATTGGCGCTCAGCGCGCGTTGCCGGGCAGACGGCCGAGAGCTTTCAAGGCACACAACTTTTCCCGCAAGGGATTTTTTGAGGACGTTTATCGAAACAAATCCAAAAGCTGCTCCCAAGACCACTTTTTAGGAGGAAACCATGACCCTGAAGAAAACCCTTTTGTCCGCCCTGGCGGCCCTGCTTTTTCTTGCCGCGGCCCAGACGGCTTCGCAGGCTGAAGAACTGACCGGAACGCTGAAAAAAATCAAGGAAACCGGCGTGATCACTGTGGGGCATCGGGAATCCTCCGTGCCATTTTCCTACTATGACCTGCAACAGAATGTCATAGGCTACTCGCAAGACTACTCCAACAAGATTGTTGAAGCTGTGAAAAAGCAGCTTGACATGCCCAATCTGAAAGTGCGTTTTGTGCCCATCACGTCGCAAAACCGCATCCCCCTGCTCCAGAACGGTACTTACGATTTCGAGTGTGGCTCAACCACCAACAATGCCGATCGCCAGCAGCAGGTCGATTTTTCCAACACGCTCTTCATCGTGGGCACACGCCTGTTGACCCACAAGGATTCGGGCATCAAAGATTTTGACGACCTCAAGGGCAAAAACGTCGCCGTCACCGCCGGGACCACGTCGGAAATGCTGCTGAACAAGATGAATGACGAGAAAAAGCTCGGCATCAGCATCATCAGCACCAAGGATCACGGCGATTCCTTCCGCACCGTCGAATCGGGCCGCGCCGTGGCTTTCTTTATTGACGATGCCCTGCTGGCCGGTGAACGAGCCAAGGCCAAAAAACCCGAAGAATGGGTTATCGTCGGAACCCCGCAAAGCTTTGAAGCCTACGGCTGCATGGTGCGCAAGGGCGACGCCTCCTTCAAGAAGCTGGCGGATGACGCCATTGCCGAACTGCAGTTGAACGGCGAAGCTGAAAAGTCCTACACCCGCTGGTTCAAGCAGCCCATCCCCCCCAAGGGCATGAACATGAACTTTGACATGTCCGACGAAATGAAGACCCTTTTCAAGGCCCCCAACGACAAGGCCCTGAACTAACTGTTTCCGCATTACATGCGAAGCGCTGGCGGAACACCCGCTGGCGCTTCGCCGTCAGACCAGCCCGCGCTACGAGGGACCATGAAACACGCATTATCTCTATGGATGGAATTTTCTGATGCAGGCTAACTGGAACTGGGGCATATTTTTTGAGCAAGCGCCGTTCGGAAACGTCACCTACCTCAACTGGTTGATAGACGGTTTTCTGACCACAGCAGCTCTTTTTGTCTGTGCCTGGATTGTAGCCTTCATTGTAGGCTCGTTTTTCGGCATTCTGCGCACCTTGCCCAGCAGGGCGCTGCGAACTGTGGGCGCCACCTATGTCGCCATTTTTCGTAACATTCCGCTTATCGTCCAGTTTTTTATCTGGTATCTGGCCGCACCCGATCTCTTGCCCCGCGATATCAGCGTGTGGTTCAAGTCGGAACTGAACCCCAACGCCCAGTTTTTCATTCTTTCTACCTGTGCGCTGGGCCTGTTTACGGGCGCGCGCGTGTGCGAGCAGGTGCGTTCGGGCATTCTGGCCCTTTCGCGCGGGCAGCGCTATGCCGGGCTGGCCCTGGGCCTGACCCTGCCGCAGACCTACGTTCACGTGCTGCTTCCCAACGCTTACCGCATCATCATACCACCGTTGACCTCCGAAATGCTCAACATGGTCAAGAATACGGCCGTGGCCTCTACCATAGGACTTGTGGAACTGACCTCGCAGGCCAACCGCCTGCTTGAGTTTTCCGGTTTTGCCTATGAATCCTTTATTGCGGTCACGCTGGCCTATGTGTTTTTGAACTTTATCGTCATGCGGGCCATGAGAGTGCTTGAAAAGAAAATGCGGCTGCCCTCCACCGGCATGGGAGGCAAAAATGCTTGATTTTGACTGGAGCATCATTGAACAAAGCCTGCCGCTGCTGCAAAAAGGCATTCTGGTTACGCTCAAGATAACGATCACATCCATCATTCTGGGCATGGTGCTCGGCACGCTGCTGGCTGTGGCCCGCATTTCCATCTACGCACCCCTGCGCTGGTTCGCCGCGGCCTACGTCAACTGCTTCCGCTCCATCCCGCTGGTTATGGTGCTGCTGTGGTTCTATCTTATCGTACCGCAATTTTTGACCAAATTTCTCAATCTTTCCCCTCTGACAGATATTCGCCTTGTTTCCGCCATGGTGGCCTTTACGGCTTTTGAGGCCGCCTACTATTCCGAAATCATACGTGCGGGCATGAACAGCGTCTCCAGAGGGCAGAACTATGCGGCCCTTGCCCTTGGCATGACCAAGTCGCAAACGCTTATCTATGTGATTCTGCCGCAGGCTTTCCGTGTTATGACGCCCCTGCTGCTCACGCAGGGCGTGATTCTGTTTCAGGACACGGCCCTTGTGTACATTATCGGCCTTGCGGACTTTTTCCGCACCGCCACCAACATTGGCAAGACCACCGGCTATGAAATAGAAATGGTGCTCTTTGCGGGCGCCGGCTACTTTGTGGTCTGCTTCTGCGTTTCCCTGGCCGTAACCGTGGTAAAAAAGAGACTCAAGCTATGAATATACCCACCGAAGAAGCAATGATCGTCCTCAACAACGTGTCCAAGTGGTACGGTGACTTTAACGTGCTGCGCGACTGCACCACCAGTATCCACAAGGGCGAAGTGGTGGTCGTGTGCGGGCCTTCCGGTTCGGGCAAGTCCACGCTGATCAAGACCGTCAACGGCCTTGAGCCTGTGCAGGCCGGTCAGATATTCGTCAACAGCACCGAAGTCACCGGCAAGCGCACAAATCTTGCCTCGCTGCGCAGCCGGGTCGGCATGGTTTTTCAGCACTTTGAGCTTTTTCCGCACCTGAACATCATTCACAACCTGATCCTCGCCCAGGAAAAAGTGCTTAAAAGAAATCATGAAGAAGCCAGAGAAAAGGCCCTTACCCTGCTGCGCCGCGTGGGCCTTGACCAGCACACGGAAAAATATCCCGCCCAGCTTTCCGGCGGGCAGCAGCAGCGCGTTGCCATAGCGCGCGCCCTGTGCATGGACCCGGTCGCCATGCTTTTTGACGAACCGACGTCGGCCCTTGATCCTGAAATGATCAACGAAGTGCTGGATGTTATGGTCGAGCTTGCCTATGAGGGCATGACCATGATGGTGGTAACACACGAAATGGGCTTTGCCCGCAAGGTTGCCCACCGGGTGCTCTTTATGGAAGAAGGACTTATTCTTGAAGACACGCCCAAGGAACAGTTCTTTGACAGCCCGCAGACCCAGCGCGCCAAAGACTTTCTTGCCAGCATCATTTCCCATTGATGTTCGAACGGCGGCCATGCTGCCAAAATACTGATGCCCGCCCCGCATGGGACGAGCAGGCAAAAATTGAAGGCTGCCCCTGTGGGCGGCCTTTCTCATCATGGCTCCAGAGCAGATGAACTTTGAGAATGTACATTCCAAAGTTTACGGCACGTTCGCTTCGAGGCTTAACCGGGCGAGCAAATGGCTCTGCTGCCTTCGCGGCAGTCGCTGGCGAGCCTGCGAGCCGTACCAATGGCGGCCAGCGATTGTGTGGAAACAGGCCGATCGTTACACATGCTGTCTGCAGGCGTAATTTCCTGCGTTACGATTTCTCAAGCATCCGTAACTTCTTTTGTCGCAACGGCTGAAGCTGCGCTTGCATCTTTGCGGCGGGCGACGGCTCACGCAGTCCCAGAGCAATTTCAACGGGGATTGCCCTGGGTGGAAGCGTCCTTCAGGGGCCTGTCTTTCAGGCTGTTCATATCGGCGGCCATCTTGTCCTTGAGGGCCTTGGCGCGTTCCGTGTCCAGCATGATCATGTCCACCTGGCGTGTGTGGATGAGCAGGTAGCCGAGCAGACGCGTGCGCATCAGAGTTTCGGCAGCATCATAGCCTTCGGCCACGGCAAAGACCGAGTCGTCCTTCACGTCCGCACGAAAACCGTGATGTTCCAGAAGGTCCGCCACCATGCGGGCGCGCAACTGTCGCCGTTTGCGATCAGCAGCCCCGCCCTTGAACTGGAAGCTCACAAAATTTTCGTGGCTTTCTCCACCGGCCAGAGATTCCACAGTACAAAAGTGGTAGCCGTAGCGGGCCTGCAAAACCATATAATTATCAGATATAATAAAAAAATTCTTGTTTGCCATAGAGTTCGGCGCGGTACTTTCAAGCTCCGGATTCATGGCACTTTCAAGCATGACGGTCATGAAGCCCGATGCGCTGGTGGCCGGAGGCCCTGCCCACGGCACTGCCACCATGCCATCCCAGAGGGCAAGCATGGGGGCGCTGGCGATGATATCCAGATCCACCACCGGCCCCGTCACTCGGCGGCTGAAACCGCCGCCCATGTCTACAATCCAGTATTGCAGCTTGGCCCCGGCGCGCAGCTGCTTGCCCATGCGTCTGTTGACGCCCGCTTCCTCTTCCTCAAACATGAGGCGGACGGACTTTTCATGGCAAAAACGGGTGATGTCGTGCAGGGTGCGGCACTGCGCGGGCACAAATTCCGGCGCGTCCGGGTGCAGCAGGTTGAGAGGAACCATAAGCTGACTCATGGCCTGAAGGCGCTGATGCACCGGGCTGCCAGCCATGAGGTTGGGCGGCTCCGCCTCGCTGGATACAAGCTGTGGCTGCCGCCCGGCAAAAACAGCGCACCGGGCCGCATCAAGCGTGACTTATCCGGCATTGTCGAGCAAAAGGCGGGCGTCGGGCAAACTGAAGAGCGCGGGCAGGCGGTATTCGCGCGCCACCGAGGCCAGATGCCCGGCCATGCCCCCGGCTTCGCTGACAAGGCCCGAAGCCCGCGACAGCAGGGGGGCCCAGCGCGGCAGGGCGCGCTCCACCACCAGAATGCCGCCCTTGGGGAATGACAGCATGTCCGCTTCCTTGCGGGCCACAAAGGCCGACCCGATCCCCACACCGGGGCTAACGGCCACGCCCCCGGCCGCAAGCACCTGAAGGCCGGACGGCAGATCATCCAGAGCAAAGGCCTCACCGCCATGCTCACCCGTGCGCTGCGGCTCCGCATGGCTCTGTTCCGTAGCGGAGTCGGCCTCGTGCAGGGGGCGGCTCTGCAAAACGACGATGCGCCCGTCTTCCGCATCAAGCGCCCACTCCACGTCCTGCGGCTCGGTATAGTAGCTCTCCAGTGCAAGGGCCACCTTGGCCAGTTCCCCAGCCTGACTGTCCGTGAGGCTCGGGGGCGCGCCCTCGGGACCGGCCAGACGTTTACGGATAAATTTGGGGGGAATCTCGCGGCTGAAAATATACACGTCGGGGGTTACCGCTCCGTCCACCACGGCTTGCGGCAGACCGCGCACGGCGTTGAGCAGTATCTGCTCACGCCCTCGGCTGGCAGCCACGGGATCACGGCTGTAGGCCACGCCGCCCGCCGCCGCAGGAACCATGGCAAGAACGCCAACGCACATGGGCGCGGCATCATCGGGAATACCGTGCTGGTAACGGTAGCTCATGGCCGTGACCGCGTACTTGCTGGCGATGATTTCTTTCCAGACTTCGCAGGCCTCCTCGGGCGGCACGTTGAGTTCCGACCTGTACTGGCCCGCAAACGTGACACCAAGGGAATCTTCACCCACCGCGCTGCTGCGCAGGGCCAGCCTGAGACCGGGACCGGCCTTGGCGCGCATGGTCTCCACCGCTTCAGTGATGGCGTTTTCCAGTTCGGGGGGCAGCGGAGCCGTGAGCACAGCTTTTTGCAGGGCGGCGGCCAGACTGAAAACCTGCTCAAGGCTCTGCATGTCCGTGGCCTGAATAAGCCGGTTCAATTCGCTCTGAAGGCCGTTATATTCCATAAACCGGTAGTAGGCGCTGACAGTCACGGCAAAACCGTCTGGCACGGAAAGCCCCGCGTTGGCGGCCACTTCACCCAGATTTGCCATCTTTCCCCCCACGAGGGTGAGGTCACTCAGGCTTATCTGGTCAAGGTGCAGGATCAGGGGACCGTCCTGATGGGGCGGTTCTTCGAGCAGAGCCTCCATCTGGGCGCGGATACGGCCAAAAGGCTCCATCAGTCCGGCATAGGCGTTGCCGGAAAGCGCGTTCAGCTCGCGCACCATCTGAAAAACCGCAGTGACGGCTCTGGTGCTGACGGCATGCACATAGTCCATGCCGAAAGGCTTTGCGCCGTGCAGGCGGTCTTCCACCTCGCTCATGGCTTCAAGGGCGCGCTTGTTGGCAGAGAGCAGACGACGGAAGCGCGCGCAACGCTCACGCAGGCGCGCCTTCAGCTCTTCCTCACGGGCCAGTTCCTCCGGGTCTGGTTCCCCGGGCTGGTCCCGCCCTATCCAGTGCCGCAAAAACTTGAGGAGCGCCATCTTACACAGCGGAACGAACCGCTTCCTCCATCTTGATGATAAGTTCGCTGATGGCTACGGGCTTGAGCATGTAATCATACGCGCCAAGATCAAGCCCTTCAACGGCCACCCCCATACAGGCATGCCCCGTCAGCAGTATGACGGGCAGGCCGGGGCATTTCTGCTTCATGTGCCGCAGTGTTTCAAGGCCGTCCATGCCGGGCATGCGCACGTCCATCACAACGATATTGAAAGGTTCGCCGCCGGAAGCAAGATTTTCTTCCACCATGTTCAGCGCTGTCTGCCCATCGGGCGCCGTGACCACTTCCATCCCGCGCCGGGCAAGGCGTTTTTGCATGAGTTCAAGAAATTCCAGTTCGTCGTCCACAAACAGTGCGCGCATGGGGCCTCCTCGGTTTCAGGCAAAGTCTCGGGCCAGGCCAGGGCCGATACCGATGACGTGTCTCGTGCTGCAAATGGCGCCGGAGCGCATACTCTGGCAAGCCGTGGTACTCCCCGGCCGGCATCAATTCTTTCGACCGCCAGAATGACCTGGAGCAGTAACATCCGGAATGCTCGCCTGCGGCGGGCAAAAGCCAGCCTGTCCGGGTTTCACGGCAGGGATTTTCAGAAAATCCCTGCACGGCAGTTTCCTCATTCCACTCGTAAACCGCTCTAGGCCGTCAGGCCGTCTTCCGGCGGAAGCTGGGGCGGTTCTGCGGGCAGGGTCACGCTGAAGGTGGTTCCCTCGCCCAGCCGACTCTGCACTTCGATGCGGCCGCCCAGCTTTTCAAGTATGGTATAACAGATAGCCAGCCCGAGGCCCGTCCCCTCGCCCACCTTCTTGGTAGTAAAAAAGGGATCAAAAATACGGGTCATGGTTTCCTGATCCATGCCGGGGCCGCTGTCGTTAAACAATATGCGAACACCCTTCTTCCAGGCAAGGGTGCGGATGGTGAGCGTGCCGTTTTTGCCGATGGCGTCAATGGCATTATCGATAATATTGATAAAAATCTGTTCAAGCTGCGCGGGGTCAGACAGAATGACCGGCACTTGCGGATCGTATTCCCTGACAATGTTGATATTGCGGCTGGTGGCTTCTGTTTTGAGCATTTCAGCTGCCTGATCCGTGAGGGAATTGATCAGTATTTCCGTACGGCCGGGATTCATGCGCCGTCCAAAGCCGAGCATGCGCTGGGTAATCCCCTTGGCGCGCTTGACATGCTGGTCGATTTTCTCAGTACTTTCAAGTATTTCTTGATAATTTTTCATGTGTTCCGGTTTTTCGTCGTCCATCAGATCACGTATCCAGCCCGCATTCTCCTGAATGAGCATCAGGGGATTGTTTACCTCGTGGGCCACGCCCGCGGCCATTTTGCCCAGGGCTGCCATCTTGCTGGACTGGAGCATGCGGGCATCAATATGCGCCTGCTTCTGGTCAGACTCTTCAAGGGAGGCCACAAGCCGCCGGGTGCAGAGTTCGGCCCCCATGCAGATAAGCCCGCTGCCGAGAATCATGAAAAAGACAATCAATGCCTTGAGCTGCCGCAACGGCTGCAGGCTGTCGCGCACGTCATCCAGCACCACAAGCGTCCAGGGCATGGATTCAAGAGGTATCATGGCGGCCAGCATTTCCTGCCCTTTTGATGTGGTCAGGTGCTGTGTGGATACGCTCTTGCGGTTCATGTCCGGCAGGGGCACGCCGAACCTGCTCATGCTTTTGCCGTGATAGCGCGAGTCTGTCTGCAGTTCGCCCCTGGCGTTGACCAGAAAGGCATCACTGTGCGGGCCGGAATATACACGGCGCAACAAGGCGCCCATAGCGTCCAGATCAATGGTGGCCCGCACGATGTAGCTGCGCCCGCCCTCATGCCGCAGCACGGCGATGATGAAATGGGGTTCATTTCTGTAGCCCATAAAAACATCGCTCACATACACGCCCTTGCGCAGCACTTCTCTGAACCAGGGGGTGTCTGAATAATTGTTGCCGCTAAGCTCATACGGGCCCACATAGGAAACGTGGCGGCCATCCATGCCGATAACGCCCACATCCACAAAGGAACGACTGTTGCTCTGCATGACGCTGAAAATGTCGCTCAGTCGTGCTGGGTTGCTCAGGTCGGCATAGGGGTGGGTGAAAGCCAGATTTTTTATCTGGGCAACGCGCTCCACCATAAAGGTATCCAGCGCGCGGTGCTTGCTGCTGGCTACCGCCTCGATGCCCGCACTGATTTTTTCATCATAGATGGCACTCAGCCTGTCCAGACAGAACAGCCCCAGAGCCACCAGCGGCGTAAGCGCCATAAGCAGCAGGGTTACGAGCAGGCGACGGTATATGACCTTGTACCCACGATGGGCTGCGGGAGCGACTGCGGACATGGCTACGCCTCCTCCACGCCGGTTGCGGCCTGCGGCAATTTTTCGCCCCTGAACAAGCGGCGACAGTGTTCCAGCATTTCTTCACGCCGGGCGGCTACCTGGGCCGCATCCTGCATGATCATGTCCAGTTGCCGGGTATGAATGGTCATATCCCCCGCCACTGCCAGCAAAAATTCGCCTTCTTCACGATCCATGCCCTTGAGGGTGGCACTGACCGCGTCATTGCGCACCATTGGTGCAAAGCCGAATTCCCACAAAATTTCAGCCACAAAACGCACGCGAAGAATACGCCGCTCAATATTGGCCGCACCGCCTCGCAGGTGAAAGGTAAGATAGTTTTCGGGGGTGCGCTCGCCAAGGCGCGCCTCGACCGAGACAAAATGAAAGCCGAAACGCGAATGCAAACTGCAATAGTCGCGCGATATCATGAAATAGTTTTTTTCTGAAAAATACGCGGTCTGCGCGGCCGGGTCCAGATTGGGATTGGCCGTGGCCTCAAACAGCACAGAAAGAAAACCCTTGCCGTCCACAGGTGGTGGCCCTTGCCAGGGATAGGCGTTCATGCCGTGCCACAGGGCGCGCATGGGAACCGACGCGATCTGCTCGATATCAATGACCGGTCCGGGAGGTGTCACGGCAAAACCGTCACTGAGATTCACCACCCAGAACTGCTTGAGCACCTTGTCGCGCAGCTGTTTTACCCGTTGCGGCGCGTATTTTTTCTCCGCGCCAAGGCTGAACATGGCGCTCACGGCCCGCTCATGGCAATAGCGGGCAATATCGTGGTATGTCTGGCAGTTGGAAGCCCTGAATTCGGGGCTGTCCACATCCATTGTCAACGGCAGAATGCGCGCCGACGCCTTTTGCAGGATGCGGTACACGGGGCTGCCGGGCATGTAGTCGCGCCCCGGCGGCACATTGGGCAGCAGGGATTCCAGCCTGTCCACATAGACCTGGCAGACATCCGAACACAGGGTGATCCGCTGCCCGCTTTTAAGAATTTCCGTTGCGTTGTCCAGCCCGAAGATGGCCGGCTTGCCAAATTCGCGCGCCAGTGACGCCAGCCGCGAACCGGGCAGGCCCTCTTCGGCGATAATGCCTGCGGCGCGGTCCATCAACGCGCCCCAACGGTAGTTGTCGTCAGGCACAACAAGAATGCCGCCAGCGGGAAAGCGCCGGGCCTCTTCCCACCGCCGCGCCACGCAGACCGGCCCCGCCACGCGGCCGGGGCTGACCGTATAGCCGCCCGTAAGGCGCAGATTGCGGCGCACCTCGTCGGTTATCGGCGGCATGTCCACCGCATCCACGGGCAGAGGAATGGGGCGTGCCAGCAAAAGGCGCAGATGACCCTGCGGTGTGCGCACCCAGGAAAGAGAAACAGGCCAGCCGAAATCGGCTTCAAGGTCAAGGGCCAGCGCCGCCACCTCTCTGGCGGTATCGGCCTCAAGCATGGGACGTGCCGATCCGGGAGGCCCGACAATGCTGACAACATCACAGGGCGGTCGCCTGTCCACAGTGGCGTGGTCGGCAGGCAGCATCGAGTAGTCCAGCTCCTGTGGCAAACCGCCACAGGCATAGACGTGGGCATGGTCGCCGTGCGCCTTTACCGGGCTGCACGAATGGGCAAGACCGCCCCAGGAGCCATCCTCCACAGCCATACAGGTGACGCACACTCCGGCTCCGGCCTCGGTAAGACCCCGGGCGCGCCGGTACACGAGGGCCTGGGCACGCTGCTTGCGGGCCAGAGTCAGCTGGACGGCGCGAAGCACCTCCTCATCGTCAGCTTCCAGCGGCACGGACGGCCCCCAGAGCACAAGGCCGGGGTCATCGCTGCCTTTTGCCTCGGGCGGCCACAAGCGCCCGCGCAGCACAAGCCGCATGCCCTGCGGACAGGCGGCACGCAAGCGGGCAACAGCGGTCAGAATTTCCGCCGCCAGATCCTGAGGCATGGGGGTATCTTCTACCAGCTGGCCGAGGCTGCGCGAAAGCTTGGCAAGATGTTTGGGGGCAAGGCCCCCGGCAGCCTGTATGCGCCGGTTGATCTCGCTCTGCAGTTCGCCGCTCTGGAAAAAATGCTGGCAGCCCACGGCAGTGACCACAAAGCCTCTGGGAACCAGATCGGGCAGGCGGCGGCGCACATCTTCGAGCCGCAGGGTCACAGGGTCAACCAGAGGGGCCTGCCCCTGACCGCTGAGAGCCTGCATATCCGTTTCATCCGGCCCCAGTGGCAACACAAGCGGCCCCAGAAGACAGGATTCCGGTTCGTAAACGTCGTCGGCCACCATGTTTTGCAGTTCGGCAAAGCGTGCGTACAGGGCTTCGCAAGGGGCAGGGTCGAGCCGCTCCAGTTGCTTGATGCACTGAAACGCCTGTGTGGCCATGCTGGTACACAGGGCGCGCACCCTGTAAAGCCCAAAGGGATGGTCACAGCACAGGGTGTACTCGAGAGCGGTCATGGTTTCCTGAAAGGTATTCCATGCCGTGAGAAAAAGCTTGAAGGAATGATGCCGCAGGGCAAAGAAGCGTTCGGCATCGCTGTCTGAAGCCGAGGCTCCGGCTGCGGCCCGCCGGGCGGCCCGCGAAAAAAAGCCCAAAAGGCGTGAGAGTGGCATGACGGCTCCAGAACTCATGACAAAGCCCCGGTTTTGCTAACCTGGGAACCTGTGCCGCCGGCGGCATGGCCGCCGGACCGTGAGCGCAAAAATATGTCGCGCCGGTCAGTTACGACTATTGGCGCTATTGTTACACAGCGGTAACACAGGCGGCACGCCATACGCAACAGCGAAAAGCCTGACAGGACGCTCTGCAATATGAACCACAGCCTCAGGCTAGCACAGCGCACCCCTGCCTTCAAGCAGCATGTGACATAATTCCCAAATATAAAATAAGAAACTTCCGAAATTTCAGGCCAGCCAGACTTTCTCATGCCGTACGTCAAGCCGCAAAGCGATTTGCCCAACTCCACAAACCGTTTTTGCGGGCCTGCATGCATGGCGCGTGAACAAAAAAAGCCCGCATAAGGGCTGAATGGGACGGACGGTCGATGGCGGACGATGATTACGGATCACCAGAGATAACGGACGGGCATCGGGCATGGGGAGGGACAGCGCATGGCTGGGCGGTCGGGCATGGGTGGCCGATCATGCATGGAGGGCGGTCGGGCACGGCTGAGGCATGGCTGGGCGGCTGGCAAGCCACGGCAACGGCCCGCCCTCGCTGCCAGAGCAGCTGATCCATTTCATTCGTAAGCGGCCTAGCCGCGCAACGGAGCCACCCCGCCCTGCCCCTGCACTGCTGGAACTGCCGCCGATTCGGCCATCTGGGCAAGCGCCCGCAATTGCTGCATGCTTGGCTCCAGAAACTGCGGATCGCCCACATCCTGCCGCAAAAAGGCATTGATGGCGGGCATGCTCTCAATGGCCGCGTCAATTTCTGCATTGGTGCCCCTGGCATAGGCCCCGATATTGACCATGTCTTCCACTTTGCGAAAGGTGCTCATATTGCGCGTGACCACACGCCCGGCCAGCACATCCTGCCTGTCGCAGATATCTGACCGCAAACGGCTGATGGAACGCAGCACGTCAATGGCGGGAAAATGCCCCTGATCCGCCAGGTCGCGGGTGAGCACAATGTGACCGTCCAGAATGGAGCGCACGGCGTCGGCAATGGGTTCGTTAAAATCGTCACCGTCAACCAGCACCGTGTAAATGCCCGTGATGGTTCCTCGGGCAGACCTTCCGGCCCGTTCCAGCAGCTTGGGCAACTGGGCAAAAACCGTGGGAGTGTAGCCCTTGGTGGTCGGCGGCTCGCCCACGGCCAGCCCCACCTCGCGCGCGGCCATGGCAAAACGGGTTACGGAGTCCATCATGAGCAGCACGTCCATGCCCTTGTCGCGAAAATATTCGGCAACGCCCGTGGCGGCATAGGCCGCGCGCATGCGCACCAGAGGGGACTGGTCGGACGTGGCGATAACCAGAACCGAACGGGCCATGCCCTCCGGCCCGAGGTCCCGCTCCATAAATTCCACCACTTCACGCCCGCGTTCGCCGATGAGGGCGATAACGTTGACATCGGCGCGGGTATAGCGGGCCATCATGCCCATGAGCGTGGACTTGCCCACGCCGGAACCGGCCATGATACCCACGCGCTGCCCCTTGCCGAGAGTGAGCAGGCTGTTGACCGAGCGCACGCCCACGTCAAGGATGTCCGTAATGCGCGGGCGCTGCAGGGGGCTTGGCGGGTCGGCATAGATGGGCACAAGCTCGGGATGCCACTGCTGCCGGGCCACGGCGGCCCATTCCGGCACATATGGTTCCTGTTCCTGCACCTGCCGGGCAAAATCGGCCCTGGCGCCATCGCCCACGGGCAAGGGAGAAGAGTACAGCTCGGTGCTGATGGGCGGCCCTGCGTCCAGCGGAGTGCCGAAAGCGTCAAAGGCGCGGCCGAGCAGCCCCGGCCCGGCCGGAAAAACCGGCGGCAGGCTGGTATTGCGGATGCGGCTGCCGGGACGGATGCCGCGCATATCGCCGTAGGGCATGAACAGCAGATTGCCGTCACGAAAACCCACCACCTCGGCGGCGATGCCCTCGTCGCCCTCATCGGGCAGCATGTGGCACACGGCCCCCAAAGGAGCGCGCAGACCGCTGCCCTCGGCCACAAGCCCGACGACCTTGTTGACCTTGCCGTACAGGCGCACGGGATTGCTTGTTTGCAGCAGCTTGATGCAGGCTTGCGGGTCCAGCTTCATACAATCCCCATACTGTCAGCGACCTTTGCCCGCGCCGGGCAAAAAACCGCCCTGAGAAAAAACGTCGCTGCCGGACTGTGCCGCCTGTTCCGGCCTGACAGACTGTGTCGACTGGCCGGACGAGCCCCGCGAGCCGGAAGGAAGCGACAATTCGTCCTGACCGGGCATTCCAGAGCCAGGCTCGTCATCAAGCGGAAAAAGTTCGTCTTCCAGTTCCGCCAGCGTGGGATTGGCTGCGCGTCCAGCAGGCGGCGCGGCGGCAGATTGCCCGATCTGCGGTGCAACAGCGTCCGGTTTCGCATCCTGAAGGTGCACATCCCGGGCTTCGCCCGAAGATTCCTGCCCTGCGGACGCGCCGGACGGCGCTGAAGCGGTCTGGGGCGCTCCGGCCCCGGAGGCTTCCTCAGAAAAAGTGCTGGATGCGGGAGCCTGCGACTCGCTCTGCCCGACCGCATCGGCCCCGGCCGGGGCTGCTGGCGCGTCTTGAGGCGCGGGGTGGGGGGCGAGGTCGGGGGCGAGGTCGGGCATGCCCGCACCTTCAGGCGGGGCGCCGTCCTCGGCGTTCAGCTTTTCAGCGCTTTCAGGAAGGTCGGCAACAGACTCCTGCGCATCGTCTTTGGTCAGCATGGCCGGGCTGTCAGGCCCGGTGGCCTGATGGCCCGCCTCCAGAGCCTGCTCGTCCGCCGGGGGCAAAGATTCTTCAAGCCCGGCTTCCCGATGGCCGTCCGCCATATTGTCGGCAGCATCTCCGGAACTGTCTGACGGCAGACCCGCAGCCAGAGGATCATTCGTCCGGGACGCCGCCGCCTCGTGAGGAGCCTCGGGCGCGGCGTGTTCCGCCACATCCGGCGGTGTCGCATGCTCCGGGT
Organism: uncultured bacterium; assembly: GCA_905214305.1. Lineage (GTDB taxonomy): Bacteria > Desulfobacterota > Desulfovibrionia > Desulfovibrionales > Desulfovibrionaceae > Desulfovibrio. The sequence continues at coordinate 72,968 of CAJMLK010000006.1, forward strand.
CATCCGCTTCGCGGCCGGATGCGGCAGGAGGCTCCGGCGCGGGCGTCATGGCGGCTATGCGCTCGGCCTCTTGCCTCACCATGCGGCTGACGGATTCTCCATCCTCGTCTTCTTTCTGGTCGGGACCAAGGGTCAGGTGGGACAAAATACCGTTGACAAGCTCCGCATAATGCTCCCGCCGACAGTCCACACTGCCGCTGACGCTTTCAGCCACAAGGCCGCCGCGTTCAACGGACGCATCACCGCTGACGACCCACTGTTGCAGTTCGGGCACGCGCTCACGGGCGGCCATGAACATGTCGCTCACAGTATCTTCGTCATCGGGATGCACGCGCACGGTGATGGAGGCGCGGTCTTCCAGCAGGTTGAGCGCTTCGAAGACCAGAGACTGCAAGATGCGTTTATGCTCTTCTTCCAGCACCCATCCCGTCCCCGCTGTCACGGCTTCCTGCGTCAGCAGGGCAAGCTCTTCACGCCATGCATCGCATATGCCGCGACGCTGGGCGTCCAGCGCATGGAGCACGTTGCCCAGGGCCTGCCCCATTTCAGCGCGAAACTCCTTAAGCTCCTGCCCGGCCTGATCCATTCCGGCCTGAAAGCCTTCGCCATGCGCCGCGCCCAGCTCGGCCTGCGCCTGCGTTTGCAGGTCTTGCGCCTTGAGCAGCTCGGCACTGGCCTGATCTTTTTCTTCCTGAGCCTTGACCTTGAGGGCCTCGGTCTCGCCAATGAGGCTCTGCCTGAGGGCCTGCGCCTCGGCGCGGGCCTCGTCCAGCACCCGCTGACGCTCCGTATAGGCTGCCCCCAGTATTTCACGCGCGCGCTCTTCGGCCTTGGCCCGCACCCGCGCGAAATAGTCTTCCTGCTCCTGCTGTTGCGCGCGCTCACGGCGCAGGGGTTCCTGCATGGCGTCAAGCTGCTCCACGGTGGCTTCGCGCTCACCCATGAAGACAGTTCCCCATTTTTTGCGCAACTGATCTGACGCCATGACGTTTTCCGGGTTAGAATTTTTCGGCGGCGGCCCTCACTGCCCGTTGCCGGGCAAGGCTGCTGCCGGGGACAGGCCGCCGGCCTCAGCCCCTAGACAAAAACCTCGCCAGCGCCCCTGCTGATGACAAGCTTGTTTTCCGCCTCAAGGCGGCGCACAACCTTTACGATATTCTGCTGTGCAGCCTCCACGTCTGAAAGCTTGGTCGGCCCCATGTATTCCAGTTCTTCGCGAATCATGTTGCCCGCGCGTTCGGACATGTTTTTGAAGAACTTTTCCTTGAGGTCGTCAGTGGAGCCGCGCAGGGCCAGGGTAAGGTCCTCATTGGAAATTTCCTTGAGCATCTCGCGCACGCCCCTGTCGTCAATGTTTTTGCAGTCTTCAAAGACGAACATGAGGTTGCGGATATCTTCGGCCATCTGGGCGGAATCTTCTTCAATTTCAGACAGCACTTCCTCTTCGGTGGCGCGGTCCACGGCATTGAGAATTTCTGCCACAGACTGGACACCGCCCACTTTTTTGCCTTCCTTGCCGCCCATGGCGATAAGCTGGCTTGTGAGCACCTTGTCCACTTCCATAAGCATGTCTTCCGGCACGGCTTCAAGCCGGGCCAGACGCATGAGCACCTCGGCGCGCACACCGGCGGGCAGGCTTGTCAATAAATTGGCAGCCTGATCGGGGTGCAGATGGCCGAGAATGAGGGCCAGAGTCTGCGGATGCTCGTTGCGCAAAATCTGCGAAAGAAGACGCGGACTGACCTGCTCAAGTTCACGGAAGGGCGCGGGGCCTGTTTCCAGACTGAGCGAGTCCATGATATACTTGGCAGTTTCAGGATCGAGATTTTTGACCAGCAGGCGCTTGAGCGTATCGCTGCCGCCCGCGATCATGTCCACCCCTTCCACCAGAGACTCGTGAAAGTCGCGCAGCACGTCTTCCACCACTTCGCGCGGCACGGGTTCCAAGTCCACAATGGCTTTGGAGATCTCGGCTATTTCCTGTCTGTCCATGCGCTTGAACACGTCAGCCGTGAATTTGTCGCCCATGGCGAGCAGCAGCACGGCGATGCGCTGTTTGCCGGTCAACTCCATCCTTACGCTCCTTCACCCCGCCCGAGGGCGCTGAGGGGTTTTAATCCTTGTCAGAAAGCCAGCGCTTGATAAGCCGCACGGCCTGATCCATATGCTGCTCGGTAATGCGAACCAGCCGCAACTTCAGTTCTTCCACCCGCTGATTGGTTTCCCTCTGTGCCAGACGCAGAGCTTTAAGCTGCGACAGGGCCGGCGTCAAACCGCCGCCCTGCCCTGCGGAAAGACCCGCTCGCGGGGGGCTAGGCTTTAACTGCTTCATCGTTCTTCATCCAACCGCGCACCAATGTCACCACCTGTTCCATATGGTTGTCGGACAGGGTAAAGATGTGCGCTTTCAGGGCTTCAATGTCCTTGAACACCAGACCATCCTCATCATCTTCCTGCGACGCGTCGTCCTCTGTGCGGGCGGCTTCTTCCAGCGCCTCATACAGGGCAAGCTGCTCTTCGGCGGCGGGCAGACCTTCCAGCCCTTCCACCATTTCACCGGCCTCGACCTTGGGCCGGATAAGGGCAAGCACCACGGGCCGCACTATAAGCATCAGGAACAAAAAGGCCAGCAGAGCGTTGAGCAGGGGTTTGCCCAGACGTTCGGCATAATCGGCCAGCATGTCGGCAAAATTGGGGTCCCTGGGCGGCTCGGAGTCGGTAAAAGGCGCGGAACTTACCTCCAGCGCGTCCCCCCGGCCCGCATCCAGCCCCACGGCATTATGAACAAGCTGACGCACCTGTTCAAGCTCTTCGCTCTTGCGCGGCATAAACGTCCACGCGCCATCGGCCTTTACATACGTGCCATCAATGAGGACTGCAACCGTCAGGCGGCGCAATTCTCCCACGTTGGACACGATCTGCTGTTCTTCCTTGTTGATTTCGTAGTTGGTGGTACGGGATTCGCGGGTTCCGCTCTGGTCTGACACAGAACCGGTGATGCCGTCGCCGCGAAAGTTCACGTCCGGCGATCCGGCCTCAAGGTTGGCGCGGCCCTGCTGGCTTTCTTCCTGACGATATTCGCTGCGCACAGCGGTTCTTTCAGGATCGTACAGCTCACGGCGTATGGTCTTCTGGCTGAAGTCCATGTCGGCGTTGACCTTGGCGATGACACGGCCAGGGCCGAAAAGGGGCTGAAGCATTTCTTCGATGCGGCGCTCAAGATTGCGCTGCACGGTCTGGCGGTATTCCATCTGAGTGGTGGTAATGCCCGCCAGGCTGTCTTCTTCCGGCTGGTACAGCACCTTGCCACTGGTATCGGTAATGGAAACATGCCCCCTGTCCAGCCCTTCCACAGACATGAGCATCATATTGAGGATGGCGTTGATTTCTTTCTGGTCAACCTTGATGCCGGGGCGAATGAGCTTGAGAACCACCGAAGCCGAAGGCGACTGGCGCTCTTCGACAAAAAGGCTGCGGCGGGGAATGACCAGATGCACGCGCGCGCTTTCCACACTGGGGAATTCGCTGATGGTGCGGGCCAGTTCGCCCTGAAGGGCGCGAGTATAGTTTATTTTCTGCACAAAGTCGGTCTGGCCGACCTTTACCTTGTCAAAAATTTCAAAGCCGATGCCCTGCCCCACCAGACCGCCCTCACCCGCGATCTTGATGCGCTGATCATACACCACTTCCTGCGGAACCATGATGGTGGCCCCGTTGTCCGTAATGCGATAGACAACCTTGTCGGCCTGCAGGGCCTTGACCACCACGCTGGCGTCTTCAGGGCCAAGATTGGAATACAGAACGCGGTATTCGGGGCGGCCCATCCAGATGGAAAGACCGATAATGGCAGCCAGCAGAGCCACGGCCCCGCCTGCGGCGGCCATGCGTTGCAGTTGGCTCATTTTTGCCCATACTGCTTTGAACGAATTGACAAACTGTTGGATGAATGCAGGCATGATCCGCTCCTGTGCGCTCTGGCGCCGGTTTTCCGGCACAAGGCCGGGCTTGCCTTGCGGTAGCAACATTCATGCCTAAACACATCACACTGAAATAAAAGAACATATTTCTTAGATTATTTTGTAAGTACCTGAAATTCAAATTTATGACGCTTGAAAAAAAACCTCCCCCTGCACGCCAGAGCATGCAGAGGGAGGCTGTTCAGGAGTCTGAAGGAGAACGAGCTTTTATGCAGAGAGTGTACTCTTATGGTACTCGACCGGAATAAAAGGCGAAGTTCGACGCAGAGAT
>CAJMLK010000007.1 GCA_905214305.1 uncultured bacterium
AAGCCGAATTGCCAGTATTTATGGTGAGCGCGATCCTGAAAAGGCCGAAAAGTTTCTACGTGGCAGCCTTGAGGCAAAGGGCAAACGCCTTGGCCGTGAAGATCTGGCACTGTTCAACCAGCTTGGCATCAGCCTGCGCAGGCAGGGCCGCTGGCAGGACGCCATCACGGAATACAAGCGCGCCATCAAGATCGCGCCGGATGATCCCACGCTCTATTATAATGTAGGGATGGCTTTTGCCGAGGGCGCCGATTTTATCCAGGCCAAGGCAAACCTTGTAAAGGCTCTGGATCTGGAACCGGATATGGTCAAAAGCAGCGCCTCCATTGCCTGCAACTTTGGCGCGGTCTTTCTCCAGTCGGGCGACCGTGACCGATCGGTACAGTTTTTTCAGTTGGCTCTCGCCCTCAAGCCTGGCATGAAGCTCGCCCTTCAAGGTTTGGAACGCGCAAGAAAATAGCTCCGGAGGGTATCTGCCACACCGGGATGGCGCACTTGCACCGCCTGCATACGCTCTGACCAATAATATTTTTGCCGCGTCACATTGCCAACCTTAATATTATGTCTTATTTTTAAGAGATGCCGTAAATTGTCCAATTGGGTAAAGCGCGGCGTAATCAGCGCATTCGCAGCGCACCCAAGGCTGGTGTTTGCGCTGCACAAGCAGTCGCACCGTGCTAGACAGGCAAGAGCTAAAATGTTTGTCTGCACGGCGTGGATATTGAAAAATCCGCACCGCGATCGCTTTTCCGTTACGAACATTGACAGCAAAGATACCTCGGCGGCAAGCGAGCATTTCAAAGTGAAAATGCTCTAGTAAGGAGACTTCATGTTTGGTTTTCTTTTCAAAAAAATCTTCGGCAGCACCAACGACCGCTACTTGCGCAAGCTCCGCCCAATGGTGCAGCGCATCAACGCGTTCGAGCCTGAAATGCAGCAGTTGGCCGATGCGGACTTTCCTGTACGTATAGCGCAATATCGGCAGGAGGTACAAGACGGCACAAGAACTCTGGACGCCCTGCTGCCCGAAGTTTTTGCACTGGTGCGCGAGGCCTCAAGCCGCAGACTGGGCATGCGCCATTATGACGTGCAGCTCATTGGCGGCATGGTGCTGCACAAGGGCAAAATTGCTGAAATGAAGACCGGTGAAGGAAAAACCATTGTAGCTACCCTGCCTGTGGTGCTTAACGCCCTGTCTGGCAAGGGCGTGCATGTGGTCACGGTTAACGACTACCTCGCCAAGCGCGACTCGGCCTGGATGGGCCAGCTGTACGAATTTCTGGGCCTGTCCACTGGCGTTATTGTGCACGGCCTTGATGACGAAGAACGCAAAGCCGAATACGCCAAGGATATTACCTACGGCACCAACAACGAGTTTGGCTTCGACTACCTGCGCGACAACATGGTCACCTACAAGGAGCGCATGGTGCAGCGGGATCTGAATTTTGCCATTGTGGACGAAGTGGACTCAATCCTCATTGACGAAGCCAGAACGCCGCTCATCATTTCCGGCGCTTCCGATGAATCCGTGGGCATGTACCGAGCGGTGGACGACATTGTTTGCCAGCTCACGGCCGAGCATTACACCCTTGACGAAAAAGCCCGTACCGCCATGCTTACCGATGAAGGTGTTGCCCGGTGCGAAGAACTGCTCAAGGTTGACAACCTTTTTGACCCGGCCAACATCACCGCCCAACACCATGTGATGCAGTCGCTCAAGGCGCATCTGGTTTTCAAGCGCGATGTCGACTATATTGTTCAAGAAGATCAGGTGATTATTGTTGACGAGTTCACTGGCCGCCTTATGGCTGGCCGCCGCTATTCAGATGGCCTGCATCAGGCGCTGGAAGCCAAGGAAGGCGTCACCATCGCCGCCGAAAACCAGACCCTCGCTTCCATTACCTTCCAGAACTATTTTCGCCTGTACGACAAACTCTCGGGCATGACCGGCACAGCCGACACGGAAGCCGTGGAATTTCACCAGATATACAATCTGGAAGTCATCTCCATCCCGCCCAACCGGCCCATGCAGCGCAAGGACTACCCCGACCTCATCTACCGCAGCCGTCAGGAAAAGTTCGACGCCATCGTTGAGGCCATCACCGAGCTGCATAAAAACCGCCAGCCTGTTCTTGTGGGCACGATTTCCATCGAAACGTCCGAAATGCTTTCGCACCGCCTGAGCAAGCTTGGCGTTCCCCACAACGTGCTCAATGCCAAACAGCATGAAAAAGAAGCGGAAATCGTGGCTCAGGCCGGTCAGCCCGGCAAGGTCACCATTGCCACCAACATGGCCGGGCGCGGTACGGACATTGTGCTCGGCGAAGGCGTTGTGGATCTGGGCGGCCTGCATATTCTGGGCACAGAACGCCACGAAAGCCGTCGCATCGACAACCAGTTGCGCGGTCGCTCCGGGCGTCAGGGCGACCCCGGTTCTTCACGCTTCTACCTGTCGCTTGAAGACGACCTCATGCGCCTTTTCGGTTCTGACCGCATCAAGGGCCTTATGGAAAAGCTGGGCCTGCGCGATGGCGAAGCCATTGAAAACGCCATGGTCACCCGCGCCGTGGAAGGCGCGCAAAAGCGCGTGGAAGCCCATCACTTTGAAATCCGCAAGACCCTGCTGGACTATGACAACGTCATGAACCAGCAGCGCGAGGTCATCTACGCCCTGCGCCGTGAAATCATGGTCGAGGAAGACCTTGACCCGGTGATGGACGAGTTCATGAACGACGTGCTCGATGACGTATACAGCACGCTGGACGGCGTGCCTGTGGACGATCACAACGGCTTGCGCGAAGCCGCTTTCGCCCGCCTGCGCGATGTTTTCAACCTCGATCGCGTGCTGCCTGAAAATGCCCCCCTGCCCGAACGCGAAGAGTGCGAGCCCCTCGTGCGCAAGGTGCTGGAAGAGCTGCGCTCCGAAACCGGCGAAAGCTACCGCGACATCCAGCGCTACTTTATGCTTGAAGAGCTTGACCGCTGCTGGAAAGAGCACCTGCGCAACATGGATGCCCTGCGCGACGGCATCGGCCTGCGCGGTTACGGCCAGCGTGATCCCAAGCTGGAGTACAAGCGCGAAGGCTTTGAAATGTTTCAGGCCATGCTGTTCCAGATTCGTGAAAACGTGTTCCGTGCCCTCTGCCGTGTGCGTCTCGCCCCGGCGGAAACCGCTCCCGTGGAAGCCATCGAGATTGCGCCGGAAAGCGAAGAGCCTCAGGGTCAGCCTCTGGCGCGCGAGTACCGGCATAAGGAAGATCAGGGCAAGCTCTCCTATTCCGGCGGCGGCGATGAAGAGTCGCGCAACACACCGGCAAAGGCCGCACCCCGCATCGGCCGGAATGATCCCTGCCCCTGCGGAAGCGGCAGGAAATATAAGAAGTGTTGCGGCGCGGATAAATAAGCTGACAAATACTATGAATGGCCTGAGCGCGCGGGTGCGTGCTCAGGCTGCAAGCCCTGCCCCTTTCAGGCGTGGGGCGAATGCATGCCGGACAAGCCTGCCACAGGAGTGGCTACTGCGAGTCGCGTCACCGGCCGATTGCTCTGGCGGATGCGGAAGCAGAGGTCCCGGAAGCATCGGGAACGGATATTCTCAGTACAAAAATGCTCTAAAAAAGAGCGGTTCCCCGCAAGAGGAACCGCTCTTTTCTATCTCATGCCCGCTGCCCCGGCTAGAGCAGTTTCACTTTTAAATTGTTCTGACGGCTGCGTGAGCAGACGTTCGCTACGGAGGCGTAAGCGCAGTTTATCTGCGCGGTTAAACGCCGAAGTGAGCGTGCCTTAAACTTTGAGAAAGTTAAGCTGCTCTAGGAAGCAGCGGGACATTTCAAACCATCATGGTTTTAAAATGAATACCTCACAGAAAACATGTAGATATTGGCCTGCACATTTTCTGAATGCCCGCCCTTGATCTTGCTGACCGGGGAACGGATACCGGAAGTTTCGGTCTGATCATAATCCACAGGGTTGATCCACAAATGCGCGTAGGTCAGGTCAACGGTCCAGTTTTCCCACGCAAAGCCCGTGCCCAGGCTCATCATGGTACGCCCGTTGGTGGGCATCATATAATCGCTGTAGCTTTCGTTGACCACCGGGGTTTCATAGGCGAAACCCGCGCGCAGGGCCCACCAGTCCAGAGGCTTGTATTCCACACTGGCGTTGAAGTTCCAGCCGTCGCGCCATTCCTTGTTGTTGATGGCGGAATAGTCGTCGCCCATATTGATATTCAGCGCATTATAGGTCGACCAGCGCGTAAAGACCGAGCCGACTTCAAAGCTCAGATTGTCCAATGGCTTGTAGGCAATGCCCAGTGCGATGGAGTCGGGAAGCTGCAAGGTGGCGTTGGCGTCACGGTCGCGCGCTTGCGGGCCGTGCATTTTGCCTGTGGCGATAAGGCCGTTCACTCCCTCGTAGCCAAAGTCCACATCGCCGAAGAGATTGAGCGTGACCTGACTTTTGTAGGACAGGCCCATTGACCACTGGTCATTGAAGCGCATGTGCATGCCAAGATGCGCACCCACGCCCCAGCCGCTGCCTTCCAGCTGCAGATCATTGTCAAACATTACAGCAGGATCCGCAGGGTTTACGGTAGGAATCTTGTTGCCCATATATACGTGGGCGTACAATGCTTCCACCCCTACGGAAAGGGAGAGCATGTCATTGACCTTGTAGGCCAGACTGGGCACAAACGACACGGTCTGCATGCCGATGTCATACATGTTGTACCGGCCGACCCACTGGCTGTTAAAGGAATTGCCGAGGCCGAAACGGCTGAAGGAGGCAAAACCGAGCCACACATTGTCGTTCAGCTGGTGGCTCACAAAGCCGTGCGGGGCCAGCCACACATTGGGCTTGGTAGAGGTGTGCTTTTCCACGCCGGTGGTCATGTCGGCCACAATGGTTCCCATGGGGGCAATAAAGGCCAGCCCGCCCATAACGTGGGTTCCGGGAACCTGAGTTATGCCTGCGGCATTATAGGCCAGCGTAGACACATCATCCGCACGGCCCACCAGACCGCCTGAAAGAGCTACCCCACGGGCGCTCCATTCATTAAGGGCAAAGCCTTCAGACCGGGCGTCGGGCGAACAGCAAAGAGCCAGAGCCAGCACCAACGCCAGTACACGAAAAAATTTCATTACTCCTCCAGAAAACCGCAGTCGGCGCAGCCGTGTCCTGCACGCAGGACGCAAGCTATCCGAACCGTCACGCAACGGCCTGAAACGCCGCCCCCCCAAAGGGCCAGTCTGCATTAAAAAATTTGCCGCCCTTGCCCCTCAGAAAGAGAAGCGGCGGCGCCCCACAGCCAGCAAAAAAATGCAACTGCCATTCACAACATATTTACAGGATCAAGGTCAAGAAAAAGTCGTAGGTTTTTAGCGCATTTTTGCGAAAGAGCAAAAAAATACAGCGAGCGTATGGCCTGCCAGTCCTGCCCTTTCACAAGGCAGGCATAACGACGTCTGCCCCGCAGCAGGGCCAGCGGCGCCGGGGCAGGGCCCAGCAGTTGCAGGCCCAGTTCTGCCGAGCGGCTGCGCAAAGCTGCTGCCATATCGTCCAGGGCCGCAGGCCCCTCGCTTTCTTCCATGCCGTGAGAGAGGCGTATGAGGGCCAGACGCACAAACGGAGGATACTTGCGCAGGCGGCGGCGGGCCAGCTCGGCCGCATAAAACCCTTCATAGTCGGCTTCGCGCACGTACTGCCAGCAATAATGGCTCACGTCCCGCGTCTGTATGAGCACCTGCCCGGCCTTATCGCCCCGCCCCGCCCTGCCCGATGACTGCACCAAAAGCTGAAAAGTTCGCTCCGCTGCGCGATAGTCCGGCAGGTTCAGTCCCAGATCACCATCAGCCACCACAGCCAGGGTCACGTTGGGAAAATGGTGTCCCTTGGAGAGCATTTGCGTTCCCACAAGAATGGGAGACTCCTGACGGGCGAATGCGGCCAGAATTTCTTCCATACGGCCGGGGCGGCGGGTACTGTCCCTGTCCAGACGCAGCACGGGCGCACCGGCCAAAACGCCCAGCCGCTCGGCCAGCCGTTCCGTGCCTTCGCCCATAGGCAGAAAATTCATCCCCTTGCATTCAGGGCACGGCGAAGGAAATGGCCGACTGTACCCGCAATAGTGGCAGACAAGCTTCTCGCGGCCCTTGTGGTAGGTAAGGCCAATCTCGCAGTGGGGGCAGCGCAGGGTACGCCCGCAGTCCAGACAATACATCAGCGGCGCATAGCCCCGCCGGTTGAGCAGCACCACGGCCTGCTCTCCCCTGCTGATTACCTCGCGCAAAACCTCTTCACTGCGGGGGGCCAGCAGCCCGGTCTCTGTGGCAGCCACCGGCGAAAGAGAGCTTATGTCCACAAGCTCTACCGGCGGCAAGTCGCGGCCGCCCACACGCCGGGGCAGACGCAGTACCGGCAGATGCCCGTTTTCTGCCGCGTGAAAGGTCTTGAGATCGGGCGTGGCCGATCCAAGAACCAGCAGTCCGTGAACCTGCGCCATACGAAACCAGGCCACTTCCTTGGCCTGATAGGCCAGACTTTCATCCTGCTTGAAAGAACCGTCATGCTCTTCATCCAGCACGATGCAGCCCAGATGCGGCACGGGCAAAAACAGGGCCGAGCGCGTGCCGACCACCAGACAGGGCTCGGTGCGGCCCGCCAGCTGCCTGTAGGTTTCTTCGCGCCGCGCCGGGGACTGATAGCCATGATGGAAAAAAAGCGGAACCTGAGGCAGAGCGCAGGCGGCGTCGCGCCGCAGCTTGTGGGCCAGTGCCACCTCGGGCGCAAGCAAAAGCATGCTCCGGCCCGACTCAAGGCAGGCTCGGGCCAGCTCCAGGTATACGGCGGTTTTGCCGCTGCCCGTCACGCCATACAACAGGCGCGAAGCAGCACGCTGGCTGGCGTGGGCGCTCTCAAGCGCGGCCTTCATGTCCGCCAGTGCGTTTACCTGATCATCGTTGAGCGTAAAAGGCGCGGGCGGCGGCGGTAAAAGGCTTTGCTCCACAGCCTCCGCCGGGTCTTCCGCATCCTGCTGCGTCAGGTTGACGTGACCGGCGGCCAGCAAGGATTGCAGGGGAACACCGACCCCCTGCCCCAGCGAACGCACAAGATGGCGACGGCTCACGGCCCCGTGCTCGTGCAAAAAATCCAGAATTTCTATCTGCCGTGTGGCGGAAGGCCGCACAGGCCACGGCGGGTCCACGCGAAGAACGCAAAACTCCTCGCTGGCGGCATCGGCCCCCGGCGGCAGCAACCGTGCCTGCCCCTGAGCAAGCGCCTGGGCAAGATGTTTCCGTGTGACCTCGTCAGCCCCTCTAATACGGGCCAAAGGCCACGAGGCAGCACCTTTTTCGTGGAGCAGGCGCAGGCGCACGCGGGTAAGCCGCAGGCCCTGCGGCAGTACGTGCCCCAGAATATGGCCGGGGCTGAGGGCCTGACGCAGCGCAAGGTCTTGTGCCAGAGCCAGAAGCTCGGGTGTGAGAACGGCTTTTTCTTCCAGCGGCCAGCAAACGCTTTTGCAGGCCACCCCCTTGGGCAGGTCAATGTGAGCGCTGGTCTCAAGCAGAATCCCGGCGCGCAGGGCGGCCTTGTCTCCTCTGCCCAGCGGCACGGCCACGCGCAGCCCCGGCTGCCAGAAATCCTGCGGAAATTCAGGCGGCAAGGCGTAGCTCAAGGTGGCATAGGGGGGACTCAGAAGAGCAATGCTGGCATACATGTGGGGCAGAGTTAACCAATACGGCAGGGAAAGCAAGCGTCTGACCGGCGAGGACTGGCCGCCGAAGGCCGGAGCTGCCTGATTTGGGAGCAGATAAACCATGAGAACAGTATTCTCAAGGCTGATTTGCTCTGGTGGCCCGTTTCAGACCAGCCGCGCATGATACGCACGCAGTCTGAAACGGGCCACCAGAGCAGTTAACGTTTGCAATGCTCGCCTACGGCAGGCAAAAGCCTGCCTGTTCGCAATCCGTGACAAGAATTTTCAGAAAAATCCCTGCACGCAGATAGTTCATTTCATTCGTAAACGGCTCCAGAGCTATTTCACCTTGAAAATGCTCTGCTGACGCGAAGGCGGCAGCCGCCACCAGGTGGCGTGGATTCTGGCGAAAACCACACTTTTTGCCAGAATAATGCGCTGAAACAGGGCGTGTTTCAAAAGCAAAAAGGCCTAATGGAACTGCACAAAATTCTTGAGCAGGTTCAGCAGGTCATAACGCAATTCTTCGTCCTGAAGGGCAAAGTAGATATTTGCCGTCAGAAATTCTGCCCAGTCACCGGCATCAAAGCGCATGCCAGACATGCGCACCGCCATCATGCCCCTGTCCTGGGCCATGGCCTGAAGCGCGTCGGTCAGCTGAATTTCGCCGCCGTGGCCGGGGGTCACCTTTTCAAGATAATCAAAAATATCCGGCGTGAGCACATACCGGCCCACAATGGCCATGCGCGAGGGGGCCTTTTCACGGGCGGGTTTTTCCACCATGCTCTTGACCCGGAACACGCCGGGGGCAACTTCATCGCCTTCAATGATGCCGTAACGATCGACCTTTTCCCACGGCACATCCATCACGCCGATGACAGGCATTTTTTCAGCCATTGCCACATCAATAAGCTGGGCAATGCCGGGCACGCCGCCAAACATCAGGTCATCGCCCACCATGACGGCAAAAGGATCGTCCCGCACAAGCTCGCGCGCGCACAATACGGCATGCCCCAGGCCAAGCTGCTTTTTCTGGCGCACGGACATGATATTGACCATTTCCGCCACCTTGCGCACTTCTTCCAGCTTGTCGAGCTTTCCGGCGCGCTCAAGCACAGCTTCCAGCTGCAGGTTATAGTCAAAGTGGTCTTCAATGACGCTTTTGTCGCGGTTGGTTACAAAGATGACATCCTGAATATTGGCTTTCTGGGCCTCTTCCACCACGTACTGAATGACCGGCTTGTTATAGATGGGCAGCATTTCCTTGGGTATATTCTTGGTCGCGGGCAGTGAACGCGTACCCCATCCGGCCACGGGAATAATAACCTTGCGAATATCCTTCATGCTTGCCTCCACTGTTGCTTTGCTTGTCTGTATTCTCGTTCAAAAAACGGATGTCCGCAAGGACGTCAGCGCAGTTCGCGCTCGACCACCTGGGCCAGGTCTTCGGCGTAGGTACGCACCCTGTCTTCATGCTCGCCTTCCACCATGACGCGGCACAGCGCCTCAGTACCGGAATAGCGCAAAAGCACCCGCCCGCGCCCGGCCAGCTCTTTTTCCACCTGAGCCACGGCTTCGCCGATGGCGGGGCGCTCCTCAAAAGGCAGGCGCTTTTCCACCCGCACATTGATGAGCTTTTGCGGAAAGGGCTTCAGCAGCCCGGCAAGTTCGGAGAGCGGACGTTCTTTTTCCCGCATGATGCGCAATATCTGCAATGCGGCCAACAGGCCGTCACCTGTGGTGCTGTAGCGATGGAAAATAAGGTGGCCCGACTGTTCGCCGCCCAGCATGGCTCCTTCACGGCGCATGGCTTCCATCACGTAGCGGTCGCCCACCTTGGTGCGCAAAAGCTGACCGCCATGCTCGCTCATGAAAAGCTCCAGAGCCATGTTGCTCATGGCCGTAGCCACCAGCAGGTTGCCCGGCAGTTCGCCACGGGCCATCATGGCCTGTGCGCACAGGGCCATGATCTGGTCGCCATCCAGAATCACCCCGTGTTCGTCCACCACAATAAGACGATCCGCGTCACCATCCAGAGCCAGACCGATATCAGCCCGCACCTCGCGCACCTTGGCCGCGACCACATCGGGATGCAGCGACCCGCAGTGTTCGTTGATATTGGTTCCGTCAGGACTGGTTCCAATGCGGAAAACCTCGGCCCCAAGCTCTTCCAGAGCGAGAGGGGCCACCTTGTAGCTGGCCCCGTTGGCGCAGTCCACCACAATGCGCAGCCCCGAAAGGGTCAGATGGGCAGGAAAACAGCTTTTGGTATAAACAATGTAGCGCCCGCCCGCGTCTTCAATCTTTGTGGCGCGGCCCACGCCGCGCGCGCCCGGATACGGCCAGGAAAAATCGGCATCCAGCACCATGCCCGCGATCTCGTCTTCGGCCATGTCAGGCAACTTGTAGCCATCGGCATCAAAAAACTTTATGCCGTTGTCCTGAAAAGGATTGTGCGAAGCCGAAATAACTACGCCCAAATCCGCGCGCATGCTGCGCGTCAGAAAGGATATGGCCGGTGTGGGCAGCGGGCCTGTCATGATGACGTGCATGCCCGCAGCGCACAGCCCCGCCGTAAGGGCAGACTCGAACATGTAGCCCGACAGGCGCGTGTCCTTGCCGATAACCACTTTATGCTGATGCTGCCCCCGGCGAAAACGCACCCCGGCGGCCAGCCCCAAACGCAGGGCCACATCCACCGTCATGGGGTATGTATTCACTGTACCACGCAAACCATCCGTGCCGAAAAGACGATCGGCCATGCCATCTCCTTCAAGGGCAAAAATGCCCTCCGCCTCCCGCAACCTGCCGGGAGTACGCGCTATTTTTTCTTGCGACTTACCGTAACTTCTTCTGCGCCCGGGTTCAAGAGCGTCATGCCCTCGGGCAGGCGAAAGCGCACCTCAACCTGACGGCTTTCGCCTTCATCAAGGTCGGGGGGGCTGACGGTGGCCTCCAGTTCCCCAAGATAGCGGGAGTTCTTGGCCAGCGCTTCAGGCACTTCCACAGTAACGGTCAGTTCCTCCGGCTCCACTTTGTAGAGGCGGCGGTTTTCAGCCGAAATATCGACCTTGCAGCGCTGGCTCACTGTGGTGCGGCCGCTGGTAATGCTGTACTGCACCTTGACGGTGGGCGGAATCGAGGTCACAAGGCTCGGCGTATCCAGGGTTATGACCTGATGCACCGTGCTGCCCGCTGCCGTGGGGTCGGCCATGAGAACAACCGGCACGTGCGATATCGCTTCCACCACGCTTTCCGGCCCGCGCAGGGTCACCGTGGCAGGGTCTACCCTGGCATTTTCTACCGTCAGCGCGCCGTTGCGCAGGGGGGAATCCACGGTGAACCGTACAGGAACCGCCCGCTCCACCAGTGTGTCGGCCGTAATGACAATGCGCGGCGGCTGCACGTCAATAAGTTCAAAGGCGCGGAACCCCGGCCCAAGATGCTCGGCCGTAAGGGGAACCATGGTCACGCCCTTCTTGATATGAGAAAGATTGACCGCCTGAATAAGCTTGCTCTGGGTGACCGAACGCAAAAGGGTTTCCGGCCCGCGCAGACGCACAACCGCCTTGTTGATCAGGCCGTCGGTGATCACAAGATTTGAGGGTATGCCGTAATAATCAAGGGTAACTTCGATCTGGGCTTCAAGGCGTTCACGCACACTGACCACATACCACATGCTCACGGCGGCAAGCACCGCCACCAGCAAAGAAGTCAGATGCGGCGCGCGCCGGGGAATATCAGAGGATTTCATTAAGCACCTCCCGCAGGCGGCCGGCATCCAGGGCGCGCATGAGTTCGCCCTTCATGGCTACTGAGATTTCGCCCCGTTCTTCAGACACGACGATAACCACCGCGTCGCTTTCCATGGTCACCCCAAGGGCCGCGCGGTGACGTGTGCCAAAGTTCTGCCCCTTGGCCACAGCCAGAGGAAGTATGCAGGCCGCGGCCATGAGCCGCCCGCGGCTGATGACCACAGCCCCGTCGTGCAGGGGCGCTTTGGGATAAAAGATATTCATGAGCAGCTGGCGCGAGAGCTGCGCGTCAACCCGCACGCCCTCACGCTTTATCATGTCGCCGAGCCGCATGCTGCGCTCCACCACAATCAGCGCGCCCACGCGCAGGCGGGCCATTTCCACGCAGGCCATGACCACTTCTTCAACGCCGTCCTGCATGAGCTGCTTTTTGCGAAACAGGCGGTGTGTCCCCATTTCACCAAGGGCCTGCCGGATATCGGACTGAAAAATGACCACAATAAGGATGAAGATGGAGCTGAAGATATGCTGCAAAAGCCAGCTCAGCGTGTACAGGCCCATGGCTCTGGCAAAAAAATACAGCAGTGTCAGCAGGCCCAGGCCGGTCAGTACGGCCAGAGCACGTGAGCCGCGCACCATCTGGATCAGCTGGTACAGAAGTACACTGACCACGCCGACGTCCAGAATGTCGCGCCATTCGATAGGTATATTGTCAAGCACCGTAATGTCCTTGGCCGAAGATATGAAAAACCGCCGGATGCGCCGTCGCAGGCAGATACTGTTGCCGGAATCTGCCGTTTTGCCGCACTCGGGCATTAAAAACGTTTTTACCGGTTCTCGCCGCCGCTCCTTGTCAGCAACTGGCGGCATGGCATTTCCGGCGAAGCCTTGTTCGCTACATGGCCTTATCCGCCCGAGCGGCGAGTTCGTCAAGAGCGGCGCGACCTGAATTCAAGGCGGCTCTCATGATTTTTTGCACTGCAAAAACGGATATGAACATGCTGACCGCATGTCAGGCAATTGTCACCCGCACTTCTGCCCCCACCATACAAGCGATCTCCGGCCGCGCCAGCCGAAAAGCCCTGCACGGCATGTGTTTGCTGCGGACAGCATGGCCGAAGGGTTTTCCCCTGAACCATCAAGGTGACAGTGCGGCAGAACCCCGCCACAAACGCATGAAAAAAAGGACACGCACCAGCGCGCCCTTTTTACATTTTACTCTACAGACGGCCCACCCGGCAAGAGGCCGGGAGTGAAAGCCGTGGCGACAGCCAGCCCCTGGCGGGCAGCAGCCACCTGATGCACCCTGTGCCAGAAAACTCCGCGCGCGCGCAGCAGGGCCGTTGCCGCCACCGTGGCCGCGCCACGCTCGCCCGGCGGCAATGAAAGCAGACCGCCGAAAACAGACTTCATTGAAAGGGCCATAAGAACCGGACGACCGAGGTCCAGCCAGTCTTCAGGGTGCGCCAGCAGTTCAAGATTATGCGCCAGCGTTTTGCCAAAACCTATGCCGGGGTCAAGAATGATGCGGTCTTCGGGAACCCCCGCCCGCACCAGCCGCGCGAGGTTGCGTTCAAAGAATTCCCGCACTTCACGCCGCACATCCGCATATTGCGGGTTGCGCTGCATGGTTTCCGGCCGCCCCTGACTGTGCATGAGCACATAGCCCGGCCTGTATTGCACAAGCACGTCCAGCAGGGCCGGGTCAAACGCGCACGCTGAAATATCGTTGATTATGGCCGCACCCTGCTCCAGAACCGCAGCGGCAGTGGCCGCGTGGTAGGTATCAACCGAAACGACCGCCCAGGGGGCCTTGCGGCGCAGTCCCATAAGCACGGGCGTAAGGCGGCGGATTTCATCATCGGGCAAAAGCTCGGCGGCTCCCGGCCGGGACGATTCCGCCCCCAGATCAAGAATATCAGCGCCCTCTTCCAGCAAGGTCAGGGCATGCCGCAGACCGGCTGGGGGAAGATGGTGCGCGCCGCCATCATAAAAAGAATCCGGAGTCAGATTGACGATGCCCATAACGCCAAAGGGGGAGGGCGTCTTCAACGCCCGCCCCCCCATGACATGCCAGGCTGCGCCCGTTACGGGCGCTACCGGGAACGAATTTTTCATTACTGATTTCGCTTGTTGTCGTCTTCACCGTTTTTAACGGCTGCTTCATCGCTTTCAGCGCTCTTTTCTTCGGTCGCGTCCTGCGCTGCCGGGGCGTCTCCACCGCTGGTATCCGGCTCAAGGGTAAACTCGGCAGACTCGGCGGCAGGGGCTGCGGCGCCCCCGGCACTTGCGCCGCCCTTGCCGGGACGGCTGGGAGCCTCGGAATACTTGATGGGCTTGCCGTTGTTGTCCAGCGGCGGCAGTTCCTTGTCTTCCATCAGCAGTTCGAGTTCTTCGCCAGTGATGGTTTCACGATCCAGCAGGGCGCGGGCAATGCGGTGCAAAATCTCTTCATTTTCCTTCAGCAAGGTACGGCAACGCTCGTGGGCTTCGTCCACAATGCGCTTGACTTCCGAGTCCACCAGACGAGCGGTATCTTCGCTGAAGTTCTTGTTCTGCACCCACTCCCGGCCGATAAAGACTTCTTCGCCGGTTTCGCCGATAGCCAGCGTGCCCACGGCTTCGCTCATGCCCCACTCGCACACCATCTTGCGGGCCATGCGGGTGACGCGCTCGATGTCGTTGGAGGCTCCGGTGGTGATGTCGTCAAAAATAAGCTCTTCGGCCACACGCCCGCCAAGCAGAACCACCAGAGTATTGCGCAGGTAGGAGCGCGAGTAGCCGTGGCGGTCTTCTTCAGGCAGCTGCATGGTTACGCCGAGAGCGCGCCCACGAGGAATAATGGTGACCTTGTGTACCGGGTCAGAGCCGGGCAAAAGGCGCGCCGCCAGAGCATGGCCGCCTTCATGATAGGCCGTGATGCGTTTTTCATCATCGGAAAGGATGAGGCTGCGGCGCTCACGCCCCATGAGGACCTTATCCTTGGCGTATTCAAAGTCGTGCATGTCCAGCCTGTCCTGATTCAGCTTGGCAGCCTGAAGGGCGGCCTCGTTGACCAGATTTTCCAAGTCCGCGCCGGAAAAACCGGGGGTCCCGCGGGCCAGCACATCAAGGTCCACATCGCCGGAAAGCGGTGTACGCTTGGTGTGCACCTCAAGGATACGGCGGCGGCCACGAAGGTCGGGGGTGGGGACCACCACCTGACGGTCAAAACGGCCGGGGCGCAGCAGGGCCGGGTCGAGCACATCAGGACGGTTGGTAGCGGCAATAAGGATAACCCCCTCATTGCTTTCAAAACCGTCCATCTCTACCAGCATCTGGTTCAGGGTCTGTTCGCGTTCGTCATGCCCGCCGCCAAGCCCGGCGCCGCGCTGACGGCCAACAGCGTCAATTTCGTCAATAAAAATAAGGCAAGGCGCATTTTTTTTGCCCTGCACAAAAAGGTCACGCACGCGCGAAGCGCCCACGCCCACAAACATTTCCACAAAATCCGAACCGGAAATGGAAAAGAACGGCACTCCGGCTTCGCCAGCAACGGCGCGCGCCAGAAGCGTCTTGCCCGTTCCGGGAGGCCCGACCAGCAGCACGCCCTTGGGAATGCGCCCGCCAAGACGGGTAAATTTTTTGGGATTGGACAGAAACTCCACCACTTCAGCGAGTTCGTCCTTGGCTTCGTCCACCCCGGCCACGTCGGCAAAGGTGACGCGGGCGCTGTCCTGATTGAGCATGCGCGCGCGCGAACGGCCGAAATTCATGGCCTTTCCGCCGCCGCCCTGCATCTGGCGCATGAAAAATATCCATACGCCCACAAGCAGAAGCATGGGAAACCACGAAACCAGCAGCGTCATGTACCAGGGCTGCTCTTCCGGCGGCTCCGCCTTTACCTCCACCTTTTTTTCAATAAGGCGGTTGACCAGACCCAGATCCTGCGGAGCGTAGGTCTGCACGGTTTTGCCGTCTGATGTTTTACCTGTAAGCGTGTGCCCCTGCATGGTTACAGACAGAATCTGGCCGCCGTCCACCTGACTCAGAAAGTCAGAATAGGGCACTCTTTGCATCACGCCCTGTGGCTGCTGGAACATATTAAAAAGCATAACCATCGCCAGGACGATAATGGCCCACAGCATCAGGTTGCGACTCATCTGGTTCAACATTGCCTCCGTTACGTTTCCCGTGCGTTTCGGCACACGGCCAGGACCTGGACATAGGCCCACGCAAGCAGAGAAATACTACCTGTGCATGCTCCATGTCAAACCGTAAAGCCTGCCACCGGTTTTGAAGACCGGGCGCCACAATGGTCAAGGCCCGCAGGGCCTGCCGCTGAAACCGTTTTTCACATATAATGCCTGACGCAGGATTGGCAATGGGCAAAAAGTATTTTGCCGCTGACAAACCAGACCCTTGCGGCATTTGTTTTTTTCACATAGCATACTCAGGCTTGCGCGGAGACGTTTCGTCACCGGTGTGGCGCCCGGTCTTCAAAACCGGTGGCAGGCTTTACGGTCTGCGGTAGGTTCGACCCCTATACGTCTCCGCCAGCTTTACCATACGCGCCTTTTCCGAGACGACTCCAAACCCCTTTGTGGCCGAACCGCAAAGGGGTTTTTACGTACGCGCCCGCCTGCAAACAGGCCCGACATCCGCCGGGCCGCACCAGCAGCATAGCCGTGGCCGCCCTGCCGCATCCTGCCTTTCGCCCTCAAGCAGACGTCTGAACAGAAAAGCCCCTCACCCCCGCTGCCGCCAGCGCTGCACCAGCCTGCCGAAGGATTCTGACACATCGGCGTAGCGCGTATCGGCGTCCGTTCCGAATGCTTTTGCCTTGCGGCTCGCCAGAATAAGCACAGCGTACAAGCCGTGTTCCGCATAGAAGGGGCGCGCATAGTACGAGCGAACGCCCAATGGGGTAAAGAGCGCCCAATCCACAGATTTTACGCTGTCCAGCGTATCCTCTACCAGCAACGAGCTCAGGTCAAAGCGCTCAATATCCTGCGCAATGGTTCCTTCATAAGCGTGGACCGCGCCCCACTCCAGATTTTCAAACGCCCGCCCCACACCGTAAACTGTTACCTTGCCGCTGCCCGACTGGATGTGCGACAGCATAAGCCCATCCACTTCGGGGCCGCAGGCGCGCCAAAGATCCTCCAGAGCCGGACGCAATTCGCCCGGGCGCAAAGCCCCGTCGCCGCCCGATGCAAAGGGGCGCATCATGGTTTTGGCGTCCACGCACACCAATGCTGCGCGCACCACTCGCCCTTGCGCTCCCCCCCAGGGCGTCAACCGCACATACGTGGAAAAAAGTCCGCGCTCCGCATTGCCCAGCATGAGCTTTCCCGACCACGCATCCTCCTGCACAGCCTGACGCGCAGCGTTAAGAAGCTGCTCACCCAGCTTTTGCGGTGCAATATCCTCCAGCGACAAAAGGGAGCTTCCCTGCCCCTGGCGCATGAACAAACTGCCGGCGGCAGCGTTTGCCTCCTTGAGACAGCAGTGTTCCAGATCAATGGTAAAAACGGGATAATCTACATCACCCACACGCATGCCAAGCTGCGCGGCATAGCATGCCGAGCCATAGCCCCCCGGCAAAAAGGCGCTTTTCAAAAAACCGCTGTATACGTCCAGCCCCGGCTCGGGCCAGCCCTGCAAAATGAGCGGCTTGCGGCCCGCATCCGACCGCAGGCGAAAAATGGCCGACGCAGGACGCGCGGCATGAAGCATGTCCCAGAATTCCACCAAAAAAGGATAGTCTTCCGGCACGACAGCCTGTTTGCGGTACGCGGCATTTTTCAGCAACTGGGGGGCATCCAGCCCGTCCACCTGCCAGCGCGTAAAAAGTTTGAGCCGCGACTCACGCAGCCGAATGCTCCATAACAATCCCGGAAATCCGCCCCGCCACTGCGAAAAACGTGGCATATAAACTCCTTCAGCCTTTTGGGTGTACCCGGCCACTGCCGGTTTGGTTGGCAGTAAAATAGATACATTTGCAGGGCAAGCCCTTTTTCATGATATAATTGGTCATACCAATATATATTTTTGCACGGCATCAGCACAAAAATCTACATAATATCTTACCAACTGCACTGTTAAAAACAGAATCACGGCATCTGGTATAACCAAAAACAATAAAAAAGACTTATAAATACAGCAGTATAAACGAAACACATATCACCATCACCAGAATATTGTCATAAAAACGTCAAAGAGACAGAATCACTCAAACACGACAAACCTGCAGGGGAAGGCCATGACTACACCTGCCACTACGGAACGGCGTCTGGAGCAGGCACTGCTGAAGGGGCACTGGAACCTTTTTGAACGGCTGCCCGCTGAGCGCCTGCTGGCCGAAAAACTTGGCGTGAGCCGCGCCACTCTACGGACAGCTCTGCGTACCCTTGTTGGGCGCGGCATTCTGGAAACGCGGCGTGGCAGCGGAACATTTGTGAAAGCACTGCCCTGCCGTTCAGACAATGCCAGTCTGACCGACAGCCTGCTGGCCTTTCGCATTGTGCTGCCCCACCTGCTGGCAGTGGCGCAGCCCACCTTTGCCCCTTCCGCCATGCTCATGCTGGAACGCCACCTGTCTTCAGCGGGCATGGCGCTGCATGCGGCCGACATGCGGCTTTTCGCTCAACATCACCTGCAATTTTTTTCAGCCCTGCTGCAAGGGCTGCCCAATACCCGTCTGGCCCAGGCCGGAGCGGCAACCCTGCCGGATGCCCACGCCCTTGCACGACTGCTGCAAGACTGCCCGGCCATGCGCCTTGAAGAAATATTCAAGCATCTTGCCCGCACGTTGCACGGTCTGCGCCACGCCGATTCGCAGGCGTCATCTGCTGCCCTGTCGGCATATGCCGCCTGCCTTTTACACGGCATGGGGGAAGAAGCATGAGCAACACGAGCAGAAGAAACTTCTTGCGGGGGGTGTGGCGCGCGCACCCACTGCCTGTGACGGATGAAGATTCCTTTCTCGCAGCCGATCCTGAGGCCCTGCCCGCCCTCATGACGCTGCCGCCGGAATTTTCATCCGCCATGTTGCATATGGAAGGGCAGCGCCTGGGGCTGCCTGTAGAGGCAATGGAAGAGGAAGACCTGGCCCGGGCCGTTTTGCGGGCCATGTACGCCGGAACGCCCCTGCCCCATGCTCCATGCCCCGGCGCTCCGCCGCAGGGCAGCGCTGACGGGTGCGGGCGCCCCTGATCCGGCAACGGCCATAACCCTGTGGAGGAAGAGATGGCTGATCACGACATTCCCTATCTTGAGGAACGCAAGCTCCTCAAACGCTGGCGCGGTCCCCTGCCCATGCTGGCTAACCTGGCCCTCACGCTGCTCATATTTGCCGTGACCTGGTGGGTATTTCAGGACCCGCGCGGCATCATGCGCTTCTATACGCCCTATGTGGGCTACAATTACTGCCGCTGGTGGCTGGTTATCCTGATCTGGATGGCCTACATCTTCGATTTCTGGCCCTTTAAGAAGAACTGGATACGTAACGCCCACCCTCTGCAAAAAGGCATCGTTCTTTCGCTGGTATCCGTGGGGCTTATGATTGTGCTCATTCACGGTTTTTTTGAAGGCGTGCTGGGCAACCTGGCTTTTGCCTATTTCAGTCCCTCCCAGCTGCAGAAGCTGCCCGGCCTCACAGAATTTTATGCCGTGGAATACGCAGCTCAGGCGTGCATGATGTTCGCGGTCATCGCCTCATGGATCAGCCCGGCCTGGCTGGTGGCCCTTGAGGGGCGCCCGTGGGAAAACCAGAAGCAGCCCGTCAGGGGATTCAGCATCTGGCTCGGCACGTTCTGCCTCAGCCTCGTCATCTACTTCATGACCATGCACAACCATATGGGCATCTTGTACTATCCCTGGCAATACTTCACCGCCATTACTCCGCCCTATTGGGAAAACTTCGCCCAGACCGTTTCCGCCAACTTTCATGTAGCATGGATCATGTGTTGCACCGTGGTTGTCTGGTTTATGGAAGGCATATGGGAACGCTATCCCTTCTGCCTCATAAAAACGCCGTGGCTGCGGCGCTTCACCACCTTTTTCGGCATTATCGCCATCTCTCTCGCTCTGTGCTTCTTTTTCTGGTTCATGCAGGAGCTGGTGTGGGGCGATGCCATCCGCGGGCACAAGCGCGATGCCGCTCCCGACTGGCGCTGGCTGCATGTGGGTGAAACCGCAATCTTCTTCCTGGTTCCGGCGCTTTTTCTGCAATTTTACGGCGGCAACTGGCCCAACAGATTCAGCACGCCGGTGAACGTGCTGCTGCGCACGATTATCGTCATCATCGGCGGCATCGCCATCTACTGCCTGTACTATCAGTACGCCCATCTGGTTCTGGGTACGCAAAAAGGCTTTTCCCACCCGCAGCAATTCCCGATGATTCCCATGATCTGGCTCATCAATATCTGGCTTATCAACTGGTGGTTCATGGACGGCTGGCCCGGCTGGCGGCGTGAATTCCGCAGCGTGGAAGAAATAAGGGCCGACGAACTCGCCTTTGAGGAGCGCAGCGCATGGAGCCCCGCCATGGTTCCCGGCCTTGTTGCAGGCATTGCGGCGGGCGTGGCTGTATATTTTGCCATCGTGGCGGCGCTGCCCTGGTTCAGCGCGCACTTCACTCTGGTCCAGTAGGGACCGGCAGGGGAACGATATGAACAGACGTGAATTCATCAAGGGAGCCGCCCTGGGCGTCGGCGTGGGAACTCTGGGAGCCATGGGCGCATATTCCTACTCGCCCATGCGCCGTGCCTTTCTCAAGGATGCGCAGCGCGGGTCCACGGATATCGGCATGTGCAAGGCCATACGCATTACCAACATTTCGGAAACAAGCTGGTTCGACAACGGCGTGCTTATGCAGGACGTAACCAGCGCGGGGGGCCTGCTGGTTGACCAGTATACCTTCAACTGGCCTCCTTTTGGCAACGGCAAGGGGGTCGGCAAGGGCAGCTACGCGGAAGGCATCAAGCATATCAAGCATCTTTTGCCAAAAAAACTGGATGAGGCATGGGATATCGCCCGTGAAAAAAGCGTGCATGCCGACAATGCCGGGGGATTCTCCTGCCTGATCGAGGTCGAAGCCCTGGACGGCTCCGTAACCAAATACCTGTTTGATACCGGCTGGAACTATGCATGGATGGACGCCTGCTACAAGCGCGAAGGCATAGACCTCATGCTTGCCAACAACGAGATCAAGGCATTCATCCAGACCCACGAACACATGGATCATTACTGGGGGCTGCCGGCTGTCACCAAATACAATCCCGCCATTCCGGTATATATACCCAATACATTCTACCCCGAAGGCAAACAGTATCTTAAGGACTGCGGGCATGTCGGAAAGCTTACGGAAGTTCCCAAGGGGCTGCACAAGCTGGAAAACGGCGTGGCGCTCTATACCTTTGACTGCCCCATCATCTTCCGTGTTTTCGGCGAACTTTCCATGTATTGCAACGTCAAGGACGTGGGGCTTGTAAGCATCACCGGCTGCTGCCACCAGGGCATCATTCTCTTTGCCGACACGGCCTACAAGGAACTGGCCTATGAAAACGACCAGTTCTACGGCCTCTACGGCGGGCTGCACATTTCGCCCTTTGACGATTGGGATCCCAAGTATGACGACCTCGTCATCGGACTGAAAAAATGGGATCTGCAAAGGGTTGGGTGCAACCATTGCACAGGACTTATCACTGCGCAGAAGTTCGTGGATGCGGGCTATCCCGTGGTCAAAGGTACGGCACGCTTTCGCTCCAAAACCACCAACTACCTTGGCAACGGCGACGTCATCACCTTTCCCTCCTGATTCTGAAACCCCTTTGCGGGGCCGGACATGCCGTCCGGCCCCGCAAAGACAGACGGCGCGACACTACGCGCCACAGCCAGGGAGCTGCCATGCATCTGCACCGCCTGCTGCCGCGTCCATTGAATCCCCAGGCCGGACCCGAAAGCCCTTCGATCCTCACGGCCATGCTGTCGGGCATTCACCTCAACCGCAAACAGGCTCGTGCTCTGGGCTGGCGGGGCGTGCGCCCCTCGGCCCTGAAAGGTCCGGCATGGACCTGCCGGGTCGCTCCGCTGCCGCATGTCTTCGGCCTTGTTTTTCTTGATGAGCATGTGGAAAGAGATGCCCTGCACGGCACTTTTGCCGCCTGCGTTTTCCCGGCTGCGCAAGACCCGCTGCTGGACAGTTTTCCGCTACAGGCCCTGGCCATAGCTCTGGGTCCTGACTACGCTCAGGCCGTGCGTGAGCTTTCAGCCCATGCCGAAGCCCTGTCGCCGTTCTGTCTGGGTTTCGTCAACATGTCTGCGGCCTTGGACGGTTCATGGCTTTCCCTCAGCCTGTCGGCTCCGGCACGCCAACGCATTGTTTCTCTGGAAGGCATTGCTGTTCCCGAATCTGCAAGCGAGGGCACTGCCGCCCCAGAGCATCTATGGCTTGTTCCGCCCGGCGGTCTTGAATGCGATGTACCCTCCTTTAGCCTGCTACTGCGTTTTTTTGCAGCCCTGGCCGGTACGGCGAGCAGCCTTCTGGACGCGACACCGGCCATATACCTGCGCAAAACCCCGCTGGCGCTTCAGGGCTGGCCCCACGCCGCCAACACTTGCCCCACGGCCGTGCCGTGCTGGCAGATGCGCCTTACGGTGGGGCTTGGCAACGCGCCGTACACCATTACAAGCGCGGACAAAAAGCTTCCCCGGCTGCCTGGGCGCTATGCTCCCCGCCCGGATGAGCTTTCATCCTTGCCTGTCATGCATATCCTTACCGGCTTTCTTGGCTCGGGCAAAACCACCTTTCTACGCCGCTGGCTGGATTTTCTTAACGGACGGGAACAGTTCGCGGCGGTCATACAGAACGAATTCGGCAAAATTGGCCTCGATGCCGCCCTGACGCGAAGCGAAACACATGTGGAAGCACTGGACGAAGGCTGCGTATGCTGCTCTCTGGCAGACACTCTGCGCCCCGGACTGCAACGCCTGCTGGACACAGCGCCTTCGGAACAGGTCATTCTGGAAACCACAGGCCTGGCGAACCCTCTTAATGTGATGAAAACCCTGGACGAACTGGCAGACCTTGTGCAGCCGGGGCTGATAATTACCGTGGCGGACGCTCTGGAGTGGAGCAGCGGCACACCAGTCCGGGTCCTTGAAGGAGTGCGGCTGGCGCAAATCGAGCAGGCCGACGTGATCATCGCCAACAAGGCCGACGCCGTTTCAGAAGAATGCTTTAAGGATTTTCTGCATGCTCTGCGTACCGCCAACAGCAATGCCTGCATTGTGCCCGCCGTACAGGGCAACATTCCCTTTGCGCGACTGGACGCCTTTTTGACCGGAAAAAAAGACGCACGCGGCTCGGTGTCGTCATGCCAGCCCCGCCTCTGCAACATGAAGCAAGCGCGGGAGCACTCCAGTACGCACACGGATGAAGGCTTTTCATCGCTGACCGTTGCCATGCCCGATCCGGTGGGCGAACACGACCTGGAACACCTGCTCAAAGCCGCCGGAAAGGGACTTTGCCGTGCGAAAGGCATCGTGAATCTGCAACGGCAAGAGCATGTCGCACCGACAGTAGTACAATATGCGGCAGGACGTCTGGAATTTGAGGATGCCCCTGACGACGAGGCTGAAAGATATCTGGTTTTCATAGGCATTGGCCTGCCTGACGAAATGGAAAATCCTGTTCGGCTCCCCCAAACCGGTTCACGCGGTTCTCACACAACCGGCCTGACAGCAGAGACAGTACAGGCGACCAGAACAGCATAAATTTTGTGCATGGGGACCGGCCCGACACAAAAACAGGCAAGGCTGCCGCAATTATTGCCGACCTTGCGGGCAAGACAGGCATCAGATGCGCCATGCCATGCCGGAGCAGCTTCACCCGGAGGCCGTTCCGGCGGCTGCGCGGGAAAACGCCCGCACAGCCATAAACACAGACCCAGCGCTGCACCAGCTCCTGCTGACGGAGGGCTTGCGCAAGTGGAACAGCGCCAGACAGGCATGCTGCTGAAGTTTTTGGCGCTGAAGACGGCTCGTTCTCAAAGATAAAAAGCTCCAGGCTGATTTACTGTCAAAAAACTCCTTATGTTAATCCAGCGGATTGTCTTTGCCAGAATCATGGCAAAGCATATTTCCACACGGCCCATGATTGACGCCGGATATTTCTCATGCCAATATACGGCGAATAAACCTTACAACCTGTCGACACGCGCCCGAACAACCGACGCCTGACGCATCAGATCTGCGTTCCGGGCGGAGCGTGCCTTGAATGATGCACTCCCGGCAAGCCGGACCTGGCACATGAAATTGTCGGCAGGGACGCGGAGATGGCCCTTTTTCAGTTTTTCAGGGCTGCCGGGTACACGGCATGAAAACATGTACCGTTTTTTGGAACAGCTTTTTACCACGGTGGCAGATCGGGCAGTCCCCTGCGGGCGGATTTTTACCCCGTTGTGCCCATCGCGCCATCGCGGATGTCCCACGGACGGGCGCGGAAAAGCAGTCAGGCTCGGGACAAAGCCTGTCCGGAGCATGTGCACCTTTCGGCTGAAGCGGCCCGACGCCGCCTTTCCCGCACAGAAGATTCCCGGAAATATAAAAGCCCCGGACTTCACGCCCGGGGCATATACGCAGCCGAAATGTTCAGAAGCCGAAGTTTCGGCTACATGGGCTTGCCATTGTCATTCCCGTTATTCCGGGCAGTTATGTCAATTTCATCAGGTTCGGTAGTGGCTTTTTTAAAGTTTCTGATAGCCCTGCCAAGCCCGCCGCCAATTTCAGGCAGTTTTTTTGCGCCAAACAGCAACATGACCACAACCAACACAACCAGCAAATGCTGAATACTTAATGCTCCCATAGCGAAAACCGTCCTTCCTGTTAAGGGCCCAAGTTGGCTGGCCTGAACAGGCCCGAAATTTCAGCCAATTTTGTTTATTATACGCTCTCCCGACGCAAAAGCAACAATTAAGCGCGACATGCGGCCCGTGGCCGCGCCGCGACCGCACCATTTTCATTGTACATTGCACCGGATGGGGATATGTTCCGCCACCCGGAAAAATCCATACCGAAAAAATTTATTTCAGGAACAGCATGACCGCATCCTTCGAAGAGCTGGGCTTGTCCCGCGAACTGTTGAACGCCGTTGAAGACATGGGCTTTGAAGAGCCCTCCCCCATACAGATTCTGGCCGTCCCCTGCCTGCTGGCAGGCAATGACGCCTTTGGTCAGGCGCAGACGGGAACCGGAAAAACCGCCGCCTTTGGTCTGCCCATTCTGGAAAAGCTCACGCCCGAAAAACACACACAGGCCCTTATTTTGTGCCCCACGCGTGAACTTGCCATCCAGGTAGCCGAAGAACTGAGCAAACTCGCCGCTCGCAAGCGTGGCGTCACCATTCTGCCCATCTACGGCGGGCAGCCCATCGACCGGCAGTTGCGCGCGCTGGTCAAGGGTGTGCAGGTTGTGGTGGGCACGCCCGGGCGCGTCATGGACCACCTCAAGCGTGGAACCCTGCGCCTGAACGAAGCCAGCATGGCCGTGCTGGACGAAGCGGACGAAATGCTGGATATGGGCTTTCGTGAAGACATTGAATCCATTCTGGAGCAGACCCCGGCCACGTGCCAGCGCGTGCTGTTTTCAGCCACGGTTCCCCCGGCCATTCGCGAACTGAGCAAACGCTTTCTCCGCGAACCGGAAATGCTCACCGTCGCACAGAAAATGCTTACGGTCCCGGCCATTGAGCAGATTTACTACGAAGTGCGCCCCCATCAGAAAATGGACGCTCTCTGCCGCCTGCTGGACTCGCGCGCCTTCCACAAGGCCCTTGTGTTCTGCTCCACCAAACGCGGTGCGGATGAAGTAACCACGCATCTGCAACAGCGCGGCTATCAGTCCGACAGTCTGCACGGCAACCTGGCCCAGTCGCAGCGCGACCGCGTGATGCAGCGCTTCCGTTCCGAAGGTCTGGACGTGCTGGTAGCCACCGACGTGGCTGCGCGCGGCCTTGACGTGGACGATGTGGACGCCGTCATCAACTATGACATCCCCCACGATGTGGAAAAATACGTACACCGTATCGGTCGCACAGGCCGTGCGGGCCGTGTGGGCAGCGCCTTTACCTTTGTGACCATGCGCGAACATTACAAAATGCGCGACATTATCCGCTGCACGCGCGCGCGCATTACCGAAGGCCGCCTGCCGAGCCTGCATGATATGGATAATATCCGCACTTCCCGCCTGATGGAAGAAGTGCGCCAGACTGTTGAAGCCGGTACACTTGAGCGCTGGCTCACCCTGATGGAAGGATTTTTGACCACACAGTTCCCTGATGGTGAAATTACCAGTCGTGATATCTCTGCCGCCCTTTTCAAGCTGCTGATGCAGCGGGATTTTGGCGATCAGGACAAGCCGCTGGATCAGGACCCGCTGGCCGTGGCTCCCCGCCGCGAGTACAAGGACAGGGATGGCGCGCCCGGAAGGCGTGAACCCGGCAAGCCCGGCACACGTCCGCAGCGCCGTGAAAATGACGGCCCCATGGCCAGACTGCACCTCAACGTGGGGCATACCCACAAGGCCACCCCCCGCGAACTGGTGGGCGCCATCACTGGCGAAACCGGCATTTCCAGCCGCCACATCGGCGCCATCAACATCAACAAGAGTTTCTGCGTTGTTGAAATAGCCCAGGAACATGCGGACGAGGTGCTGGCCGTTCTCAACAGGGGCGTCTTTATTGCCGGCATGCGCGTTGCGGCAAAAATGGACAGCGGCAAACCTGCCTACCCCCGTCCCCGCAAGCCTTTTGCCCCCGGAATACGCCGTCAGGCTCCGGGCAAGTACGGCAAGAAAGGGCGCAGCGCGTCTGACGAACGCTAGATGTAATCTACGGATGAAATGAGGCAGCTGCTCTGCAAGGATTTTCATAAAAACCCTTGCCACGAGGTGTGAACAGGCAGGCTCTTGTCTGCCGCAAGTGAGCATCTCAAGGAGTACGTTGCTCTTGGCCCACAGCGGGCCAGCTGCCGTCGTCAGGCACAGGCCGCAACAGAAGGCCGAACGGCAGCATGCCACAAACGCAGGCCCGGAGAGAAATTCCGCCCGGGCGCAGTGTACACTGGCCGCGTTATGCCGTACCCGGCGAACGCCACCAACTGCGCAAGCGCATGACATCTGTTCAGGAACAGGCACAGACAGGAAGCTTTCCGTCTGTGCCTGTTCTTTTTGCATTTGCGCTGCGGGGACACGGCCTCACAAGGCATGCTGCCGGTATTCCCGCAGGCCAGGACAGGCAGTTCCCGCACGACCTCATGGATGTGGCGCGGTTACAGAATGAGTTCTATAGAGCACGCCCGGAACAGATCAACTTTGAAAATGTACATTCTCCAGGTTGAGAGCAATTTCGCTCTAAAACTGCTCTGGAAACTGTTCCGGAAACTGCTCTGGCGGCACACAAAAATCTCTTTTACCTCGGGCAGTCACGTCCGCCGCCATGAGGTATTCCTGTTCCATCGCCCCAGCCTTGCGCTCACCCTGTGACTGTGTGACACTTGCACGCAAGGTCGCCCATGCGCCGGCGAAACTCCGCACGGCGGGCGGCTCAGACTGAACAACTGTACGGCAACGCCATACACGGCATAACAACAAGCGGGATTTCATGCATATTTTCAAATCAACATCCTTGATCGAGAGCCTGTTGACGGACGACTGTCCGGGACCGGATCTGACAATAGAAATGCTGGGCATCGGGACACAAGGTGGGGCAATGTTCTTCAGCTCCCGCGAGGACGGTGTTATCAGCGGGGTCGAAGAAGCGGAGATGCTCTTGGCGCGTTGCGGCCTGTGCGTTACCCGGCAGGCGGCAAACGGTGATGCGCTGCAGGCCGGGCAGGTCTTTCTGACGGCCAGAGGCAGCGCCGCTGCCATGCACAGAGGCTGGAAAGCGGCGCAGGTTCTTATGGAATACATGTCGGGCATTGCCCGTCGCTGCGCATTCATGCTGGAGCGCGCGCACGCCGTACGCCCCGGCGTGCAGGTGGCTGTGACGCGCAAAAGTTTTCCCGGAGCCAAGGCATTTTGCCTTGAGGCAGCCCTGAACGGCGGGGCCACCATACACCGGCAGAATCTTTCCGAATCGGTTCTGGTGTTTGAGCAGCATCTGCTGTTTTTTTCCGGCGGCGAAAACCTGCCCGCACTGGAAAACCTTGCCCGTCAGGCGCGGGACCTGCGCGCCCGCATGCCGGAAAAGAAAATTACCATTGAGGTGGACTGCCTTGACGACGCCCTGCTGGCGTCAGGAGCGGGGCTGGACAGCATCCAGTGCGAAAAGTTCTCCTGCCAGGATCTGGCCGCCACTGTGGGCGCGCTGAAATCCGCACGGCCCGATGTTCTCATTCTGGCCGCAGGCGGCATCAATGGCGATAATGCGGCAGAGTACGCCGCCACGGGTGTGGATGTGCTTGTAACCAGCTGGCCCTACTGGGGCAGACCGGCGGACATGAAGGTTGTGATGGAAGCTGACGCCCGTTAGGCATGGCTGCTCCCCGACAACGCCCCTCCTCCGGCAGTTGCTGACAGCCCCGATAGTTTCCGGCAGATCGACAGTTTCCGGCAGCTCGGCGGCTTCAGGCAGCTCGACAGTTTCCGGCAACCCGGCGGCTTCAGGCATGGCCAACCTTCTCCGGACATCTTCTGGATAATCCGGGGATTGCCAGCCAGACCCCGGCATTGCCAGACATCTCGTCTGCCTCACAAACCGGGACAGCCCACGCACATCGCGGGGTTCCCCGCGCCTGCAATCAGAACGCTGCGCTCTCCCGGTGTGCGGCGGCCTTTGCCGCGATGCGCAGAAACTTTTCAGCCATCACGCCCGGCGCAATCTTTGCCTGCGCCCCGGCCGAGGTGCGTACGCTGCCCTCAAGCTGCATGGGCTCACTGCCGTAAGCCTTTTCCAGCGCGTCTTCCATTGCGCGCCGCAGCTGGGCAAACGAATCGTCCACCTCGGGATAGCTGTTGTCTTCGCGCCAGGGCAGCACAAGGCTGCGCGTCCAGGCATGCCCCTTGTGCGAGGGGGCTTCAAGGGTATGGAACAATTCGGGCGCATATCCCGGCGCGCGCTCAAGCTGGCCGGGATAGCAATAGTCCTGACGCTCTTCTTCCGGTCTGGGAATTGTGGAAACAATGCTCACCACCGGCAGGGCCAGCGCCCGTTCATGGTCTTCGAGCTGCGCGCAATAGCTGAGAACCGGCCGCAGGTTTCCTCTTTTCTTGGTAATCTTCCATTCTATACGCATGGCTGCTCCACTGCTTGATCATCATTGTTGGGCCGTCTGCATGGACGGCCGTATCTGCGCCGCTGGAGCCATCAGGCTCACCAGCTCCCCAAAGGGCGGGGGTTCCGCATTGGCCTCGCTGCATATCCACAGCACCGGATAGTCCGGCTCGGGCGGAAAACGGCTGCACTCAAGGTCGGTAAACCAGATAAGGCAGGTGGGGTGCAGGCTCCTGTCCCCAATGTGGGCGCAGACCGGACGGTAGTCCGTACCGCCTCCACCCACGGGCATGAGGTCGGTGGGCATGCTCATGCGGTTAAAGGTCAGTTCGCCCTGAATTTTTGTATCGTGAAACAGTACGGTCAGTGTGGTGTCGTAGGCGTCCAGCACGGAAAAAAGCTCCGTGCAGAACATGGAAAGCACCTTTTCATCAACTGAACCGGAACAGTCCACAGCCAGAACCACATGCGGCAGGCGGGCCTCACGGCGGGCAGGCAGATATATCCCCTGATACAGATAGCGCCTGTTGGGCGTAGACCAGGAGTAGTCGCTGTTGGCGCAGTGCTCAAGAAACCGGCGCAACAGTTCGCGCCAGTCCAGTTCGGGCTGCCGTTCCTTGCGAAGCAGGCGCGTCAGCCCCGCTGGCAGACTGCCCATATGCCTTGCCCGCTGCAGGGCCTGACTCAGGGCTACGTCCGCCTCCTGCTCGGCCAGCTTGAGGGCCTGGTCGTTTTCCAGCCCGCTCACGTCCGGGTGGTCGCGCACCTCACCGG
The DNA here is from genome assembly GCA_905214305.1 of uncultured bacterium. Lineage (GTDB taxonomy): Bacteria > Desulfobacterota > Desulfovibrionia > Desulfovibrionales > Desulfovibrionaceae > Desulfovibrio. The sequence goes on from CAJMLK010000007.1 coordinate 29,480, forward strand.
TAAACGACGTCTTGCCCTCGCCCTGTACCGGAGCGCCACGGTCTTTTTTGGTGGTGGGCGTTGTGCCTGCCTGCGCCTGTTCGCCCTGCTCCGGCCCTTCTTTTTCTTTTGAACCGCCCCCGGCCCGCGCGGCGCTTTTGCCGCCCAGTTCTTTACCGCCATCAAAGGTTCCGGCTCCTGCGCCGTCCTCATCCTGCCCGTCGGCACGGGCAGCGTCGCCACGGGCATCGCCCCTGGAGGCGTTTTCCTGAAGAACAGCCAGAGCCTCATAAATATCGTCGGCCGACATGCCCGCGTAGGCCGGGTCGTGCGCAAAGCCCTCGGGCAGATCAAAGCCGGATTCGAGCAGAATGTGGTTGATCGCCAGATCGCAGGCCCGGTTCCACATTTTTTCCTCGCGCCCCTTGCGCCGCAGGTGATGGCCGAAAGCCAGATGCATGATCTCATGCGCCTGAGCGGCCATCAGCCGCGCCTCGGGCAAGGTGGCGGCATAGGCCGGGTTAAAGCCGAGGCTTTTGCCGTCCGTCCACAGATCGCCACAGGTTTTGTCCTCCCTGAAGCGCAGGCGCAATGCCAGTGATCCGAAAAATGGATGGTCCAGCACCAGAGCCGTTCTGGCCTTTTTCATTGCCAGCGTCGCTTTGCGTGAAAGCTCGTCACCCTGTGGCGATGAATCACAACCGCCCCCCGGAGATGACGAGCCAAGCCCGTCCCCCGGAGGCACAGAGCTGTCGTAGGGCCGATGCAGCAGGCCGTTGCGCGCTTTCATGGCTACATCAGCACTTCAGCGTTTTTTTCCGCCCAGCGGGAGAACGCCTCGGTGTGTACAAGCTCCGTATCCTGACACACGGCGTCACGCATGAGCAGCACGCCGAATTCCGAGGGCAGCCGTTCGGCATAGGCCGTGAGCGCATTTATGGTTGCAGCGCTGGCCCTGAGGCTCAGGGCTTCGCACATGGCGTAAAGAGCCGCCGGTTCCATCGGCACAGCCGCCGAGGCAGGAGCCGCCAGCACTTCATCCACCGTGGGAAGCTCACGCCAGACCGCAAGAAAGCCCATAAATTCCGCCGCGCCCGCTGCGCCCACAGTTCCCTGAAAAAGCTCGTATTCCACATCCGGGTCCGGTGACGCATCAAGAATGCGCGAGACAAACTCCCACGAGCGTGGCGAAGCAAAAGCCTTTTCAGATTTTTGCGGATCAAAATCGTGCAGCAGCCGGGGTCTGAAACGCAAAAATGCGCACACTTCAGCCCGTATGCCTGCTGTTTGCGCCCAGGCAAGCCAGTCGTCGAGGTTGGCGTCAAACTCCAGATGCACCATGCGGTTGGCAAGGGCCGAGGGCATGCGGTACGACACGGCCTTGTCTTTTTCGCGGTTGCCCGCGGCTACAATGGCCCAGCCGTCAGGCAGGCGGTATTCACCGATGGCGCGGTCCAGAATGAGCTGATAGCAGGCGGCCTGCACAAGAGGCGGGGCGGCATTCAGTTCGTCCAGAAAAATTATGCCTTCTTTCGGGTCGGATGCCGTGGGCAGAAATGCCGGGGGACACCATACGGAAAGCCCCTCGTCAGAGATGCGGGGCAAGCCGCGCAGATCCACGGGGTCAAGCAGTACGGCACGGATGTCACGCAGGGGTATGCCCCGTGACGCTGCCGCCTGCGCTACAATCTGGCTTTTGCCCACGCCCGGCGCGCCCCACAGAAAGACCGGCTGGCGAATGGCAATGAGGGAATTCAGGGCGGATACGATTTGCGAAGGTGTCATGGCATTCCTGTAAGCTGATGTCGGCTGATGGTAGTGGATGGCCCGGATGCTGCCCCATATGAAAATGAAAGTCAATGTCATACAGCTTCGTGATCAATATGCTCCCACGCCAGCAGGACCAGCGGACGACAAAAGCCGCCCGGCAGCGGGCGGCTTTTGATTATCAACGCGATTTGCGCCTTTATTCAGCCAAGCACGGCTCTGGCCTCGGCAAGCCGGGCCTCGTCCTCCCGGTCAAGGGCGCGCAGGGCCCGCGCCAGCGTCTGCCAGGCTTCGGGCCTGTCGTGCAGGCCCGCGCTTTTCCGGGCCAGCAGCTCAGCCACGGCCGGGTCTTCGTTACCGTCCAGATAGATGTTGGCCAGCAGCAGCATGGACGCCGCATCTTGCGGATTGCGCAACAGAGCCTCGTGCAAAAGCTCGCGGGCTTCCCCCCCCCGGCGCTGGCGGGCGGCCACGCGGGCCAGATGCCGCCGGGCCACTCCCGGTCTGCCGGGCGAGGCGTCTTCAATGGCCGCTGCCAGTTCATAGTAGCGCCGCGCCTCGGCCCTTCTGCCGCCCTGCTCGCAGAGCTGTCCCAGCCGGATATGCGCAAAAAGATGGTCCGGAGCGGCCTTGACACACTGCCGATAGTAGCGTGCGGCAGCGCGCCGCTCGCCCAGACTCTGGCAGATATTGCCAAGATTATAATAAATCTGCTTGGCCGCACCCGCATCGGGGTTATGGCGCAGAGCCTCGAGAAAATAACGCCGCGCCTCGTGCCCGCGCCCAAGAGCCGCCATGCAGACGCCCAGGGAATTCCAGGCCATCACATTGGTCTTGTCCGCCAGCAGGGCCAGCTTGTACTCTTCCAGAGCGCCGAACACGTCGCCGAGACTGTAGCGTCTGTCGGCGCTGATGTTGAGCGCCAGAGAGTTGCACAGGCCGACTCGTGGCGGCGGCAAAAGCAATGCGTATTCCAGCGCCTTGAGGGCGCAGTCCGGCATTTCTGCCTTGCGGTATTGCAAAAAGGGAAAACCCGCCAGACCGGACGCCGCATCAAATCCTTCTTTTTTCAGATCCGCGCACAGCCGCTGGTACAATCCGGCCATGTCCTGCGTTTCCACGCCGGGATGAAAAAATATCAGGCTGTTGCTGCCGTACAGGCCTGCCAGCGGCCCGGTCTGCTCCGCATGGGGGGCGTGCTTGCGCAAAAGTTTTCCCCACAGGCGCAGGGCCGTGGCCGGAGCCTGACCTTCGGCATTTTCCAGCCGCACTATTGCCAGCACAAAACGGGCACAACGCTCGCTTTCATGCGCAAAGCGATTAAGAAAGTCGCCGTGCCCGCACAGGCCGCATCGGGGGATGTCTTCAGAAGCAGCGCCTGTTTCGTCATTTTCGTCAACCGGGGATGCCTGTGCCTGACCACCATCCCCCACTGCGGGGAAGGGCACGGCGCGAGACTGCGGACGCTCAGAATTTTCGGCGGATTCTCGGTGACCGGAATCCCCGGCGGCCTCTTGCGCCGCATTGCCTGCACTGGCAGGCGGGGCTGCACCGTCAACCTTGCCGGTACTGCCAATGCTGCCCGCGCCGCCAGCGGAATCAGCGGGATCCGCGGGATCAGCGGAATCAGACTCGGTCGCATGCGGAGACACCGCCGGAGCCATTGGCCCGCCCACAGAGCCGTCAGCAGGGCCGCCAGCAGATCCGCCAGCAGATCCGGCCGCATGCTTTTTTTGCCTCACGTGGGCGGCGGGCTGCGTCAACAGGGCTTCCTGAACACCGGGGATGCTCAAAGAAGGATCGTGACCGTCCAGATCCGGGCTGAGCACAGGGCTTTGTCCGAGAAGAGCCAGACTGTCTCCCGGCATGGGCAGAAGGGCCGCATCCGCCAGATGCAGAATTTCGGCCACAGAATCCCTGTCGCCCACGCGCAACAGCACGACCTCACCCTTATAGCGCGGCTTTTGCCCGGTATCGGTGCTCCAGACCGCAAAGCGCATGCCTTCGCGCGCCTTGGCCTGACGCCCCAGACTGATGCGCAGACGCCCCAGAGGCAGGCTTTCAAGCACCAGCCCGCCTTCCTGTAAAATACGGGCAAAAGGCATGATGCGGCTTTCTCCGGCGCGGGTTCCGTCCGCACCGGCGGCCTCAGCCGCCGCAGCAGTCTGGCCCGCCACATCAGCCGCCAGTCTGGCACGAGCCATGAGCAGACGCGCCTGTTCGTACATGCCAAGGCCCATTTCCGCACCCTGCATGTCTTGCGGATACAGAGCGTGTCCGGCGCACAGGCGCGCGTGTACAGCCTGCCTTGTCAAAGGCGAAACCGGACGTTCGGCTTCCATCCGCGCAAGAACAGCACGGGCCAGCTTGTGGCACGCGCCCCGCCCGCTGGCCGAAAGCAGCAGGGCCAGCTCGTGCCGCCCCACCCGCGCGGCCAGCACGTCGGACGGCAAGACAGAACGGCAGGCATCGGCAAATTTGCGCATGAATTTTTCAGCAAAGGCAAAACCGTGCCGCCGCACCACATCCGGCCCATTATTCATGCGCAGGAGCACAATGCCCATGCACATGCGGTGCATGGGCGCAGCAAGCCCCTCGGGGGCCGAAGGTTCTTCAAGATGCGCCCGCACCCTTTCGGCTTCGCCTTCCATACGGGCAAAAAGGCTTTCTTCCGTGGCAAGACCGGTGACCGCATCCGTGCGCACAGCCTTGGCGCGCGCCAGATTTTCAAGAATCAGCCCGGTAATGGCGGGCAAAATCTCCAGCAGGGGACGCACCTCGCGGGCGCGAACACCGTGCAGCATGACCATCCCCAGGAGCTGCTCTTTCCAGATCAGGGGCAAAAGCAGTTTGCGCTCGCGCGCCAGCAGTTGCGGCTCATCCGATGCCTGGCTTCTGGGAAAATACAGGGCATGCCCGCTGAAAGAAAAAAAGGTCGCCAGCTGCCTGCACAGCAGCCCTTCCATCTCCATGAGATCTTCACGGGCCAGCCTGCTCACGTCCCGGCGGCCGTAATATTCGCGACCCTGCCGGGCCGCGCCACTGGACGGGGCATCACCCGAGCCTTCCAACTGACCGGCCCACTCGGCATACGCCGCATGGCCCGGCGCTGCGGCACGGGCGGACGTGGTTTGCGCCACAGAAGTTTCCGCCACAGAGGCTTCGGGCACAGAGGCTTCGGGCATGCCGCCTTCAGGCTCAGATGTCTCAAGCATATCTGATGCTTCGCCCCGGGCGCCAGTGGCCTTCACACTGTCCGCTGTCATGCGCGCGCCCTGTTCCCCGGCGGAATCCGCTGGCGCGCTGCGGCCTGCTTCTGCTTTTTTGCGGGTCGTGTGCTGTGCCATGTCTTGCGTACTCTCTTGGGGCTGAAAATTCTGTTTCATCCTTGAAGTGTAGTTCGGTGAAGGGCGCTTGTCTAGAAAATATCATGAAAACCCGCCTTCATTAAAGACCGAAAAAGCTGATCAAAGAACCTCGCGCGCACGGAAGCCGCAAAACAGGACACGCCCGGCGGCACACGTCAGCAGCCATGCCCGCTGAGCTGAAAGCTGTGGCCACTGCCTCCCCCACTCCACAGCCGCTACAGGCCCCCAAACCGTCACGCGTGACCGCACCGGCTGCCCCGCAGGCAACACTTGCCCCACGAAAGCGAAGAGGTTAATATCGGTCTGCCGAAAGATACATACCGCACTGCTGCAGCGGGTTCCACTTCTCGCGCGCAGGTTCATACCCATATAAGGAAATCATCATGGCCGTTGCCGCTTTTCCCCTTGGCCCCCTGCAGACCAACAGCTACCTCATTCACAACGCCACGAAGGCCGTGGCCATTGACGTGGGCGGCGACCCCGCGCCCATGCTCGAATACCTGAGCAACCACCACCTCGCGCTGGATGCCATCTGCATAACCCACCGCCATTTTGACCACATGTACGGTGTTGCCGAATTGGCCGCCGCCACAGGCGCGCCCGTTTACATGCCGCAGGGTGACGACAGCCTTGCCGACACCGAATCCGGCAAGGGCGGCATATGGGGCTTCCCCCCGGTTCCGGATTTCAAAAGCAGCCCCATGCCCCTTGGCAAGACGGACATGGGTGGCATGGACTGCCAGATACTGGATACTCCGGGGCATACCCCCGGCGGCATTTCCCTGTATTTTCCCGAAGAAAAGGTCGTCTTTACCGGCGACGCCCTGTTTTATCGCTCCATAGGCCGCACGGACTTTCCGGGCGGCGACCACGATACTCTGCTGCGTTCGGTGCGGGACGTGCTGTTCAAGCTGCCCGCCGAAACGATTGTCTACCCCGGTCACGGCCCTGCCAGCAAAATAGGCGATGAAGCCGCCAACAATCCTTTTTGTGGTGAGTTCAGGCCATGAGCAATCCTGTTGCACTTCTTTGCAGTCCCCACCCCGGCGGCGTTTCAGATGCCGTGGCGCATCTTGTTGCCGCAGGCATGGCTGAGGCCGGGGCCGAAATGCAGCTTGTTCCCTTGCGAGACTACGCGTTTGACGGCTGCACAGACTGCGGCGGCTGTACCGCCCCTCCGCACCACTGCACGCTTGCGGGCAAAAACTGCAACGGCAGGCTGGACAGGGCCGAAGAAGTCTTTGCGCTCATCGAATCCGCCCCGCTGCTTTTTATTTCAGCCCCCATTTATTTTTACGCTCTGCCCGCGCATTTCAAGGCCCTTATCGACCGCACGCAGCGCTTCTGGTCGGCGCAAAGCCACATGCCCTCCCGCAGGCTGCCCCACCCGCCGGTCAAAACAGCACTTGTGAGCCTTGTGGCCGGCAGGCCACGGGGAAAGCAGCTCTTCACCGGCTCCCTGCTTACCCTGCGCTATTTTCTTTCTCCCCTCAATGCGGCCATCAGCGAAACACGGCTGCTGCGAGGACTGGAGCGCGTCAAGGACCTTGAAGAGCGCCCCGCTGTCCGCGCTGCCCTGCATGCATGGGGGCACGACTGGGGCTGTCGCATGATGGCCGGTAAAGTACCGGGCTTTGTTCCGTCCACCCGGCCCCACAATGACTGTGGCGGTGACGGACCTGTACCTGCGGTTTGACGGCAGAGCAAACCAGCCTTCTGCCCAGTGTCATGAAAACCGCTGACAACAGAGGGGGATCGGGCATTGCGCCCGGTGCGCCGGGCCTGATTGCACGTCTGAACACGGGCCTTGCGGCAGCAGCCCGCCGTCTGGGACTTGCCCAGGCCCGCTGTTTTCACTGTCTGCGTCCCTTCACTCCCTGCAAAGAGCCTTCGCCCTTGCAGCTGAACAGTGCCACCGTTCCCGACATTTCCGGCCCGCTGGCCCCGCTTTGCCCGCCGTGCCGGGCCCTGCTGGCTCCGTACGCGGGACAGCGCTGTCCGTCATGCGGCCTGCCCTCAGCCCCTTCTCCAGACGCGGACGCCCAGACCCGTGCCCCCAAAAGCAGCCTGTGCGGCCATTGCCTGACAAACCCGCCACCGTGGTCTGGCGCGGCCTTTCATGGGCTTTACAAGGCGGCACTGCGTCATGTTCTTTTGCGGCTCAAATTTGACGGCCACCTTTATCTGGCCCCCCTTATCGGCGCATTCCTGCAGCAAGCCGCCCACTGCCTGCCCCGGCCCGACGCTCTGGTGGCTGTTCCGCAATATCCGGACCATCTGCGTCACAGGGGCTACAATCAGGCGCACGAGCTGGCCAGAGCCTTGAGCGTGCAGACAGGATTTGAACTTGCGCCCGACCTCTTGCGCCGCACACGCCCCGGCCCGGCGCAGATAGGTCTGAGCGCCCGTGCGCGGCCCGACAACGTGCGCCACAGTTTTGCTTCACCGCCCGGCGTCAGGAATTGTCACCTGTGGCTGGTGGATGACGTGATGACCACGGGCAGCACCCTGCGTGCCGCCTGCCTGGCCCTGCTCGATGCGGGGGCCGCACGGGTGGACATTGTTGTGGCAGCGCGCACAACAAAAGACCCGGCAGCGCATTCGACCGCTCACCCGGCCCCCCGGCCAAGCATAGAAGCGAGCGTACCGTGAACTTTGAGAATGCACATTCTCAAAGTTCACATGCTCCAACAGGTTCGTCCGCCCATCGCGGTGGCCCCGGCTCCAGCGGCCAGTCAGCCTTACCGGCTTTGCCGGAGTCCCCGGCTTGTTCCGCTCGCCCGGTTGCCGGGTTCATTCGGTTCCTCCGGTTCGTCAGAGCAATTTCATGTTCAAATTGCTCCGGCGGCTGCGTGAGCAGTCCCGTTCGCCAAGGTGCAAGCGCAATCTACATGCACGGTCAAGCAGGCATCTCAAGTGATAAGCGCTCCAGATGCCGGATGCCCTTTGCCGCGCCACATGACAATGCCGAGGCGTTCTGTTAAGCTTTCGACACTATAAAAGCCCGAAGCCGTATGCTCGACCGACCCGTCGTGCACCCTTTCTGGCAAAGCAGGAGCATTCATGCCGCGCATTTCTTTTTTGCATACGCTGCCACACACAGCGGTCGCCTTTTTTTCGGCCATCGTGTGCACAGCCGCCCTTTGCGGACTCACGGCGACTTCCGCCCAGGCGCAGGTAACCCTGCTGGTTCCGAGCCAGCCCAGCATCGAGGCTCCGGCCAAAGCGGAAAAGATCGAGCCTGCGCCCAAACGCGAAGACAAAAAGCAGGAAGGCAAGCAGGCTGCCGCCAAAACGGAAAAAAATGCGGATGCGGGCAAAAACAAGACCGCGCCCGCCAAGGCAGCCCCTCAGGCCGCCGCGCAGCCCCAGAACCAAGGCCAGACCGTCCCCGCCGGCGGGGAACAGAGCGCAGGCCAGACCACGGCACAAAACGCCGGGCAAGCCCCTGCGCAGCCCGTGGAAGAAGCGCCGACACCACCTCCCGCCCCCGAGATTCCCTCCATCAATGAACAGGTGGATGTGCTCATCACCATGATGCGCCCGTTCCAGAATCAGGGCCTTGTCATGGACATGCCCCAGCTTTTCGCTGCATTGCGGTACGACAATGCCAGCCCCGTCAAGGACGGCCTCATCCAGCCCGAACGGCGCGACCTTCTCGGCGATGTGGAAGAAATAGGCTATCTTGACCAGAAGGCGTGGGGGGCCAACGTGGCTCTTGCCCACCCCGGCCTGTATCAGTTCATCATTGAAGGCCGCCCCTGGTGGGATGCGGCGCATGGCCAGTTTCTGCAGCACTACGTCAAGACAGTGCTGCCCGTATATGGCGTGGAAAGAGGCTGGGATCAGCCCGTGGGCCAGACCTTTGAGATCCAGCCCCTTACCCGTCCTTTTGGACTGACCGCCCCCGCCCTTTTCTCCGGCGTGGTTCTGCTGCACGGCAAGCCGCTGGCAAACGCCCCTGTGCGCATGTCCAGAATCAACACGGAAAAACGCACCGTTCCCACCCCCTGGCATGAAGAAGTGGCGGCACGCACCGACAAGGCAGGCCAGTTCTCCTTTGTGCTCAACCAGCCCGGCTGGTGGTACTGCGAGGCGACAACCCCCGGTGACCCGCTCAAAGGCCCTGACGGCCAGCCCAAGCCCCTCAATCTTGGAGCGGTGTTCTGGCTTTATGTGGACGGCGCCGCCGACGCGCGCAAGCGCTGACCGGCCCCGCCCGATGCCCTTGCGGCTGTCGCTCAGGCTTGCCTGAGAGATTTGCCTGAGAGATTTGCCCAGGAAACTTTTGGTGCAGGCCGCTTTCAGCGGCCTGCTCTCTTTTTTCAGGGGCAAAGCACTGTTTGAACGCAAGCCGGGCAGCTCATGCATCAGCCTGCACTACCGCGGATTTCTGCACCAGAATTGCGTTTGTGACCGTCAACATTTTTGAAAAAACAGCTGCATGCCACACACCACATGCAGTACATCGGCTTGAAAAGCCCATGCCACAGGCGAATCACAGCAGTTATGGCAGGTAAAAAAGTCAGCGTACAACAATATGTTCCACTGCAAACCATGCGCCTTTGAGAAAACAAATATCAAAAATAATTAATACATAATATCAATTTAATAATATCAGAGAGCACTTTTATCTCCACACTCGCAGTATTGTGACAGATTTTGCGCTATTTTATGATATACCATGTATTTCTATCGCAGCTATTTTTGCTGTTTTAAAATTAATCAATAAACATGTTGCATAAAAAATTCTGATTATTTTTGCGTACATTTTCACAACAATACAGGAATATCTTTTCTGCACTTCTTTTTTTGCGCAAAGTGGATTTCATGCTCTTGCCTTTTTTGTCACAATGTTTATAGTCAGAAAGGCTGATCAGACCGTGCGACCAGCGCACCCTGCAACCAACAACCCCCTCCCGGGAGCTGTTCATGAAATTGAGTGCCTTTCTGACCGCTGCGTTTTTTCTCTGCTGTTCCATCATGCTTGCCATGCCCGACTGTGCCGAAGCTGCCCGGATGGGTGGCGGACGTTCGTTTGGCAGCAAACCCTTTATGAGCACGCCCGCGCAAAAACCTGCCATGCGGCAGGATACACCCAGCGCCACGCGCCAGCCCTCGGCTCAGGCGCAGGCCGCGCCCCAGGCTCCCCGCGCCGGCATGTTCGGCGGCATGGGCGGTCTTTTCGGCGGCCTTCTTGCCGGTACGCTCATAGGCTCTTTGCTGGGCGGCCACGGCTTTGCCGGAGGCGGCTTTATGGACATCATCCTTATCGGCCTGCTGGCTTTTCTGGGCCTCAAGCTGTTTGCCCGCTTCCGCAACCGTCAGGCTTCTGCCACGGCGGGGGGCCACGGGCAACACGCCGATGCCTATAACGACCGCATGCAGGGCATGCAGCGCGAGTCCACCGAAAGCAACGGGTGGGACGTTTTGCGCGGCAACAGCCAGGGCGCGGCGGCACATGCGGCCGCTGGTCCCAACATCCCCATGCCCGAAGGCTTTGATGTTGACGAGTTTTTGCGCGGAGCCAAAATGGCCTACACCCGCCTGCAAAACTCCTGGGACAAGCGCGACATGGACGACATCTCCCAGTTCACCAGCTCCGCGGTGCAACACGCCGTTCGCGAGCAGATGGATGCCGACCCCAACCCGAGCAATACCGAAATACTGCTGGTAAACGCCCAGCTGCTTGGCGTGGAAAATGAAGGCAACGAGCAGTTTGCTCAGGTCTTTTTTGACGTGCTCATGCGCGAAAGCCCGGATCAGCAGGCTCCGTCCACTGTGCGCGAAGTATGGCATTTCATGCGCCCGGTGCAGGGCGGCAGCTGGAAGCTGGACGGCATCCAGCAGGTAGAGTAACATAGACGAACCGCACTGGCGGATACACCTTTGTATACACTGTGCCGGAAGCCTTTGGCTTCCGGCTTGTTTTTGGCAACACTGGAGAATTTATGAAAAATTATGTCGCAAAACACGACAAGCTCATGAAATATCTGCAAATGACCATTGAAAGTGCCAGCCCTGAATTCGCCCGCGTCACCATGCCCCTTACTGAAAACCACAGAAACGGCATGGGCTGCGCCCACGGCGGAGCCATTTTTGCTCTGGCGGACGTGGCCTTTGGCGCGGCAGCCAATGCGGGCAAAGACACGGGCGTGGTCAGCCTCTCCACCACCATCGAATTCCTGCGGCCCGGCAAAAGCGGCCCTCTGGCGGCCGAAGCGCAGGTGGTTCGCCGTGGGCAGCGCATACAAAGCTATGACATAAAAGTCTTTGACGGTTCCGGCGAACTTATTGCCAAATGCATGGCCGCGGGATACCAGACAGACATCCAGTTGCCGGAATAGCCCTTCCGGACGCTCCATTTCCCGGCGGCTGCAACGGCAGCCCCGCCAGAGAGGCGTAAGCGCAGGCCGCTTGCGCCTCTGTCATTGAAGCATTTTCGCATTGAGAATGGAATTCTTCATGCTTCCAGGACGCCGCTTCGGCGCGTACGTCTGCTCCCGCCGCCGCATGCGGCGGCTTCCATTTCCTTCAGGGCCATCGTACACTGCAGGCAGGCCGTCAAAACCCTGCGGCCCATCAATGCCGCCACTCTGTCGCGCACGGCAGCGGACTCGAGCGACAAAAAACAGCACACCATCGCGGCAGAACCGAAACAGCCCTTCGTCACGCAGACAGCCCGTCTGCGGGCGGCTGTAACGCATTTCGTGACAGGCTTTGCCCGGCAAGCCCCTGCAACCGACGCAGGCATCGCCGGAAAGGAGGACCTCATGGCAAGCGGTTGGGCTGGCGACAACGCCGTACAGGATCAGATTCAGGACTCCATCAATGACGAGGTGGCCCGCGCCCGGCGCAACCTGCCCAGGGGCGAAAGCCTGACCCACTGCGAAGAATGCGGTGAAGAAATACCTCAGGCCCGGCGCGATGCCCTGCCCGGAGTGCGTCTTTGCATCGCCTGCCAGCAGGAGGCTGACAAGGAGCAGCAAACCGTTGCTCTTTACAACCGGCGCGGCAGCAAGGACAGCCAACTGCGATAATCGGGCCTTTGCGGCGCTCGGCCACGCCGTCCATTGCCGTTTCAGGATTGAGCCGTTCTAAAGCGCTGACAGTTGCGCGCCTTTGCGTTACCGTGCTGTGCATGAAGCACTTTTTCAGCGATTTTTCCCAGATTCAGCGCCACCTTGACGGTCTCGGGCTTTTTCATATGGATATGGGCCTTGACCGCATGCGGCGCGCCCTGTCCCATCTTGGCCTTAATCGTCCCCCCTTTGTAACGGTGCAGATTCTGGGGACCAACGGCAAAGGCTCCACCGCGGCCTTTCTTGCATCCCTTTGCCGCGCCCACGGTCTGCGCACGGGCCTGTATACCTCGCCGCACCTTGTCAGCCCCACGGAACGCATCCGCATTGATGGCCGCCCCTGGGATCAGGCCCTGTGGCCCGCCCAGGCTGACAAAATCATGAGGGCCGTACCGGAGCTGACCTATTTTGAGTTTCTTACGGTTCTGGCCCTGCTGGCCTTCAGGCAGGAACAGGTTGATGTGGCCGTGCTGGAAGCCGGGCTGGGCGGCAGTCACGATGCCACCACGGCCGTCAGCGCAGACCTGACCTGCTTTACGCCCATAGCCATGGATCACAAGGACGTGCTCGGCGCGGACCTTGCCGCCATTGCGAAGGACAAGGCAGGGGCCATACGCCCGGGCATACCGGTCTGTACGGGCAGACAGTTCCCGCAGGCCGCCCGTGTGCTGGAAGAAACCGCCGCTGCACGCAAGGCTCCGCTCATCCGGGCCGATGCTCTTGCTCCTGTTTTTACGCCGGGGCTTGCCGGGCCGCATCAGCGCGAAAATGCCGCTCTGGCCCTCGCAACATGGCGGCGGCTGGCCCCCATGCTGGGCAAAAATCCCGCCGATGTGCCGCTGCAACAGCAGGGGCTGGCCCGCGCCTTTGTACCCGGCCGCCTGCAGGCAATCCCCGCCACAGACCATCTCCCCCCCCTGCTGCTGGACGGTGCGCACAATCCGCATGGCATGGCCGCGCTGGTCAAGGCCCTGCGTGATACAGGCGTGCAACCCGCCGCCGCTGTTTTTTCCTGTCTGGGCGATAAAGACTGGCATGCTGTTGCGGGCATGCTCAAAAAAACTCTGGGGCCTGCGCCCATCTTTGTACCGGCCTTGCACAATCCCCGGGCAGCGGACGTGCGGGAAGTTGCCGATTTTTTCAATACCATGCCCCCGGCCACGGCCGTGGCGATTCCCGCCCCGGAAGGCTCCGCGCAGGCTGCCAACGGCAGTGCGCTGGCGCAGGCTCTGGCACAGGCCACCCACTGCGTCAGCGGCGACGACACACACCAGCCGGTGCTGGTCACAGGCTCGCTCTATCTGCTGGCCGAATTTTTCAGTCTTTTTCCCCGCCACCTTTCGCCCACAGCTGACATAAATGGGAGAAGCCCCCATGCATGATCTCTTCCGCTCCATTCCCGCCGTGGACCTGTGCCTTGCGTCCCTCAGCCAGACTGACCCGGTGCTGGCCGAAGCACCGCGCAGCCTGATGCGCGACCTGATAACCGAATTCTGGGACAAAAAGCGCCACGAAATTCGTCAGGGACGTTGCCAGAAAGCCGAACAGCTGACCCTTGACGCCTGCCTGCCCGATCTTGTGGCGCATGCGCGCGCAGGGCTGCGCAGTCGCTTTCGGGCGGCACTCAACGCAACCGGCGTGGTGGTCCATACCAACATGGGGCGCTCCGTGCTTGCCAAAGAAGCGCGTGAAGCCGTCATGACCGCCGCCACCGGCTACTGCAATCTGGAGCTGGACATGCAGAGCGGTGGCCGGGGCAGCCGCCATGCTCTGGTCGAAGACCTGCTGTGCCGCCTCACCGGGGCCGAAGCCGCCCTTGTGGTCAACAACAATGCCGCTGCCGTGCTGCTGGTGCTGGATACCTTTTGCAAGGGCGGCGAAGTGGTGGTTTCACGCGGAGAACTGGTGGAAATCGGCGGCAGCTTCCGCATTCCCGACGTGATGGAAAAAAGCGGAGCCACACTGCGCGAGGTAGGCGCAACCAACCGCACCCATCTGCACGACTACAGCGCGGCCATAAATGAAAATACCCGCGCCCTCATGCGCGTCCACACGTCAAATTACCGCATCGTGGGCTTTCATTCCGCCGTGCCGCTGCCCGAACTGGCAGAACTGGCGCGTCGGCATGACCTGCCCCTTATCGAAGACCTCGGCAGCGGCAGCCTGACAGATTTTTCTTCCTGCGGCCTGCCTGACGAGCCGACTGTTCCCTGGGTGCTGGCGCAGGGGGCAGACATCGCCACCTTTTCCGGCGACAAGGTGCTCGGCGGCCCGCAGGCGGGCATCATCGCCGGACGCAAGCACATGATCGACAGGCTCAAGCGCAACCCGCTCACCCGCGCCCTGCGCTGCGACAAGCTCTGCCTCGCGGCGCTTGAAGCTACCCTGCGCCTCTATCTTGACCCGGAAAAAGCCCGCAAAAGCATCCCCACCCTGCGCATGATCTGCCAGCCCGCCAACGAACTGGCCCGTGCGGCCCGCACTCTGGCAGCAGCGCTGCGCAAGGGGCTTGCCGATCCGGCCACAGCATGCCGGACAAGCCTGCGGCCCGATGTTTCGCGCGTGGGCGGCGGGGCTTTCCCTCAATACGACCTGCCCACCACGCTTGTGTGCCTCAAGCCCGAAAACTGCAGCGCAACGGCGCTCAAGGCAGCCCTGCTGCGCACAGACCCGCCCCTTATTGGCAGGCTTGAAAACGACTGCTTCTGCCTTGACCCGCGCACGCTGGCCGCCGAAGACAGGCCCGTGCTGCTGCGCGTGCTGCGCGAGGCTCTGGCTATGGCCGCAAAAGAGATTATATAGAACTGGTTACCAGTGAAATGAGCTGGCTGCTCTGCAAGGATTTTCATAAAAATCCCTGACACGAAATGCAGGCAGGCTTTGCCCGCCGTCAGTGAGCATTTCAAGTGGCAAATGCTCCAGATGCAGACGGCAGAGACCGCAAAAATGACAGGCTGCCAGCCCGGCGGCCATAAAGGAAAACAGCATGGAAAAGACTCTGGCCTACAAGCCCCAGAACGCGTGGGAAGACGCGGACGCCAAAACGCGCAAGGAAATGGAAGCTCTGGCGGTGCGCTATATGGATTTCCTTTCGCATTGCAAGACTGAACGCGAAACCGTGGAGCATGTGCGCAAGCGTCTGGCGGAGCACGGCTATACTGAAGACTTCAACGCTGAGCGCGTCATGCGGCCCATGCGCGGCAAAGCCATTTTCGCGGCGCGGCGCGGCACGCTGCCGCTGGAGCAGGGTCTTGCCCTCATTGCCGCCCATACCGACACCCCGCGTCTGGATTTCAAGCAGCGCCCGCTCATTGAACAGCCCGGCGTCGCTCAGGCAAAAACGCACTATTACGGCGGCATACGCAAGTACCAGTGGTTGGCGCGCCCTCTGGCCCTGCATGGCGTGGTGGTGCGCGGCGACGGTTCCGTCATTGAGGTCACCATCGGCGAAAAGGCCGGGGAACCGGTATTCTGCATTGCCGACCTGCTGCCCCATCTGGCCCAGAAACAGGTGACCCAGACCGTCAGCGATGCCTTTGAAGCCGAAAAGCTCAATATCATTCTTGGGCACAGCCCCAAGGCCGCAGGCAAGGGTAAAAAAGAAGACGCGCCCAAAGAAGCCATAAAAACACAGCTTCTGGAAATCCTGCACAAAAAATACGGCATTACCGAAGAAGACCTTATCACGGCCGAACTTCAGGCCGTCCCCGCCGGTCCGGCCCGCTTTGTGGGCTTTGACAGGGCACTGGTGGGCGGCTACGGGCAGGATGACCGCATCTGCGTGTTCACGGCCCTTGAAGCCCTGCTGGAGGCCGAAGCCACGGGCCGGAGCATGGCCGTCATTTTTTGGGACAAGGAAGAAATCGGTTCGGACGGGGCCACCGGTGCGGCCTCACGCTTTCTTCAGTACTGCGTGGAAGACCTGACCCGCGCCTGGGCGCCAAACGTGCCGGCCTCCCGCGTGTTTATGGAAACCCGCGCCCTTTCCGCCGACGTGCAGGCAGCTCTGGACCCCGATTTTCAGGAAGTGCACGAAAAGCAGAACGCCGCCCAGATGGGCTACGGTCCCTGCTTTTCCAAGTTCACAGGTTCGCGCGGCAAGTACGGAGCCAGCGAGGCTGATGCGGAATTTTTCGGCGCGCTGCGCAATCTTTACAACAGCAAAAACATCCCCTGGCAGGCGGCGGAGCTCGGCCGCGTTGACCACGGCGGCGGCGGCACGGTGGCTCTTTTTCTGGCCGCCTATGGCATGCACGTCATTGACCTCGGCCCTGCCGTCCTGTCCATGCACAGCCCCTTTGAACTGGCAAGCTGCGCCGATCTGCACGCCACGGTGCGGGCATACCGCGCCTTTCTTGAGTCAGACATCCAGAAAAGCGCCGGATAGGGCGCTTCCCGTGGCTCCCGCACGAGCAGAAGCCAAAAAAACGAAAACAGGGGGAAGTCACTTCCCCCGTCAAATGAGCGCTTTTTGGCAATGAGCCAAGCAAATCGAAGATGCAGTCAGCGGATACCTGGAGCAATTTCACCTTGATCCTGCTCTGGCGGCTGCGCGGGCAGCCGCCAGCCGCAAAGACGCCACGCCAACCGGACGGACAGCCAATGACAACGGACAAGCACACACTGCACCAGCTCAACAGCGGTCAGGCCGCCTCGGCCAATCTGGGCGAAGCCCTTGCCGTGGACTTTGCCTCGCTCATGGCGGCGACGCTGCCCTCCATCCCGGCAGACAAGGTGGCACGTCTGCAAAAAATGGCCGATCAGGGCATCTCCAGACGCATGCGCCTGGCAGCGGAGCTTGTCTATGAAAACTTTGGGCCGGACACGCCCGCTCAGGTCACAACGCACATTTCAGACACCGTGCGGGGCTGGGGCTGCTTTGCCCAGGCTCTCATCCCTGACCTGAGCATCGAGGAACGGCTTGAAAAAATGCGGCCTCTGGCTGACGACGGGCATTTCGGCGTACGTGAATGGGCGTGGATGGCCGTGCGCCCGCACATCACGGAAAATCTTGAAGATGCTGTGGCCTGCCTTGCCCGCTGGACCAGCGATCCCTCGGAGCGGATACGCCGCTTTGCCTGCGAAAGCATTCGCCCGCGCGGAGTCTGGTGCAGCCATATGGAAAAACTCAAGCAGGAACCGGCCCTTGCCCTGCCCGTGCTGGAACCTCTGCGCGCAGACCCGGCAGCCTACGTGCAGGACAGCGTGGGCAACTGGCTCAATGATGCGGCCAAATCGCAACCCGCATGGGTGCGTGAAACATGCGCCCGCTGGCTGGCCCAAAGCCCCTGCAAGGCCACGGAACGTATTTGCAGGCGGGCGCAGCGCAGCATCAGGGCATAGCCAGAATGATGCGTTGAAGCAGGGAACGTTTCAAAAACAGAAGGCTCTGGAGACAAACAGAAAAACGCAGCCTGAGTCGCGGCCCGGAGGCCTGCGGTTCAAGCTGCGTTTGCATTCGCCGGTGCATGTCCTGTTCTGCGGAGCACCTTGCCCGCGCGGAACAAAAAATCCCGCACGGCCTTTTGGCATCAAAAATAGTCTGAAAAATAGGGTTTGTCCGGCGGAATCAGGGCCTCAAGCGTCTTGAGCAGATGATAGTCCATATCAATGCGGTCATTGTTGTACAGATAGGTCGGCCGCTTGTATCCCATAAACATGGTGGTCAACGTCTGAACATCCAGACTGATACGGTGACCCGAACGAAATGTGGAAACCTGTTCGCAAACGGCCTCCCCCCCCTGCCAGCTCATGTGGAATATGCCGTTGTTCCAGGGGGCGATGGGGTCCCTGACCTCAAAGTCCAGCGTAAGCATGGGGTCGCTGAACTGGTAGGGATAGAACTCCATGAAGCGCTGCACGTCAACGATGCGGGCCATGCCATAGGGCTGGATGGTTTCGTCGATCTCACTGTCTTCAAACTGAAAGGCAATGGCCTCGCCCGTGTAGTTGATCCCCTCTACACGGGTGATCATTGAAAAATGCGCGCTGATATAGTTCCAGATGCCGCATTTGGCTTCCTGATTCAGGTAGACCATCTCCTTGATGCTGAAGACCTCGTTTTCAATGTAGTAGATGACATAGCCCAGAGGCTTGCGGTCAACGCCATAGTACACCGCCGCCATGACGTCGTCCGAATCCCACCGCCAGTATTCTTCCCACTCAAGCGCGCCGCGTATGAGCGCACCGTGCTCCTGCAGGGCAAAATATTTGTAAACCCTGTGCAGGTCCTCACTTTCAATGTCCACACGTTCTATCAGCCCGTCAACGGCGCGCCGTGCCGGAAGCTGGGTGTCCCTGATGGCGAATGTCATCTTGTCCGAAACAATTTCCCAGCCGTGCTTGCGGTAGAGGGGGATGGAATAGGGGCAAAGATAGGAGATGATCTGCTGCTCTGAGCGCATGTATTCGAGGCTCTTGCCCAGAAGCGAATGGATAAGCCCCCGGCCCGTATACTCGGGATAGGTGGCGACCCCGGTGATGCCGCCCATCTTGCAGATTTCGCCCTGTATGTTTACCTCCATCGGATAGATGACTATCTGCGAGGCAAGGCGTCCCTTATAAAACCAGCCCATAACGTGCGAAGCCTCAAAGATGGGCTTTTTGGACTGCTTCATCTCTTTGTCCGACCAGCCGATACGGGCCATTTCGGACGAACTGACCTGAAAAGCATAGCGCAGCAGCGCCTCGAACTGTTCAAAGTCATCCTTGCCGAGCTGGCGAAACTCAAAGGCATCATGAAGGCCGGAGCCTTGCAGTCGGCCTTCGCCCACAGCCGTGGCGGCATCGACCTTTCCGCGGGTTTCTGCGGCCAGCGCGGCGCGGCGGGCTTCCAGCCCCCGCTGACGGCGGCTGCCGGGAACCAGCGGGGCACTTGCTGCCTGATCGGGCACAGCGCCCGCACCACGAAACGGATGGGGTTCAAGGCGGGGGCCGGCAAGAGGCGGCAAAGGTTGCTGTTTGTGTAAAATTCGCATGTCCGTGTGTCCCGGATAAAGACTATGCAATAAAACCGGCCAGTGCGGGCACGGTCTGCCGGGGCAGATGCCCCGGAGCCTTCCGGCCGGAAAAATATGGCAGACTCATGGCCGCTGTAACGCGCCGGAAGTTTTTTCGCAAGATGTGAGAAAGGGGTAATGGTGGAAGCAAGGCGGCACATACCGGTTCCGGTGGGCAGCCGCAGAAATATCCTGCTCTGTCAGGCGCAAAGGCAGACATCGTCATATTGCCAATCAGATCGGCAGCCCCATTTTTACGCGGCGCTTGCGCAGGTCATCCAGCACGCCCACGCCCACGCGCAGCCCGCCGTAGCCCCGCCCGAGCCGGATGGCGGGCTTGTTGATTCCGTGATAGTCCGAGCCGCCGCTGATGCCGAGGTCAAAGCGTTTCGCCAGAGCAAGGCAGGTGCGCACATCCGCCTCGGTGTGCTCGCTGTGCCACGCCTCAATGGCGTTGAGGCCGCAATCCCTCAGGCGGGCCACCTGCCCTTCAAGCCAGCCGGGCGGCGCCTTCCACAGCAGGGGATGCGCCAGACTCACGGTTGCGCCAAGGTCCGCCAGCAGCCGCACGATTGCCTCCGGCTCAAGCACTTCCTTGGGCAGATAGGCCTTGCCGTTATTGCCCAGAAATTCCTTGAAAACCTCACGAATATTTTTGGCGTAGCCCTTGCGCAGCAGCACGTCGGCAATGTGGGGCCGCCCCACGCTTTCGCCTTTGGCTGCGGCCAGCACTTCTTCCATGCTGACATCAAGCCCCAGGTCCTGCAGCTTGCGCACGATGCCCTCATTACGCTCGCCGCGCTTTTCACGCAAAAAGGCAAGCTGTTGCAGCAGGGCCTCGGGCTGTTCAGGCAACCACAGCCCCAGAATATGCAATTCGCCCAATTCTGTGCTTGTGGAAATTTCGCAGCCACGTATCAGCTCCACCCCCAGTTCGCGCCCGGCGGCAGCGGCCTCGTCCAGGCCGGAAAGCGTATCGTGGTCTGTGACGGCAATGGCCTTGAGGCCCGCATCGGCGGCTTTGGCCATAAGTTGCGCCGGAGAGTCAGTACCGTCGGACGCCCTCGTGTGGGTATGCAGATCAACCAGTTCCATAAAATACTACCTTAAGGGATGACTGTTATTGATAGCGCAAAATATCAATAGGGTGCAAGCCTTGAACTGGAGGAGGCATCACGGTACACTGTCGGGCCATAACGAACCAAGCCCACCTCAAAAGGGAACGCATATGCCCATCAATACTGAAGAACTTTTGCGCATTCTCGCCTGCCCCAAATGTCTGGGCAGCCTCACGGCTCTGGAAGAAAACGAAACTGTGGCAGGTTTTTCCTGCGCGGCCTGTCAGGTGGTGTACCCCGTGCGGGAAGACATCCCCGTCATGCTGGTGGAAGAAGCGGAAGACAGACCCAGCTGGAACGCCCGCCATCCTCAGGCCAGAGAGCGCTCCTGATGCGCCTGCTCATTGCCTCTGATCTGCACGGCTCCATTGAAAGCCTGCGCTTTCTCATTGAAAAAGCCCGCCAGACAAAGCCCGATCTGCTGGTGCTGCTGGGTGATCTGGTCTATCACGGCCCGCGCAACCCTCTGCCTCAGGGCTATGACACGCCCTCTGTTCTGCGTGAAATGCCCGACCTTTCGGCGCTGCCCTGCCCGGTCACCGCTGTGCGCGGCAATTGCGATGCCGAGGTTGACCTGTCACTTCTGCCCTTTGCCGTTGCCGAAAATGCATGGCTTGAAGCCGACGGATTGCATATCTTTGCCAGCCACGGGCATCACCTGCCGGAAAATCCGCCCTGCCCCGGCCTGAAGCCCGGCACGGTCATCCTGCGCGGGCATACCCATATTCCCAGAGGCGAAACTCTGGACGGTCTGCACTTCTGGAATCCCGGCTCCCTCTCGCTGCCCAAGGGCGGCTCGCCGCGCAGTTACGGCTTTTATGCGGACGGCATTTTTCGTGTGCTGGACATGCAGGACCGCGAAGTGCTCCGCCATGTCCCGGCCACTGCCTGAGCATAAGGCCTGCCGCCGCACGGGGAATCGAGAAACGGCATTGCCGGACAGTCTTTGCACGCGCCCTCGGCCTGCTCCACCGCTTCAAGCATCTTATAGCAGATAATCGCATGGCAAAAATTCACACTTTGCGCCCCGCTCTTTTTTCTCTGGCCCCGGGCTACCGGCTTGTGCTGGCCTCGGCCTCGCCGCGCCGCCGCCAGTTCCTCACCGAATGGGGGCTTTCCTTTGATCTGGCCAGCGCGGCCGGAGCAGAGCCTTCCCCCCTGCCCGGCGAAATGCCGGACGCCTATACGCGACGCGCGGCCCTTGCCAAAGCCCACGCGGCTGCCGACCTCATCAACGGCGGGCAGCCCTTGCAGCACGACAAAAATATCATTCTGGCTGCCGATACCGTCGTCGCCGTGGACGGCGACATTCTGGGCAAACCGCGCGACAGGCAGGACGCCCTGCACATGCTCACCCGCCTTTCAGGGCGCGGGCATGAGGTCATCAGCGCCGTCTGCCTGCTCTTGCCCCCAGCGCCACAGGCCCGCACAGGCGCAACGCTTTCCACAGGCAGCCAGAGTTCTGACCACGAAACTGAAGAACTGGTGTTCAGCGACACAAGCCGCGTCTTTTTTCATCCCTGGCCAGCCCCGGTACTGTGCGCCTATGTGGCAACGGACGAACCGGGAGACAAGGCCGGGGCCTATGCCATTCAGGGACAGGGAGCGTTTCTGGTGGACAGGGTGGAAGGCTCGTGGAGCACGGTTGTGGGCCTGCCCGTGACACAACTGGCCGCCCTGCTGCTGGATCGGGGGCTCATGCTGCCCGGCAGCGGAACGGGCGCCGCGTAAAGCCTCAAGCGGAAAAACCGCCGCACCACTGACCACTGCAGGCATGCCGCAAAGCCCGGCCCGCACCAATGCCCTGCCCAGTGAACCACGCAACCCTTCGCCCGCGCACTTGAGCATTTTCGCATTGCGCATATCCATTCTCAATGCTTCCAGACGCCCGCTTCGGCACGCAGCAGCGCAAGTACATGGTTCTGCTGTCTTGACGGCAGTTGTTGGCGCGCCTGCGAGCCTAGCGAATGGGCACAGTGATCGTGTGGAAACAGGCCCATCATTACCCATGCTGTCTGCAAGACCCATGCTGTCTGCAAGCGTTGTTTCCTGCGTGACAAATCCTCAAGTATCCATAAGCCCTTCGGGCAATGGCTGAAGCTGCGCTTATGCTTCTGCGGCGGGCGTCTGCTCACGCAGCCGCCAGAGCAGTTTCAAGGTGAAACTGCTCTGAAATGCCCTTTGCGGGATAAAATTTTTCCTGTTCGCTTGCACATGCCTGTTTAAAAAAAGTTATCTTTTTTTTGACCCTACATTGTGAAAAAAATCTTCAATTGTAACGGCGTTACAATCCGCTAGACTCCGTAAAAAACGTCAATTCTTTGCCATATTGACATTTTTTTCACAACTATGACTGAAAGCACAAACAAGATACGGCCCCTTGACGGTTATTTAAAATCTCTTTACGCATGTATCATGGCAAAGTGTTAACTTTTCATTTTACTGTTTTATGCATTATGGAGGCTGGATCATGTCTCAGGAACGGATCACGACACTGTTGAATGAAAATCGCAGCTATCTTCCACCAGAGCACGGCAAAACGTCGGCATGGGTTTGCGGTCCGGAAGAGTACAATGCACTATGCCGCCGCGCCCTGGAAGACCCCAATGACTTTTGGGGAGCACGAGCTTCACAGTTGATCCATTGGTTCAAACGCTGGGACAAGGTACTGGAAGCTGACGAAGCAAACCATAAGTACCAGTGGTTTACCGGTGGAAAACTCAATGCTTCCTTTAACTGCATTGACAGGCATCTTATTTCCGGCAGACGCAATAAGGCCGCTCTGATCTGGCAGGGTGAAAAAGAAACAGATGTTCGCTGCTATACCTATCAGATGCTTTATACAGAAGTCTGCCGGGTAGCCCACGCCATGAGTTCACTGCGTATACGCAAGGGCGACCATGTTGCCCTGTATATGCCGATGATACCGGAGCTTTTTATCGCCATGCTGGCCTGCGCCCGCATAGGCGCCATACACACGGCCATCTTTTCCGGCTATGCGGAAGGCGGCGTGCGCAGTCGCATACAGGGCTGCAAGGCCCGCGTGGTCATCACGGCCGATGCAGCCGTGCGCGGCGGCAAGTTCAAGCCCCTCAAGGCCAATCTTGACCCCATTCTGGAAAAATGCCCCTCCGTGGCCCACGTGGTGGTGGTCAGGCATGCCGGGCTTGAAAATGTCAATATGCAGCGCAACCGCGATATCTGGTGGCACGACCTCATTGACGATTTTACCCTTAACCCCGACTTCCCCTGCGAACCGATGGATTCCAACGATACGCTCTTTCTGCTGCACACCAGCGGCAGCACGGGCAAACCCACAGGGGTAATGCATTCCACGGGCGGCTACCTCACCTATGCGGCCCACACCACGCAGTGGTGCTTTGACATGCGCGATGACGACGTTTACTGGTGCACCGCCGATGCGGGGTGGATCACCGGTCACACCTACGGCGTATACGGCCCGCTGGCTCTGGGGGCCACCACGCTCATGTTCGAGGGCATACCCACCTGGCCCTATCCGGACAGATATTGGCGCATTGTGGAAAACTTCCGGGTCAACATCCTCTACACAGCGCCCACGGTCATCCGCTCACTCATGCGGATGAACGAGGCATGGACAGAGCGCTATGACCTGCGCAGCCTGCGCATCCTGGGCAGCGTGGGCGAACCCATCAACCCCGAAGCATGGCACTGGTACCACAAGCACATCGGCGGCAGCGAACTGCCCATAGTGGATACGTGGTGGCAGACGGAAACCGGCGGCGCCATGATCGCCCCCATGCCCTACGCCACCAAGCTCAAGCCCGGTTCGGCCTCCAAGCCGCTGCCCGGCATTGATGCCACGGTTATGGGTTCGGCTGCCCGCGACGGCGAAGAGCCCGAAGCCGGTTGCAAGGCGGGGCATCTTGTCATCCGCCGCCCCTGGCCGGGCATGATGCAAGGCGTTTTCAACGATGAAGAAAAGTACCAGTCCTATTTTTCGCGCTTTGGCTGCTACGCCTCAGGCGACGCCGCCGAAGTCGATCAGGATGGCTACTTCTGGATACTGGGACGTATCGACGATTCCATCAACGTCTCCGGTCACCGCCTTTCCACCGCTGAGATTGAGGCTGTGCTGGCCGCCTGCCCCGAAGTGGGCGAAGCCGCCGTTGTGCCCATGCCCCACGCCCTCAAGGGCGAAGGCATCTACGTATACGTGGTCACGCGCGACGAGGTTCCCTGGAGCGCAGACCTGCGCGCCAAGCTGCGTGAGGCCGTGCGCCGCGATATCGGCGCATTGGCGACACCGGAATACATACAGTTTGTGGAAGGCATGCCCAAAACCACATCCGGCAAGATCATACGCCGCATGCTGCGAAAGATTGCCGGAGACAGCTATGAAGATATCGGTGACACCACGTCACTGGCCGAACCCGATGTCATTCCCAAAATCATCTCCGGGCATCGCAACCTTGTGGCCGGACGCCATGAAATGGAAGACGCCCCGGAGGGAGGCGACGACGCAAGGGCCTAGCCATAGCGCGTCAGCACTAGAGCAGATTAACTTTGAGAATATACATTCTCAAAGTTTAAGACACGCTCACTTCGGCGTTTAACCGCGCAGATAAACTGCGCTTACGCATCCGTCAGAGCAATTTCAAAGTGAAATTGCTCTAGGCAGTGTCGTCACGAGATGAATTTCCTTGGTATATCAAGGAGAACGAGCCTTTTATGCAGGGAGTGTACTCTTATGGTACTCGACCGGAATAAAAGGCGAAGTTCGACGCAGAGATACCGGGAAAGGCGCTCGTGACGACACTGTCTAGTGTAAACATCAGAGGCCGGAGCACATGCCGCTCCGGCCTCTGGTGATTTCTGGCAACATGCTTGCTGTTCCGGCATCCCGGCAGCATTCATCATGCACCCGAAGAGCCTTCGCCCAGAGCCATTTCACCTTGAAACTGCTCTGAACTGCTCTAAACTGCTCTGGCAGGTGCGTGAGCAGACGCCCGCCGCAGAAGCATAAGCGCAGCTTCAGCCGTTGCCCAGGGGCTTGCGGAGAAGCCGGCAGAGTCATGTACTTGCGCTGCTGCGCGCCGAAGCGGGCGTCTGGAAGCATTGAGAATAGCCATGCTCAATGCGAAAATGCTCTACAGTGCCTTGCGGCGCACCCACACATGACGGGTAGCCAGAGCCGCCCAGGCCAGCCCGGCAGCTACGTGCAGGGCCTTGCCCCCGGCCAGACCAGACAAAAGGCACAGACTGCCGGCACCAAGCATGGTGCGCACCTCAAACTTGCGGGGGGTGATACCCATGATCTTGTTTTTGCCATTGCCCTTGGCAAGGGCCTGCAAAAAACCGGGAACGTGCACATCACCCAGCATATCTCCGCATCCGCGGCTTTCTTTTCTTTTATGGCCTTTGCCCTGCCCCTGAGCAGCGGCAAAATGCGCGCGTTTCTCTGCTCTGCGGGCGGCTGCGGCCTCGGCCACGGGCGTCAGAAGTCCCGGAATTTTACCTTCCAGCCGCTGACAGACGGCGGCAAAGTCCGTGCCGGAATCCATAAGCAGCAAAAGCGATTCCTTGCCCGGGCGCACTTCGCAAACGCCCCCTTCGTCCAGCAGAAAGACCCGCGCTGTCTCACGCACATCAGCGTCGGCCAGAGCCGGATGGCGCAACCGTGCCCTGCCTTCCATCAGGTGTGCAACATATGGTGGCTGCATGCTCTCTCCTTGGCAAACTACGGGGCTTGAGAACTCCGGTTGAAATTGACTTTCTTTTCTCTTGACACCACTCCCTATTGGGAGCAAGATCGCTGCCAAGCCTGAAAAAACGCCACTTCGCACCACCGCCGCATCAGGCTGCGGCATGGGCCATACGGCCCGAAACGGTATTCAGATGTATTACCCGGTGCTGCTAAAAAAGAGAGAACACGCATGAGCCAGATTGTCAATCTGCGTCAGATGCAGGTAGGCCAG
Organism: uncultured bacterium; assembly: GCA_905214305.1. Lineage (GTDB taxonomy): Bacteria > Desulfobacterota > Desulfovibrionia > Desulfovibrionales > Desulfovibrionaceae > Desulfovibrio. The sequence continues at coordinate 55,749 of CAJMLK010000007.1, forward strand.
AAGGGCAGAATTGCCGCAGTGGAAGCCCTTGGCGAGATGAACCGCCGCATTCGCGATATGGGTCTCATCCCCGGCACGACAGTTTCCATCGTGGGCCGGGCTCCCCTCAAGGACCCCGTAGCCCTGCGCCTTTCCGGTGTGACCATTTCCCTGCGCAACAGCGAAGCAGACTATATAAAGGTAGACCTGGCGGCCACCGGCAACTAGTGCAATTTCACTTTGAAATTGCACTGGCGTCTGCGTGAACAGACGTTCGCTACGGAGGCGTAAGCGCAGTTTATCTGCGCGGTTAAACGCCGAAGTGAGCGTGCCTTAAACTTTGAGAATGTATATTCTCAAAGTTAATCTGCTCTAGGAAATCCCCCTTGGGAACAGGTGTCCCAAGGGTCTATGGCGCACACTACGGCGCCGCAATGGACATGGCAACGCACGTATCCTGCGTTGTCGCCTTCACAGGTACGTCCGTGAGGCAACGGTTGAAGCAGCGCCCGGTTGTTACGGGGGCGGCTGCTCACGCAGCCGCCAGGGCAGTTTTGCAACAGCCCTGCCATCCTTCCGACTGGACGTTTTTTCAGAAGCCGGTCGTTGAACCATGCCGTAAAAAGCATGGCCGAAAGCCGCTTCAGGCCCATCAGGGCCAGCATCCACGCCTCACACAGCCGCCTTTGGGGCAGCCGAAAATTGCTGTCGTCAACAGGCTTTTCATCGGCCTTCGTTTATTATACCATTTTTGACTGCCGGATTTTCCGGCAGAGACGTGAATGATATCCTCGGTGCGCCTGAAGGCCCCGTGGAAAGACGGCATACTGTAAACATGTACAGGAGATAGTTATGAATAGCGGTTTTAAATGCGGCCTCTGGTTTCTGGGCGGCCTGATCATCGGTGCAGTGGGCGTAACGGCCGTGAGTCGCGGCAAGGTTGACTTCAAGCCTTTGGCTACTGACCTGATCAGCCGTGGCATTGACGTCAAAGACGCTCTGCTGACCAAGGTCGAAGCCCTCAAGGAAGACGTGGAAGACCTCACCGCCGAAGCTCGCCTGGCCTCCGAAAAACGCAAGGCCGGCAAGGACGCTGCTGAAGCGTGATGCAAAAGGCCTTGCCCCGGCAAGGCCTTGCCCTGCGCGGACTTTTGTCCGCGCACTTTGGTATCTATCCACCTTGAAATGCTTGCGCACCGGCAAAGCATGTTCGCCGTGCAAGCATCTTGTGGTGCGATTTGTTAGCAAACTCCGAGCAGAGCAGGTAAACAGCCAGACTGTTACATTGCTCTGGAGCAGATTAACTTTGAGGCGCTTCACGTTTCAAAGCTGTCATTCTGCCGAAAGATGTGATCTTCAGCAGAATCCACGCCACGTTGTGGCGCGCCGCACGCAAGTGCGGCGTTAGAGCATTTATACTTTTCAAAATAAAAATGCTCTATTGCAGCACGACAAAAAAATCCGTTCAGAAAACGCCCGACGCGCCCCGGCCTGTCCGGCGCCCTTCAGGCGCTACCGCCCCCTCTTGGGGCGATGGACACACATCCCGCAGTTTGCAGCCTTTGCCTTATTTCTGGAACAGGAGCGCGCATGCGTTTTTATATCGTCCATGAGTTGCGTGGCATAGCTACGCCCGATTCCGGCAGAATGCGCGTGCGCGCCTCCTGCCCCCTCAATCCCCCGCAGGCCGAAGCTCTGGCAGGAGCTCTGGCGACCCTGCCCGGCATTATTGTGGCCCGCGTCACTCCCCGTCTGGGCAGTCTGCTGTTTTTTTATGAAGACCAGCAGAGCCGCGAAGACGCCCTGACCCTTCTCATGGGCGCAAGCGACGAGCAAAGTCCGCTGGCACACATGGAAATACCGGGCGACGACCCCAATCCCGGCCCCGGCGAAGCCACGCTTACCGAAGGGCTTTTGCCGGTCTTTCAATACGTTTTTGTTCGGCCCCTGCTGCCCATGGCCCTGCGCATCGTCAACAGCGTGATCAGCGCCGTGCCTTTTCTTTTCAAAGGGGTGCAGGCCGTCCTGCGCGGCGCGCTCAACGTGGATGTTCTGGATGCGGCCGCCATCGGCGCGTCACTCGTCATGCGCGACTTCCGCACAGTGAGCCTGCTCACCCTGCTGCTGGGTCTGGGAGAAACCCTCGAGTACTGGACACGCCGCCGCTCCATGGCAACACTGACCGAAAGTCTGGCCCTTAACGTGGAAAACGTCTGGCTGCTTGTTGACGGTACGGAAGTATCCGTTCCCCTTGCCCAGGTCAAAGAGGACGACCTTGTGGTCGTGCGCGACGGCGGCAGCATCCCCGTGGACGGCGTGGTCGAAAAAGGCTGCGCGGTGGTCAACCAGTCCTCCATGACCGGGGAGCCGCTTGGCGTCAAAAGAACTGTGGGGGCCTCGGTCTTCGCAGGAACCGTGGTGGAAGAAGGCAGCCTTGTCATTCGCGCCCGGCATGTGGGTGACGGCACGCGCCTGCGTCAGGTTGTAAAATTTATTGAAGAATCTGAAACGCTCAAGGCGGGCATCCAGGGCAAGTACGAACGTCTGGCAGACATGGCCGTGCCCTTTACCTTCGGGCTGGCCGCTCTGGTCTGGCTGCTCACAAGGGACTTCCGCCGTGCGGCCTCGGTGCTGCTTGTGGACTATTCCTGCGCGCTCAAGCTTGCAACGCCTCTGGCGGTGCTGGCGTCCATGCGCGAGGGCGCCCGCCACGGCATGGCCATCAAGGGCGGACGGTATCTTGAAGCCCTCAACGAGGCCGACACCGTTGTCTTTGACAAAACCGGCACGCTTACTCAGGCCAGCCCCAAGGTTGTGGAGGTCTTTCCCGCACCCGGCTTTGAACGCACCGAGGTTTTGCGCGTCATGGCCTGCCTTGAAGAGCATTTTCCCCACCCCGTGGCCCGCGCCGTGGTGCGCAAGGCCGACGAGGAAGGGCTCAAGCATGAGGAAGAACACGCACATGTGGAATACCTTGTGGCGCACGGTGTTGCCTCTTCACTTTACGGCAAAAAAATGCGCGTGGGCAGCCGCCACTATATCGAACATGACGAAGGCGTAGACCTTTCCCCCCTGAAGCAGGTCATCGAGGAGCAGGCAGCCATGGGCCGTTCGCTGCTCTTCATGAGCGAAGACGGCAGGCTGGCGGGCATGGTCTCCATTGAAGACCCCCTGCGCCCAGAGGCGGCGCGCGTTGTGGAAGAACTGCGGGGTCTGGGCTTTGGCCGCATACTCATGCTCACCGGCGACGATGAACGCACGGCGCGTGCCGTGGCCGCCCGTGTCGGCATCAGCGAATACCGTTCTCAGGTACTGCCCGCAGACAAGGCCCGCATTGTTCAGGACCTTACCGCGCAGGGCTGCAAGGTGCTCATGGTGGGCGACGGCATCAACGATGCCCCGGCCCTTTCAGCCTCGCATGTGGGCGTTGCCATGAGCGATGGTACAGATCTGGCCCGCGAGGTCGCCAACGTGCTGCTGACCCACCCCAGCCTTGAAGGGCTTGTCAATGCCCGGCTGCTGGGCAGGCGAACCCTGCGGCGCATACACTTCAACTTTGTGTCCACCCTGGCGCTCAACAGTGCGTTTCTTGTGGGCGGGCTTTTCATGATTATCGGTCCCGGCGTTTCGGCCCTGCTGCACAACGTCACGACACTGGGAGTGGCCCTCAACGCCATGCGCCCGCATTTGCCGAAAAAGGCCCTTCCGGGCGAGGAGAGCCATTTTGAACACCCTGCGTCTTCTTAAATATGTGCGCAGCTTTGTGGACGGCCGGGTTCGCATACGCCACCCCGCCCTTTGCAACGCATCCGTAGCCGCCCTTGCCGAAGCCCGCATGAAAGCCATCGCCGGTGTCACATCGGTGGAGTGCAATCCCGTTAGCGGGTCTGTGCTCATCCTGTATGACAGCAAGGCCCTTCCCAAGGAACGCCTTTTTGCCATTGGCGAGGCCTGGGCCGGATACCTTGACAAGGTCAGGGACGGAAAACAGGCGGATATTCCTGAATTTTAGAGCAGTTTTTCTTTGAAATTGCTCTGGGGATGCGGGAACAGGCCCCCGCCGCGCAGGCGTAAGCGCAGCTTCAGCCGTTACGACAAAGGAAGTTGCGGACGAAGACAGCAGAGCTGTTTGTCTGCGCGGCCAAACGCCGGAAAAAACGTCTTGGAAGCATTGGAAACAGACATTCTCAATGCGAAAATGCTCTAAAATGAACCCCGTCGAGAATCTGCTTCTCGACGGGGTTCGGCATTTGCCCGGTGTCTGGCTTTCGTGGCCAATGTCTGCCCCGCCCTGCGCGGCAGTTGTCTGAAAACTCTTGGGGCATCGCGTGCACAGTGACGTGTACGATCAGGCCGGAAAGTCATTTGCCGCAAAAGCGCGCTCGCGCAGCCCCATGCGCTCAAGAGCATCCAGCACATCGTCCACGGGCAGATTCTCCAGACAGGTCACCGGCGGATCAGGGTATTCAAAGCCGAGATTCAGATAGGCACAGGCCCCGGAGTGCGGCAGCAGGCTCTGGACACTCCTGCCCCGTGGCCCCCATCGAAGCGGATTGGTCGGCCCGTGCAGCCCCACCGTGGGCGCGCCCGCAAGAGCCGCCAGATGCATGGTTCCTGTATTCACAGCCACCACCCCCGCCGCGCCGGAAAACATCCAGGCAAGTCCGGCAAGCGACAGATCGCCCGCAAGAGAGACAGCGGGGCACTCCGCGTGGTCGACAAGAAAGGCCGCATTCCGCGCCGCATCTCCGGGCGCGCCGGTCAGGCAGACCTGAAAGCCGCGCCCGGCCAGTTCCCGGGCCAGAGCGGCCCAGTGGCCCGAGGGCCATTCCTTGAGCCGGGAATGGATGCCCGAAGGCCACATGTGCAGATACACGCGCGGCAGGCGCGCCTCCGCAAGCTCTACAAGCATCTTGTCGGCTTTGACGGCGTCCGCCGGGGCCTCGGCGGGCAGCGCAAGGCAGGGGTCGCCCTCAAGGTCGGCGTAAACCGCCCTGCCCAGGGCCAGAAAATTTTCCACCTCGTGCCTGTCCGCCCTGTGTGGAACCCTGTGGGAGTAGCCACAGGCGCGGAACTGGCCGGGAGTGTCAAAACCCACGGTGCAGGGCGCCCCCGACAGGTTGCTCAGCACGGCCCCAAGCCGGGGCCACTGGCTGCCGTCAAAAAGCACGTCCAGTTTTTTTCCGCGCAGCCAGTCCAGCATGGCCGGAACCTGCCGCACGCCGAACGAGACGCTTTCATCAATGCCGGGAATCAGAGACGCCGTGGCGGCGTTTCCCCTGCTGGTCAGCAGGTAGAGGCGCGCGCGGGGCAAACGCTGACGCACGGCCGCTATCAGCGATGAAAAAAGCAGCAGGTCGCCAATGGCGCCGAGGCAGATAAAGCCCACCCGTTGCGGCTCGGACGGCATGTTCAGTGACGCCGTTCCGGCAGCGGCACGCAGCCCCGCCGTACAAAAGGTCAGCGGAATGCCCGCCCAACGGTCAAGAAAACGGTTCAGCCGGTTGCCGCGCTCACCCATCAGTACGCTCCATGCCCCAGAATGACCACCGGCACGGTTTTGCACAGTATCCACAGGTCCATCCATACGGACCAGTTATTGATGTAGTACTGGTCAAAATTCACGCGCTCATCATAGGTGGTGTTGTTGCGACCGGAAACCTGCCACAGGCCGGTGATACCGGGCCGAACCATGCAGTATTCGTCAAATACCGGGCCGTACTTTTTCACTTCGGCTCTGACAATGGGGCGCGGTCCCACAAGGCTCATGTCGCCCGTGACCACGTTGATGAGCTGTGGCAGCTCGTCAAGGCTGAGCTTGCGCAGCAGGCGGCCAATGCGGGTAATGCGCGGATCGCATTTGAGCTTGCGGTCACAGGCCCATTCCGCGCGCAGGACGGCATCGCAGCGCAGCATGTCCTTGAGAACCCTGTCCGCATCACACACCATCGTGCGGAACTTGAATATCCGAATTTCCTTGCCGCCCCGCCCAATGCGTGTCTGGCGGTAAAAGACCGGGCCGGGGCTGTCCAGCTTTATGACAAGGGCAAGAGCAGCCCCAAGCGGCAGCAAAAGGGCCGAACCAAGAAGGCACAGGCCGATATCAAGGCATCTTTTGATAAAAAGACGGCGCTTGTCGCGCAGGTTCTGCCGTACCAGCAGCCCCACGGCATTGCCAAGATCACGCGGCGTAAGCCAGTGGACACGAAAATTGCCGCCGAAAGCCGGAACCACCAGAGTGCTGCCGAAAAAACGCCCGGCTTCGGTGATCACGTCGGCTTCCTGCGCCTTGCCCACCTTTTGCAGCAGCAGGGCCATGGCTCTGGGCTGCCGGGCGGCAACCTCGGCAAACAGGCGGCGCATGTCCTCCGGGGCATCCGGCAAATTGCAGATGGACACCGGATTAAGCCCCCTCTCGGGATGACGCTTGAGATAGCGCCACAATTCGCGCCCTTCACTGCAATGGTCAAAAATGACCAGGGGCTTTCCCCACCAGCGCCGACGCGCGTAAAGGCGGCGGCACAGGCTGCGCATGAGCGGCATGCTGAAGAGCGTAGCCGCCCAGCTGCCCATAATCACTATGCGCGAATAGGCGTCGCCGGTTTTGGACAAAAAAAGAACCGCCAGGATGATGGCGTACAAAAGGCTTGTCAGTTGAAACAGCGCCTTGAGTTCGCGGTGTGGCGCAAGGCTCACTGTCTGATAAAGGCCCAGTCCGGCTCCAAGCACGGGCCCGAGCAGCAGCATGGGTGCAACCCAGTGATAAAGCACAGGATCAAGGCCGCCAAAGGCCGCCCGCACAAGAAACACGACAAGAGCCGTCCCAAGGAGGGCCAGCAGGTCAAACAGACAAAGTACTAGTTTCTGGGCTGAAATACCGAATACCGAAGCGAGGTAAACCCAGCACGAGGTTTTTTTCATGGCATCCATCCCGGAAAATACACTGCTGCCTATGCAGCAAAACCACCGGGGCTGTAGATTTTGACCTGCAGCAGGCCGGAGCACTGTACCATGCTCTAAGCCATATAATTATACCATATTCTTTCCTTCTGCAAACGACAAAAAACAATCCGCCACGGTCGGCTTGCGTCACGGCACAGCTTCTGTTAAATAAAATCCTTGTTTTGCCGTTGCTGGCGCGGCGACAGGGCACACACCCTGCCTGCACGCGCACTCGCGTGCTCCCGCGGCCTGTGCCGGGGTGCGCGCATCCATTCTCAGCGGCTGCCGCCGTATTGTTCTGCGGCTCTGCCGTACAAAGGCCACTGCAATTTCCGAGGGGGAAAACGAGCATGAAAAAACTTCTTGTCTGCGCCCTGCTGGCCGCCGTCATGGCTGCCGTGCCCGCTTTTGCCAAAAAAAGCTATGTGAACGGCATTGACCCCAACTATCCGCCTTTCGCCTATATGGACGAAAAGACCGGCCAGCCCGCCGGTTTTGACGTGGATTCGCTCAACTGGATAGCCAAGACAATGGGCTTTGAAATCACACACAAGCCCATGGCCTGGGACGGCATCATTCCCGCTCTTGTAGCCAAGCAGATAGACATGGTGGACTCCGGCATGAGCATTACGCCCGAGCGCGCCAGAGTAGTGGATTTTTCCGAACCGTACTGGACGGTTTCGCGCGTATTTATCGTGCCCGCCGACTCCACGCTGACCCCGCAGGACGTGCTGACCAAAAAGGTCAAGCTCGGCGTGCAGCGCGGCACATCCGAAGCCAACGCCATCAAGCAGGAACAGCAGGAAAAGGGCTACCCCTTTGAACTGCGCTTCTACGAGTCCGCCCCCCTGGCCGTGGAAGACCTGCTCAACGGCCGCATTGAAGTGGCCCTTATGGACGAACTGCCCGCCGATGACGCCATCGCCAAGGGCCGCGCCGTTAAAAAGGCCGGAACCCACGGTGAACCGGACAAGTTTGGCGTAGCCATGCGCAAGGGTGACAAGGACCTGCACAAGCTCATCAATGAGGGCTACAAAAAGCTCATGGCCGATCCGTACTGGCAGGAACTGCAGAAAAAGTATCTGAATAAGTAAGCAACGCGAAAGCGCTGAACGGCAGGCGCGGATCGCCGGTTATTCCGGCGGTCCGCGCTGTTATGCCCAACCTACGGCAAAACCCCTCTTATGGACTCACTTTCAGTAGTTTACCACGCCCTGCCGTCCATGCTGGCCGGCTGCATAGTCACGGTGGGCAACGTGACCGTTTCCCTCGCCATGGGGCTTGTGCTCGGCGTTCCCATGGCCGTGGCCCAGGTTTACGGCGGCCCGTGGCTGCGCCGCATGGTGGCGCTGTACGTATGGTTTTTCCGTGGCGTGCCCATTCTTGTGCTGCTGTTTCTGTGCTATGGGCTTTTCATCAGCCTCGGCCTTCCGGCAGACCCCTTTCTTGTCTGCTGTCTGGTGCTTGGCTGCACCAGCACGGCCTACCAGTCGCAGATATTCCGGGGAGCCATCGAAAGCCTGCCTCAGGGGCAGCTCAACGCGGCGCGCGCGCTAGGCATGGGCGAAAGCACCGGCATTTGCAGCATCATACTGCCTCAGGCCATGCGCCTGTCCATTCCCGGCTGGGCCAACGAATTTTCCATTCTGCTCAAAGACTCGGCCATCTGCTATGTTCTCGGCACACAGGATATCATGGCAAGAACGTCTTTTGTGGCCGCGCGCACGCACGAGCATCTGGCCCTTTACGCGGCGGCGGGCTGCATTTATTTTCTGCTGACACTGGCGGTGCTGAAGCTTCTGCGCCGCCTGGAAAAAAGAGTTCATGTGCCGGGATATTCCACGGGCATGGGCCTGGAAGGCACGGGTGCGGGATAAGCCATGAATGTGGACGAACAAGCGATTCTGAGAGTTGAGGGCATCTCGAAGATGCTGGGCGGCAAGCCCATTCTGGACAATTGCAGCCTTTCGGTGCGCCGGGGTGAGCTCAAGGTGCTCATCGGGCCTTCAGGCGCGGGCAAAAGCACCCTGCTGCAAAGCATCAACTGCCTTATCCCGCCGGACAAGGGCGATATCTATCTTGAAGGGCAGCGGCTCGACCGCGCCAGCAAGCCCGCCTTGTGCGCCTTTCGCGCTCAAGTGGGCATGATTTTTCAGGATTTCAACCTGTTTGACCACCTTACGGCCGAGGAAAACGTGGCCATCGCCCTGCGCAAGGTGCGCGGCATGAACCACAGGGACGCCAAGGCCCGCGCACAGGAAGAACTGGCGCGCGTTGGTCTGGCCCGCCGCGCCCTGCTCTATCCGGCCCAGCTTTCCGGCGGGCAGAAGCAGCGCGTAGCCATGGCCCGCGCTCTGGCGATGGACCCCAAGGTCATTCTGCTGGACGAACCGACATCGGCGCTGGACCCGGAACTTGTGGGCGAAGTGCTGGCTGTCATCCGCGACCTTGCGGACGGCGGCATGACCATGCTCATGGCTACCCACCAGATGGAATTTGCGCGTGCCCTCGCCACCGAGATTATTTTTATGGAGCACGGCAGGCTGATTGAACAGGGCGCACCCGATGTGCTTCTGGCCGAAGGCTCCACCACGCGCACACGCGACTTCTGCCAGCGCCTGCTGGAGATGGGGGTCTAGCGTGCTGGACACGGCCTTTTTCAGCCACGAGCTTATTCCCGCCCTCAGCAGGGGGCTGCTCGTATCTCTGGCGCTCATCATTCCGGCAGGCAGCCTGGGCTTTGCAGGCGGCGTGCTGCTGGGTTGCGCCCGTGCCTTTGGCCCGCGCTGGCTGCGCCGCCTTGGCGACTGGTTTACCGCCATCGTTCGCGGGGTTCCGCTGCTGGTGCAGCTGATGATGATCTATTACGCCCTGCCCAAGCTGGGTATCTACTTCCCGCCCTACGGGGCGGCCCTGACAAGCTTTATCCTGTGCACGGCGGCCTACCAGAGCGAATACGTGCGCGGAGCGCTGCTCTCCATCCGCCAGGGGCAGATACGCGCCGCGCAGGCCCTGGGGTTCAGCACCTGGCAAACCGTCGCGTGGATAGTTGTTCCGCAAGCGGCCCGGCGGGCCCTTCCCGGCTGCGGCAATGAAATCATCTACCTCATAAAGTACAGTTCGCTGGCCTACTTTGTTACCTGCATGGAACTTATGGGCGAAGGCAAGGTTGTGGCTTCGGACACCTTCCGCTTTACCGAGGTTTTCATTACGGTCGGGGCCTACTATCTGGCAATGGTCACCCTGGCGACACTTTTTCTGCGCTGGCTTGAACGCCGTTTTCATGTACCCGGCTTTGGCGCGCGCTAAAAACACAGTTCTTTCCCGCAACGGAAAGGCTCTCCACTGCATGCAGTGGAGAGCCTTTTTTGACGGCAGGGGGCATGCCCCCGAATATTCGCACATCCCATATCTGGAATGTTCAAGAATTATTCGGTATAGGTTTTTGATGGCATACTTTCCTGATACGGAACATCACGCATTTCAGGTTTTCGGCCCAGAGATGTCAAAAAACATCAGCCGGATATCATGAGGCCGAAATGAACAAGACGATAAAATCACTGAAAGAGTACTTCACTGCTCACTTGCAGCATGAATGGATAAAATATCTGATCTCTGTTGTGCTGACATGCCTGTCCATTTTGATCGTCTATATTTTCAATATTCCCAACCCAATGATTATCCTGATGATCCCCATCGTGTACGCCACATATTCCAGTGGCTACCTTGGGGGCGCCCTTGGCGGCTGCGTGGCGTTTGCCTACAGCGCCCATTTTTTTCTGGTAAAAACCAATGATCCGGCCGGTGGGTACAAGTCCGTTACCATTTCCCTTGCCATTTTCGCCATTGTTCTTCTCATGGGAAAGCTCAAGGCCAGAGAAGAAAAAAACATTCTGGCGCTCAAGCGCTACGGCGATGCGCTGGTTCACATGGCAACCACCGACAAGCTGACGGGCGCCTCAAACCGCCACGATTTTTTCAAAAAAGGCGCAGCCCTGCATGAGCACAGCAAAAAGTTCAACATGCCCGTCTCTGTGCTCTTTATAGACATCGACCATTTCAAACAGGTCAATGACCTCTACGGCCACGCCTTTGGTGATGCGGTACTGGAGCGCATTGCTGACGCCATCAAGCGCTGCCTGCGCGGCAGCGACATCAACTGCCGTTACGGCGGCGAAGAGTTCGTGGTTCTGCTGGCCCATGCGGACAGTGCGGCAGCGCATCTTGTGGCGCACCGCATCATGAACATGGTGCACCGCATCCGCTTTTCCGAGCATCCCGGTCTGCGCCTTTCGGTCAGCATCGGCCTGTCCAGCATGCAGCCCACAGCCCCCCGAAGCCTTGAGCACCTTATCCGCAGCGCGGACAGTGCCATGTATCAGGCCAAGCAGGACGGCCGCAGCCGTGTGGTTGCCGAACACCCAGAGCCGTATACGGACAGCCCGAGAGAAATCCCGCTGGCGCTTCTGCAGACCTCAGGCCAGACCTGCCCGGCGGAGCGGGACACCTTCCCCGACATATCGGAAGAAGACAGGGCTCTGATGCAGGATACGCTGCTGAGCACCCTCGAACAGATGCTGGAACTGGTTTATGTGGTGGATGTAACCACCTATGAGCTGTTGTACATCAATACCTCCGCGCGAGAAAAATACGGCATCAGCAATTCGCGCGGGGCCAAGTGCTACCAGTTGCTGCAAGGTCTGGATGCCCCATGTTCTTTCTGTCTTAATGACCGGCTCACGTTCGACAGCGTGTATTCCTGGGAATTTACCAACAAGATGCTGGGGCGGCACTTCATTCTGCGTGACAGGCTTGTGAACTGGAACGGCAGAAAAGCGCGCATGCAGATCGCCACCGACATCACCGAGCGCGAAGTGGAGCGTCATGCCCTGCAGCATGCTCTTGAAGGCGAAAAAGTTAACAGAGACTGCATCGCCCTGCTCTACAATGCCAAAACACTGGCAGAAGCGCTTGAAGACCTGCTGGAGCGCGTTGGCAAGCACTTTGGCGCTGACCGTGCCTGCTTTTTCCAGCTTACCGGCGATACTTTTCTGCTCAAAAGCGAATGGCGTGCCGCCCATCTTGCCGAAGAGCGGTATCAGACGCTGGACATGGCCCGCTTTCACCAATGGCGCATATCAGCAAAAACAAGCGAGTATCTGGTCATTAAAAATATGGCGGAACAGGCAGAGCAGCAGCCGGAAGCTTACGGAAATCTTTATGCCGAGGGCATTCGCAATCTGGTGATCATGCCACTGGAGCATAACGGCGTTTTGCTGGGCTTCTGGGGCATGGAAAACGCTTCACCCGAAAAGATTCGCGAGATCGCGCCCCTGCTGCTTTCGTTGCGCTACTTCCTGCTCTCCACCATACGCCGCATCAAGTATGAAGAACTTCTGGTCAAACTGAGCTTTGAGGACAGCCTCACCGGCCTGCACAACCGAAATTCCTACCTGCAGGATATCGGCAATGCCAAAAACGCGCACCATGCGGGCATCGTCTACCTTTCCATCAATGAGATGAAACGGATCAACGACATGTTCGGGCAGGCCCACGGCGACAGGCTGCTGACAGGCTGCGCGCACAGCATCAGGAAGGCGTTTCTGTCAGGCTCCGCCTACCGGGTGGGCGGGGACGAGTTTCTTGTCATATGCAAGGACCTGCCCCAGGAGGAATTTGAGCAGTGCGTGCGCCTGCTCAAGGCCCATTGTTCGGCCTTTCAGGACTGCCACGTTGCCATCGGCCATCAGTGGGTCGAGGCCACAAATGATCTGCAGGGGCTGGCCCATGCGGCGGAAAAACGCATGTATCAGGACAAGAAAAACCATTATCGCAAAAATCTGCCCAGCGACCGTTACCGCCATTACAACGACGATGTCTTTTGCCAGACGCAACCGGGCATGCTGGAAAAAAGCCTGCAGGACGGCGCTTTTACCGTCTACCTCCAGCCCATAGTGTCAACTGCCGACCGCAAGGTAAACGGCTCCGAAGCTCTGGTACGCTACCTGCAGGAAGACGGCACAGTGGCGCCCCCAGCCCAGTTTCTGCCTGTACTCGAAGATGCAAAGCTCATTGGCATGCTTGATTTTCATGTTTTTGACTGCATCTGCGCCGTGCTTTCCCGCTGGTTTGCCGAGGGCAGGCAGGCCATCCCCATATCAGTGAATTTTTCACGCTACACCCTTGCGGAACAGGGCTTTATCACGCGCCTGCTGACGGTTTTCAACCGCTATGGCATTGAAAAAAAATGGGTGATCATCGAGGTGACAGAAAGCGTTAAAGGCGTGGAAGGCATGAACCTGCTGGCCCTGATCGACGATATCCGCGAGCTGGGCTTTGCCGTTGCCATTGACGACTTCGGGGTAGACTTTGCCAACCTGTCGCTCTTTTCTCTGGCAAACTTTGATGAGCTCAAGGTGGACAAGGCTCTGGTGGACAGCATCACCACCAACCAGAAAACCCAGATGGTCATCGAGGCCATTGTGGACATGTGCCGCAGAATGGACATCCGCGTGGTGGCCGAAGGCGTGGAAACAGAAGAACAGTTTGCCATTCTCAGGCAAAAAGGCTGCGAGCAGGTTCAGGGCTATCTGTTCAGCAAGCCTCTGCCCCTGACTGTCTTTGAAGAAAACTATCTGCCTTTGCCATGACTTTCGCGGTCCAGAGCATTTTCGCTTTGCGAACATCCATTCGCAATGCTTTCAGAACGCCCGCCCGGCCTTCCCGGCGGGCGTCTGCTCCCGCAGCCGTCAGAGCAGCTCAACATGAACCTGCTCTGAACAAAAGCCCTTGCGGAACAGTCGCCAGAGCATCTTGACTTTGAAAAAGTGCAAATGCTCCAACGCTGCATGAAAGTACGGCGCGCCACCAGGTGGTGTTCATCCAGCCGAAAATCGCATTTTTCGGCTGGATGAACACGTTGAAATGCTTCACATTTCAAAGCTGATCAGCTCTAGTCGTGCCAGCCCAGAAACATCCGGTAGGCGGCATTGTCCGTTTCCTCCACATGCGGGTAGCCCATGACTTCAACCCGCTGCAGAAAATCTTCAAAAACCTCGCGCTTTTCTTCCGGAACTTCAAAGCCCACCAGCACACGGCCGAAATCCGCGCCATGATAGCGGTACTGAAACAGGCTGATGCTGAAGTCCACGCGCATGGCGTCCATAAAGTCCAGCAGCGCCCCCGGCCGTTCGGGAAACGTAAAGCGCAGCAGCCGCTCATGCAGCACCTGAGGCGCATTGCCGCCCACAAGATGACGCAGGTGCACCTTGGCAAACTCGTTATCTGTCAGATCAACAGCCCCAAAGCCCTTGCCGTGCAGCTCGGCCAGCACTTCGGCCACGTCTTCACGCCCGCTGATCTTTATGCCCACCAGCACGCGCGCCTTCACGGGATCAGAAAAGCGGGTGCACAGCTCCGTGATGTTGCGGCTGCCGAAAGAGGCGCACAGGGCGCGAAAACTGCCCACGGCTTCCGGAATGGTCACTGCCAGCAATGCCTCACGGTGTGCGCCGATTTCAGACCTGTCCACCACATGGCTCAGACGGTCAAAGTTCATGTTGGCGCCGCTGACCACTGCCACCAGAGTGGCATCGCGCTGGCCGCTGGCTGCGGCATAGGCGCGCAGGCCCGCCAGAGCCAAGGCCCCGGCGGGTTCGGCAACCAGACGCGTGTCTTCAAAAATATCCTTGATGGCCCCGCAGATAGCGTCTGTTTCCACCACAATGATGTCGTCCAGCAGGTCGCGGCACAGGGCAAAGGTGTGTTCGCCCACCAGCTTCACGGCAACACCGTCGGCAAAAAGTCCCACATCATGCAGTTCCACGCGCTTTCCGGCCATGACCGAACGACGCATGGCATCGGAATCCACAGGTTCAACGCCGATGACCCGGATTTCAGGCCGCAGGGCCTTGATATAGGCCGCAACGCCCGCCGCCATGCCGCCGCCGCCGATGGGCACAAAAACAGCGTGTATGTCGCCGGGATGCTGCCGCAGGATTTCCATGGCAATGGTTCCCTGCCCGGCAATGACATCAGGATCGTCAAAGGGCGGAATATAAATGCAGCCGCTTTCCTGAATTAGCTTGAGCGTATGCTGCCATGCATCACTGAAAGATTCGCCTGAAAGCACCACCTGCCCGCCCAGACGGCGCACAGCCTCCACCTTGATGGCGGGTGTCGTCACAGGCATGACAATGGTGGCCTCGCAGCCGAGCTTGCGCGCCGCCAGAGCCACGCCCTGGGCATGGTTGCCCGCCGAAGCGGCAATAACGCCGCGCCGCAGGTCTTCCGGCGACAGACGGGCCATCTTGTTGTACGCGCCACGCAGCTTGAAGGAAAAAACAGGCTGATAGTCCTCCCGCTTGAGCAGAATTCTGTTGCCGAGGCGGCGCGAAAGCGTCTTGGCCTCTTCGAGAGGAGTCTCCACCGCCACGTCATAAACGCGGCTCAACAAAATGCGGTTCAGGTATTCGCTGTGCTTGTGCATGCATGTGTCCTTACGGCTGCAGAAATGACACGGCTGCCCGCAGCCGTGCAGAAAAACGCTTGTTCGTCAGCGCAGATTCTTATATACCCGGCGTCCGCTCACCTCAAGCCCCCAATAATAACGCCAGGCGCCGCGCAGGGCCATGCGCCCGTACGCCCTGTACAGCGGCGACCCATTAGGATAAGCTTCCGCCGGAGAATATATGCCGCCAGAATACCCGCAGCACGAAGACAAGGCCCTGAGCGCCTATCAGCCGCACATCACTGTGCGCGCCGCCGGGCGGCTGTGGCAGCTCAGCCGCGCCGCCGACCTTGAGCAGCTGTGGGAAGCCATGACTGCCGATTCCCACGACTTTGACGACGAGCGCCTGCCCTATTGGACGGAACTCTGGCCGTCAAGCGTGGCACTGGCCTCATGGCTGCATGAGCGCCGCCATGAGATCGAGGGGCAGAACTGCCTTGATCTGGGCTGCGGGCTGGGCCTCACGGCTCTGGTGGGCCAGTGGCTCGGCGCACGCGTGACGGCTGCGGATTATGAAGAAGTGGCCCTGCGCTTTGCCGCCCGCAACGCGGAGCTTAACGAAGTTTCCCAGGCGCTGTGGACAGTTATGGATTGGCGTTGTCCCGCGGTGCGGTCGGGCTGCATGCACCGCATCTGGGGTGGCGACATCATGTATGAAAAGCGCTTTGTAACACCGGTACTGCGCTTTCTGGGCCACGCCCTGTCTCCTGACGGCGCGGCGTGGGTGGCCGAGCCGGGGCGTTCGGTCTACGACACGTTCCTGCACGCCCTGCAAAGCGGCGGCTGGCACGGAAGGCGGGTGTACGCCCAAAAGGTGGAAGCCCTCTACGCCCAGCCCGTACCCGTTACCGTGCAGGTATGGGAAATTCGCCGCGCCTGACGCGGCCGCAACACAAACGAACAGCGCTCCGCCCTTGCAGGCGGGAAGCGCCGCAGGACACAGCTATGGGAAATCTTGCACGCTTTGGCGTTTCACTGGATCAAGACCTGCTGGAACCCTTTGACGAACTTTGCCGGCGCAAAAGCTATCCCAATCGTTCCGAAGCCATACGCGACCTTATCCGCAAGGCTCTGGTGGAAGAAAAGTGGAACAGCGATGCCCACGGCGCCGGCACGCTCACTCTGGTTTATGACCATCATAAAAACGATCTTTCGCGTCGGCTTGTGCAGATTCAGCACGACGATCATGACCTTATTGTCACCACCCTGCACGTGCACCTTGACCATTACAACTGTCTTGAAGTGCTCGTGCTCAAAGGCGAGCCCCGGCGCATGCGCGCTCTGGCCGACAAGCTGATCGCCTGCCGCGGTGTCAAGCACGGCACTTTTACCGGCACTACCACAGGAGAGGACCTGGCATAATGGAAGATGTGCAAAGTCATGCCCCGCAGATTCCCCTGAACATCGACCGCGTGGGTGTGCGAGAACTCCGCCTGCCCCTGCTCGTGCGCGACCGCACCAGAGGCACACAGCAGACAGTAGCCAGCGTAGACCTTGGCGTGGACCTGCCCTCTTCATTCAAGGGAACCCACATGAGCCGCTTTGTGGAAGCGCTGGAACAGTGGAATGACGAGATAAGCTATCAGTCGGTGCGCCGCCTGCTGCAGGATATCAGGCAGCGGCTGGAAGCCCGGCGGGCTTACGCACGTTTCTGCTTTCCCTACTTCATCAGCAAGGCGGCCCCGGCTTCGGGCAGCCCCGCGCTGGTCAGCTATCAGTGCCGCCTCACCGGTGAGCTTGACGATGCTGGGCAGCACTTTATTCTTGAAGTAGACGTGCCCGTCATGACGGTCTGCCCCTGCTCCAAGGCCATCAGCAATGAAGGGGCGCACAGCCAGCGGGCCATGGTACGCATGCGCCTGCGCATGAAAACATTTTCATGGCTGGAAGATTTCATCGACATCGCCGAAGCCTCGGGTTCATCAGCCGTCTATACGCTGCTCAAACGCGAAGACGAAAAATACGTCACCGAGCACGCCTTTGCCCATCCCGCATTTGTGGAAGACGTGGTGCGCAATGTGGCGCAGCGCCTGTCAGAACACGGCCAGGTGGAATGGTTCAGCGTTGAAGTGGAAAGTATGGAATCCATACACAACCACAATGCCTTTGCCCGCATTGAGCGGCACATGTGCGACAGGAGCTGAAACCGAGCCTGCACGCCACGGCAAAAAAATTTTGCAATCGTTTGCCGGTTGTGCTAGTGCAGCGCTAAGGGTTGTTTTTACATGCGCGCCGCCCGCGCCAAAATTGTCACGGGCAGACACGCAAGACCGCCTCAGGATGCAGATATGAGCGGCATAAACACAAGCATGCAACTGGGCGCTTCAGCCATGAACACCCACTCTTGGGGCATGGCTGTTTCTGCGCACAATGTTGCCAATGTCAGCACCGCGGGCTTTGAGCCGCAACGCGCCGTCTACGCCACCGGCCCGGCAGGCCAGGGGGTGCGCCTTGACGCCGTGCTGCAGGGCAACGGCCCGGCTGGTTCATCCGGCACGGGCGGCACGGGCGGCACGGGATTCAACGCCGCTCAGGCAGTTTATGACGTGACGGCGGGCCTGCCCCTTGAGGCCACAAATCCCAGCCGCACCAATCTGGCCCGTGAAATGGTTTCCATGATTTCAACCCAGCATGCCTATACAGCCAATGCCGCCACTGTGCGCACCGGCGATGCCATGCTGGGAACCCTGCTGGATATCAAAGCCTGAACTGCAGGCCCGTACGCCCGGCCATCACGGCCGGAACAGACAACCGGGGCCGGAAGCCCGAAAGATTACTCCGGGCATGCCCCGTTTTTCCGACTGACCTGCCGCCGCCCACGGGCCGGCATAACATTGTGGAGCGCTGATGGGAAAATGTCTGAAACTGTGCGCGTTAATGATGGGCTGCGTGTTGGCCTTCGGTTGCGCCGCCAAGAAGGGGTCACAGGAAGACAGCATCGACAGCCTGCGCGCCGAGCGTTTCCGACGCTCCTATGAAGCAGCTTTTGATTCCAACCAGCAAGAGGCCAGTCAGCAGATCCTGCGCAAGGCCAGATCAGCCATCGGAACCCCATATGTGCGCGGCGGAACTACCCCGGACGGTTTTGACTGTTCGGGTTTTGTCTGCTGGACGTATAAAAGCGTCGGCGTGCAGTTGCCGCGCACCGCGCGGGAACAGTCTGTCATCGGGCAGCGCATCACAAGGGTCGAAGACATGCGCGCCGGAGACATCGTGGCTTTTCGCCACCCCCGGCGGGGTTACCACACGGGCATTTACGTGGGCGACGGCAAGTTTATCCACAGCCCGCGCAAGCGCACCAGAGTGCGCATCAACTCTCTGGACGACCCCTATTTTCGCAACACGTTTCTGAGCGCGCGCCGCGTCAAGGTTGAAGGCGGCGAAACGCTGACGGCTCAGGCCGAAAGCCGCCTCACCGACTTTACCGAAGAAAAGTTTGTGCGCGAACTGGCCCGAGACAAGAAAAAATCGGCGAAAAGCCGCAGCAGCGCCGCCACGCGTGACTCCAAAAACACAAATACGCGCGAGAAAAAGCGGGATACGGCCATACAGGTCGCCAGCAACGACAAAAAGAACGCCTCTTCGGCCCGTACCGCTGAAAGCCGGAACAGCAAAAACACCAGACAGGCCGCGCAATCCTCCAAAAGCTCGGCCAAGGGGCCTGACAAGGCGTCCGGCAAAAACTCTGGTGGCGCATCGGCAAAAACACAAAACAAGTCACAGGACAAGGCCGGGGCAACGGCCAAAAAGGCTGAAACAAAAAAGGCCGCGCCCGACAAAACCTCGGCAGCCAAATCTGACTCCGGGAACAAGAAGAATCAGGGCAAGGACAAAAAAAACAATTCCTGACCGGGCCGGAGCTGACGGCAGCAGCTTGAAACAGCCAGTGCATATCGAATTCTCGCGGCATCCGTGGGCAGACTCATGGCACGGCACAGATATGCTGCCCGCCACTGGCGGGAAAAGCATAAAAACAGCGGCGCACAGACGCGCGACACATGCCTTTGGCTGGCTCAAGCTGTTCACGGCTAAAACATTTTGTCCGCGCTGGCAGGGTTTCTCCTGAAAATCCGTACCACAAGGTGCGGGCAGGGTTTGCCTGCCTTTACGCAGGCACTGCAAGGCAAACTTGCTTCAGGAATGGCTGCGGTTTGAGGCATCGACGGCTCCGGGGGCGGAGCACAGGGAGCCACAAGGCCCCCATTCTGGCGCAACTGCCGTAGCGCCATGAAAACTGTCCGGCATGGCATGCATATTTCTGAAAAGCTCATGCAGCATCCACCACTTCCTTGCGGCAGACTGGCCCCAAGCCCCACTGGGTATATCCATCTGGGCAATGCCTGGGCTTTTCTGCTGGCCTGGCTTGCCGCCCGTTCACAGGGCGGGCAGATACTGCTGCGCATTGAAGACATTGACCCGCAGCGCTCACGGCCGGACTATGCCGCAGCTCTGCTGGAAGACCTGCACTGGCTCGGCCTTGACTGGGATCATGGCCCCGATACGGGCGGTCCCTGTGGTCCCTACGTGCAAAGCCGACGCGGCAAGATTTACGAATCGACCCTGACGCGGCTGGAACAGGCCGGTTTGACCTACCCCTGCTTTTGCACCCGCAAGGAACTGCGTCAGCTTGCTGCCGCGCCGCATGTGGACGATGCGGGCGCGCCCTATCCCGGAACCTGCCGCCATCTGAGCCTGCAGCAGATTCAGGTCATGCTGCGCTCTGGCCGCAAAGCCTGCGTGCGTCTGCGCTGCCCCGCGCACGCCATATCCTTTGCCGATGCCGTCATGGGGCCGCAAAATTTTCTTCTTTCCCAATGCGGGGGCGATTTCGCCCTGCGGCGTTCCGACGGTGTTGTGGCCTACCAACTGGCTGTAGCCGTGGACGACGCGCTCATGGGCGTCACGCAGGTGGTGCGCGGGCGGGACATTCTGCCCTCTACCCCGCGCCAGATTGCTCTTCTCGACCTCCTGGGCTATGGTGCGCCTTCCTACGCCCATGTGCCCCTGCTTCTGGATGCAGAGGGAGAGCGCCTGGCCAAGCGCCACAACAGCCTGTCCCTGCGTTGCCTGCGGGAACAGGGGGTTGATCCGCGCCGCATTACGGGTCTGCTGGGGCATCTGGCAGGTCTGACATTTTCCGCCCGGAGCGCAAGCCCGACGGAACTGATGCCCGCCTTTGACTGGAGCCGCCTGCCACGACAGGATGTACGCCTTGAAAACAGTCACCTGAGCGGGCTGCTGTGACAAAAACGACACGGGCGAAAAACGCGAACCGGACGGGCAGCCACGACGCCACCCCGGACCGCACACAACCGGGCTCTTTTTGAGCCTTTTCACCTTGAAACTGCTTTGGCGCTGCGCGGGCAGGCGCCCGCAGCAACGGCGCAAGCGCAGATTATTTGCGCTGTCTGGCGCCGAAGCGAGAGAGTCTTGAACTTTGAGAAAATCCATCCTCAAAGTTGATCTGCTCTAGATGTAGAGTGTCAATACGTTGTTCACCCTCCTAGCTTCGAAGCTGGAGGTTTTCTGCCAAGAGCCGAATGTGGCCGCAGAAAGTTATAATGATGCGTCCATATCGGCAGATACGCTGTTCTTTTCCATGAGTGG